>CAMDAB010000024.1 GCA_945888475.1 Saprospira grandis DSM 2844 | reverse complement strand
CCACGAATTATCGAAGGCATTTTCGAAAAATAATATTCGAAATAACGACTGCTGTTGTCGCTACCAGTGGCAATTACAGCGTCAGCGACCTGTAGTCGCTCAATAATTTCATAATGTGTGGAACAGCCTGGACTTAGTTCTTCGAGTTTGTTGAGCAAAAAGCTAATCAGTACTTTATCTTTATCAGAGAATTTTAGCAATGCTTTATGACCGCTGACAAAGACCGAGATAAAATCGTGCAGACCCACCGCCGGAATATTTCCTGCCATGATGATTCCAATGTTTTTTGAAAGGGAACTTTCTTCGACATTTTGCGCTGACCAGGACATCAGTTTTTTCTCGTTGAAATATACTGCTATAGCCTGTTTTATTGCATAGCGACATTGATCAGCATCGAACCAGCCATTTTCGCTGAAAGCTTTGCGGTATAAGTCATCAAGACTTTCTTCATTGTCTTTTAGCCAATTTCCTAATTTTCCCAATGCTGCGCAGCGCTCCTTTAAATTCATTTTTTGCTTGATTCGATTATTAAAATGCAAAATTCGACAAAAAAATCAACATCTGCAATTATTTTCTCAGGCTGCATTTCATTTTATAAAATGCATTGATACCGCTTAGTGCAACTCCGGGTATACCCTGCCCTGGATAGGCCGAATCGCCGCAGATGTATGCACCACGACCATCCAATCGCGCATCGATCATCTGCCAGGGTTTGGTGCGCATGTACTGCGGATAGCCGCCAACAAAGCCAAATTTCCTACCGGTCCAACGTTCCCAGGCTGCTGCTCCCGACACATGAAAATACTCGATAGCATCTCTTGGAATCAGGCCTTTTGAATCCAGTTCATCGAATACAATCTGAGCCAAGGCCTCTTTGTCAATATCAAGATCTGGATTTGGATTTGGAATATGACAGCTGATAGACGCTACCATTTTGTCCAATGGCGCACGATACCAATCGATTGGATGTGAATAACTTAGAAAAACCGAGGCTGCATTTATATTCGGCAGGGGATTTATTAAATGAATCTGATGATGCAGCGCATCTGGCTCAAATCCGGCAGGTCTTTTAAAACCAACACCAATTTGAAAGGCACTGTACAGTTTATCATTATTGAGCGTTTTGTTAATGTATTTCTTTTTTAATTTTTCATCCGGAAAAATCTCAATGACATTGTTTATTGGAATGCCAAAAAGGATTTTATCTGCACTAAAGTGCCCGTTACTGCTTTCGACCTGGTATTGCCCGTTTTCAAATTTAACATTTTCAACCTTGGTTCTGTAATGTATAGCGGCTCCCTTATTTTCGAGCCAATCGGTAATTTTTTTAACCATTTGAATCATACCGCCAAAGACATAATAATTGCCAAAATTGGTATAACATAGTGCCGTTGCGCCAAAGAGTACGTTTACTTCTTTTGTAAAATTTTGCGCGGTTATGAGCAACTGCTCGTTGACAAAATCAACAAATAGTTGATTTTCATTCAGCCCAAATTTCTTGAGCAGATAATCCATAGAATAAAATGCCCATGGTATTTTCGTGAGCTGTTCAGGCCGGAAGGAAGCTGCAAGGGAGCAGAGATCTGAAAAACTTGTAGGTGGAAATGCTTGTTGTTTCAAAGAGCTTTCCCAAACAAATTTGCTGATTTTGAAACAAAATTTCCAAAAACTGCGTTGACCTTTTGTACCAAAGATGCTTTCTGCTTCTGAAATCCAATGCTCGAGATCATTGTGTCTGATTAAAGTTTCACCATTTCTCAAATGAACCTTCATGGGAACTTTTAAACGCTCCGTATCAATTTCAAGACCGATTTCATCGAAAAGAAAACCTAAAGGCATACCTTTGTCGAAACCTACCAGTGTTGTTGCTCCACTTTCGAAGATAAATCCCTGACGGTAATAGGAACTGCTGCAACCACCCGGCAGGTAATTTTGCTCTAGAATTGTCAGCTCATGTCCCTCTTTTGCCAACAAGGCTGCTGCGCTCAAACTCCCCATTCCTGTACCAACAATGATGATCTTCGACATTTTGTTAAATTGTTTAACATAAATAAATTAAAATCATTAAACAAAACTTTAAAACCACTTGTTTAAACAATATTCAGAATTCAATCAATACTCTTAGCGGAACTTTTTCTGAATTTTTTATCCGCTTTTTGTCAAATTTAAATTCAAATTAAAATGAACGGAACAAAAATCCCAAACAAGGAACTCATTAGCACCTACGAGGAAATGGACGATGAGCATATCCTTACCGCTCTCGAAACTCCAATGCGTCCCGGCGCTTTCGACCTTACAGACGAAGAAAAAATAGCTAAAATAGCTACCCATTTCGAACAAATTATGGATATTTTGGGGCTAGACCTTACGGATGACAGCCTGAGAGGCACGCCGCACAGGGTCGCCAAAATGTATGTCCAGGAAATTTTTAGCGGGCTCAACCCAGGCAACAAACCTGCTGCAGCACTATTTGAGAATAAGTATCAGTACAATCAGATGCTGGTGGAGAAAAACATCTTGGTCCAATCGACCTGCGAGCATCACTTTCTGCCAATTTACGGACGCTGCCATGTAGCCTACATTTCGAATGGTTATGTAATCGGGCTTTCAAAAATCAACCGCATTGTACAGTATTTTGGCAAGCGTCCTCAGGTGCAGGAACGTCTCACCATGCAGATTCTTAATGAACTGAAAAGAGTGCTTAAATCTGAAGATGTAGCAATTTATATAGATGCCAAACACATGTGTGTGTCGAGCAGAGGTATCAAAGATACTTCAAGCAGTACTGTTACTTCGGCATACAGCGGCAAATTTGAAGAGGACAGCACCAAAAAAGAATTTTTGGCAACGATTCAAACTGCATTGGAAATGTAATTGATGATTTGAAACGAAATTATATTTTTAAAAGAGGCCTCGCGCCTCTTTTTTTTGTCATTTACTGAAAATATTTTTTAAAAAACTGTAACCTTTTTTATTTTTTCCATTATTATCTAATATATAATCCATATTTTAATTCTTAAAAAACTAATCTAATGAAAAAATTACTTTTTTTCCTACCCTTACTTTTTTTAAACATCTTGCATGCCCAAAAAAATGTCACAAAAGAATCGCTGCTTAACAATAAAGACATCAGCTGGGTTGCTGAATATGATGTGACAATACCTTTTGATTTACATACAAACAATTTAAACGATTCTGCTTATAACAAGTATCATAGTCCATATGAAAGAGCTGCATGGATTACTTCTTATAACAATATGGATTTTTTGACCCAAATGGGTACTATTGGCTTTGGCTCGACAACACTAAAAGAAATGGAAATTTTTAATAATATTGCCGTTTACTTCGCACGCGCTGCAAGATCACCTAAAACACTAGCCTATTTTGATGCTGAATTACAGAAAAAAATGAGCGCTGATGATAAGAAAAAGCTTGGATTGAACACTGAAACAATTACTTTGATTGATCCTGACACTTATTCAGAAAAGGATACAACAGTTGTGACAGATCTATTTTATAATAGTGTTCGTTCAGTAGTAAAATTAAAGTTATTGGTTTATTTCGATAACAAAAGCGCAAGTTTCAACGCAGTTTGTCTTTCTATTGCTCCGATAGTAGATTATTATGACCTAACAGGTATTTTTATCTCCTCTGGTGAAGCAGTTTGGCTTCCTGTTGATAACTTTGATAAAACTTTAGATTACAGCGGAAGTAATATCAATTACGCTAAAAATACCTTGATTTCTGTTGATTTATCAAAAGCAAAAACCCTAAAATCATTAGAAAAGCCTAATGATGCAGGGATAAAAATATTGAGTGCAGTTAGAAAATCTCCATCAAAACATGAAATTTATTTTGGTCAGATTGGACTGGAAAATACTTCAGAAATCACTGATGAAAGCAAAAAAAATTTTGGAGAACGAATTGATAGCATCACAATAGTAGATCCTGTAACATTAGAAGAAAAACTTGAAGTAGTAAAGAGCAGTATTAAAGCAGAGCATATTCGAGGTATTCGATTCGAAATGAATTGGTATTGGGACGGGAAAGAACAAAAACTAAAAGCAACAACCTTAGCTTTTGCACCAATAGTTGATTATTTCGACAACGAAGGCATATTAAGAGCATGCTCACCAGCTTTTTACAAAAAAGTCTGCAAGGGGAAGGTCATTAGACCGAACGATATAACTAATCAATAATTATTAGGCATATTTTTAATCATAAAATTACAATAAATAAAATTATGAAAACGATTATCTGTTTATTGCTATCAAATTTCATAGGAATTGGACTTTTTGCTCAAAAGGCCAGACACATACCTAATACAAATTATGATTATCTCCTTTTTGGCATTGACAATCTTATCAAAAATGATTTTACGTCAATCGATAAGAGCGAAATTCAAAGTTCAATTTCTGGTGCCGAAGGGACGATTAAAGAGGAAGCTGGAGATTATATTGTAAAACTAAGCAACCTTAGTAAAGAGGTCTGTACCTTAGAATTTAAAAATAAAAAAACAGGAGAAATCATAAAAACACTTAAATACGCTACAAAAAGAGCGGCTGACCCTACTGCGGTTCTCGGTAATTGCAAAAAATCAGATGGGAGTATAAGTGTAGGAGAATTAAATTTAGAAAAAAATATAATCGCACATATTTCTAATGCAAATTCAACCGTGCCTATATGTAGTATTCAAAAATTTAAAGTAATCGTCGACAAAGGTGCTAAGCATAATTCAACTCCTCCATTGCAAAATCAAGGTGCCGATTTTAACGTAAATGTGATTAAACTGATAAAGTCTGTAAAACCTGGCGACAAGATTCATTTTTATGATATTGAAGCACGCTGCGAGGGTGATTTAACAAACCGAAGCATCAATCGAATCACAGTAACTATCCAATAAACAGTTTAAAACTATATTTCAAAAGAGGCTTCGGCCTCTTTTTTTATTTAACCTGACCAATGTACACCAGCTTATAATTGGCATTCTCAAAGAGCACTGGAAAAACTGTTTCTGTTTCGCGAAAAAGAACAGCATAATTGGTATTGTACTTTTGATGCAGCATTTTCAGCCTTTCCTTGTCAATGATTTTATAATTAGGTTCAAAACCATACAGCACGGCGTTAAATCCTTTCAAATCGGTCCAACCATAACAATCGAATACAGAAGTTTTCCAATCAATCATCTCTTTTCCTCCAAAGGGCAAGGTTTTAAAGCTAACTAGCAATGCCCTGTTTGCCAGATAACGCAGTTCACCAAACATTGGGGGGACAGTGAGTATGGCATCAGTAGGGGTTAATTCCTTGATTTTTGCAGCTAATTCGAGTTGCGATGCGGGTAAATCCCTTAAACTATATTGGCGACTGACTGCTCTTTGCAATGGACTATGTTTTTCAGGTCTTGGGTTTGAAATCCAAAAAAGCAGAAATAAACTTGTACACAATGGCAAAATAATAAGTTGAATCTTTGACAGATTTAACAAAGCAAGTACAGGCAAAGCAAGCATAAATACCCATAAATAAACCTCGGCAGACTGCGCAGTATGCTGCCAAGATTGATAAAATCCATAAACACCCAATGCCAACAGCAATGAAATTTCAAAAATTAAAAAAGACTGATGCAAATTTAATCTTCTGCGAATCAATTTACTAAACAAGTAAAGCCCAAAAATCCAAAGTAAATTAGTGAGTGCAAAGCTGCTGATAAGTGCAGAAAAAGCATAAATTTTCTCTAACTGGGTTCCTCGTTGAAAATAAAATCCAATAAGACCGCCTAATAGTACAAGCAAGAAAAACTTTAGAATATATAGTAGCCTGAAGGTCTGGGCAATCACAACTAATTTTACAGGATAAAGCTCCACAAAGACATAACCCGCAATAGCCAGTAGAATTAATACAATTATGTAGCCCAATAAACTCAGTTGAAAATAGCTTTCTTTTTTGAATGTGTATGTAAAAATAAACCAGAGTATTAGTAACAAAGACAATAGTTTAAATGCAAGATTTCGCTCGGCCGGGTGCATAAAAACTGAAGGTAAAATATGGTGCGGCACCCTGAATTGTGCATAAATCTCTATGAAGGTTTTTGCATCGAGTCCTTCCGTTTGATTTATAAAAAAGGGCATTAAACTCAAAGATGCAAAAAGTATAAAAACCGTCAGTCCTAAGAGAAAATAGGTGTATTTCTTTAGCTGAAATCTGTTCGAATAAATTTGCTCAAAAGCTGCACAGAAAAAGAAAATGAGCCCAGTCTCAGGACCTGCAAGCGGATGAATAAGTGATGCAAACCCTAATGTCAAACCCGCGTAAAACCATGCTTTACGCAGTATAAAACTTAGCGACAGCAAAATAAGTGAAAAGGCCAGCGAATTAGGTGTTAAATAGTCGGTATGAATTTCTGCTACTGAACCCAATTCAACTGTGGGTACGGTCAAAACAAGGATAACAGCCAAAATTCCTGACCATTTTTCATCGGAAAACAGTTGTCGGGCAATGCAGAAAGTAGAAAATGCAACTAGATAGTTTACAACAAAAGTAAGTAGAAAAAAAAGTAAGGGCAGTGGAATTACTGTTTTGAGCAGAAGTATCAGTTGCGTATAATAAAACCTTGGATCGTAATTTTGTGAAAAAGCATTCAAAAAACTGTCATTTTTTAAATATTCCGAATTTTCAGCTCTAAAGATAATGGGCAGATGCTCAACCTGGTCCATCTGCCCGAACTGATAATTCCATAAAGTGGTCAGCAAAGCTGAACAGAAGAGGAAAACAGGAATTGTATATTTTTCTATTTTCATTGAACAAGTCTAGAGTTAAACAAAAATAGGAAAGGAATTGTAATATCCGTGCTTATAGGATAATTTATTGAAAAAGTAGTCGGGTCCAGGTAGAAATTGGAAGATTGAAGTTAACTACCTTAATAATGATTTTGACGGATTTAATTTGCTAATGAGACTTTGTGGTGCTCTGTGTAAAACTTTGTGCGCTCTGTGGTAAAATTTTACCCATATTCAGCGGCATTAAATACCGCGCTCCTTTGCTTTGGTTTTTCACTAAGGCTAAAGCCCTTTGGAATCTCGTCTGCTGGACGAGACAAATTATCTCATTTTCATCTCGTTTGTAGAACGAGACAAATTCTACTAATCTTTCCTCTTCAATTCTTTCCTCTTCAACTCTAAAATATGCTTGAACTGAGGAGCTGTGAGACTATGAAGAAAAGCCTCCAAATCGTCCATTTCTGTTTCGCTTAGTCCAAGAGGCGCAGCAAGCAAATTATCGCGATTGAGTCCATGAGGTCTAAGTTTTTGAGGTTCATTATAATACGCTATTACCTCACGAAGTGTTTTAAAGCTGCCATCGTGCATGTATGGGCCTGTCACAGCCACGTTACGCAGCGAAGGAACCTTAAATTTTCCAAAATCTAGACTGTCCTTACTGATATCATAACGGCCTTTATCCTTATCGTTTACATTATCGAAAAGACCGATGCTTCGAAATTCATCACCTGTCAAATCGGGACCAAAATGGCATTCGAAACATTTACCTTTAACATTAAAAATCTCAAGCCCGCGTATAGCAGCAGCAGAGATTGCCGTTGAATCGCCATTCATGAAGCGGTCGTGATCGGAACCTGTTTCCAATGTTCTTTCAAAAGCAGCAAGCGCATCAGCAAGCAGTGCCTTTGTGGGTGCAGCACCATAAATCCTGTTAAATGCTTGCAGGTAAAAGGGATTTCTTGCAAGGCGAGCCACAGCAGAATCTGCCGGAAGATTCATTTCCAATGGATTTTCAATGGGTATCAATGCCTGTTCCTCGAGCGAAGCAGCACGTCCGTCCCAAAACAAAAAGGGGCGACTCAGCACATTCATCGCCGTAGGCGTATTCCTTGTTCCTTTCTGCCCTCTCACGCCTGGGCTCAAAGCAACAGTATCGGAAAAAGCGAACTGGGGTTTATGACAGGAAGCACAGCTGATACTGTAGTCTTCGGAAAGTATTGAATCCTGGAAAAGGATTTTACCCAATTCCTCTGCTGTTGTTGGTCCGCTGTAAAGCACTGGTAACTCGTTTTGCAAATTTCCAAATGCAAATACAAGGGCAATACAGAAAACGGCAGCCGAGTAGAGTCTCATAAACTTTGAATTGATACTGCAAAAATAAGCAAACGCCTGAAATTCTCTAAGAATTGTCAGGCGTTTGTATAGTTTTTAACCTCTTTTAAGAAGATGTTAAATCTTATTCTGCTGATTCGTCGGTTGTATCTTCTACGACAGGAGCTTCTTCAACTTTTTTGGCTCTGTCTTTTGGCGTACCGAAGATTCTTACACGACGGTCTTCGAGTGATTGACGAGTTTGTTCTTTACGCACTTCTACCTTTTTGTCTTTGCTTTCAACCCAAACAGAATAGAGTTCGTTTGCTTTCTCTTGAGTCATAGCACCTTTAGAAACACCTCTCTGAAGATGTTTTCTGTAATAGATACCTTTGAACTTGAGAATTGCGCGCGCTGTGTCAGAAGGTTGTGCACCATTCATTAACCATTCGAATGCTTTGTCGGCATTGATTTCAATCGTTGCAGGAATAGTGAGTGGATTGTAAGTACCAAGGCGCTCAATGTAGCGACCATCGCGTGGTGCACGTGCATCGGCAACTACAATGTGGTAAATAGGTGCTTTTTTGCGACCTTTGCGTTGTAAACGGATTTTGACTGCCATTTTTTTTAATTTTAATATGTGATAGCATACCCTGCGTAACTTGCTCAACAAGGGGCAGGATTTTTAAGGATGCAAATATAAGTATTCATTTTCGAATTTTCTTCTTTTTTTTAAAAAATTAAAGAAATTATAAAATTATGTAACTTTTGGCACATTTTACGTTAGTTGAATTGCAATGTCGTAACTTTGCTTAGCAATTTATTTATTAACTCAGATAATTTAAACTATGAATTTCAAATCATTTTTCAGCGCAACACTTTTACTTTTAACTGCCACAATACTCTCTGCGCAGGGTATTTCATTCGAAAAAGGCAGCTGGGATGAAGTTGTCAAAAAAGCTAAAGCCGAAAATAAATTCATTTTTGTAGATGCTTATGCCGAATGGTGCGGTCCCTGCAAGAAAATGGCAAAGGAAGTTTTTACCGAAAATTCGGTTGGTTCTTATTTTAATAAAAATTTCGTTTGCTACAAATTCGATATGGAAAAGGGCGAGGGTCCAAAATTTGCAAAAACCTATACAGTAGCTGCATACCCTACCCTGCTTTTCTTCAACCCAGCTGGTGAATTAATTCATAAAGCAGTAGGTGGACGTGACTCAGAAACATTTGTGACATTGGGCGAAGATGCTATGAATCCTGAAAAACAGGTTTATACCATGAAAAAGAAATTTGAAGCAGGTGAAAAAAGTCAGGAATTTCTATCTAGCTATATCAATGCGCTTTTGAATGCAAGTGAAGATGCTGAAGATGTTGCAGAATTGTATTTCAACAGCATTTCTAAAGAAGATTGGACAAGCATGGACAATTTTATGTTGATTTACAGAACTCAGGCAAGCCTCGATTCCAAAATCTTTAATCATGTGCTGGCAAACAAAGCAGCATTCGAGAAAAGTATTGGCAAAGAATATGTTGAAATGTTCATCGGCCAGGTTTACAATCAGGAAATAGCCAAAGTATCTGAAGAAAAAGATCAAGTTGCTGCCGATGAATTGAAACTCAATATGAAGAAAAATCTAGGCACAAATGCCGAATCGATGATTGCTTATCTGGACCTTAATTTCAATATGGGTACAGATAACGAGTTAAAATTTGCCAATGTTTATTTTGAAAAATACTGTGAGGATGCAGCAATGCTGAATACTTTTGCCTGGTATTATTTCGAAAACGAAACGGACAAAACCAAGTTGAAAGCAGCCTTGAAATGGATTGATAAATCGATTAAACTTGATAAGAATTGGCAAAGCCTTGATACCAGAGCAAACTTACATTATGTTCTGGGCAATAAAAAAGCAGCCCTTGCCGATGCTAAAGAAGCCGTAAAAATGGCCAATGAAATTGGTGATGATGCTTCAGAAACAGAAGCACTTATCAAAAAGATGAAAAAGTAAGCTTCAAAAGCGTTTGTACTTAAAAAGACTGTTTCCACATAGGAGACAGTCTTTTTTAATTGAGTTTTAAGCTTAAACCCAATTCCGTCATTAGAGTTCGTAATGAAGGCCAAAAGTGCTAAGGAAATAAGGGCTCACACAGTTTTTTCGGGTGAAGGAATAGTCACACCTATTTCAAGCTCGAAAAAACGAGTAAGTGCTTAGTTTCAAAGCAATTTTGGGTTGTAATAGAATTTCTAATGACGGATTTGGGTTAAAATCCGTATCAATCAACCCTTATCCCTTGCCTGTTCGCCTCACATTCGTTGCAATAAGTTTTGACATCGCAACCAATTACACCTGGGCAATCAGAAGTGCAAAAACTGTTTCTAAACTGTTGTTCCAATTGGGCATCATAACATCCAGATTCTTTTTTACAGGAAAAAATTGTAAGCAGTAGCGTTATGAACAAAAGTACTTTCATTGTTTTTTTGTTTTAAACTGTAAGATATTTTTATGCTATTGTTTAACATACTCGCCTGTAAATCGCATAAAAACTCGATTGCCATCCGATAAATCAAAGCCCATTTGCTTGTTCATAATACCTTCGCGCCCTTTGTGGCTGAAACAGACCTTGAAAGAATAAACCTTATTGGGAATCAAATCTTCTTTTGGATAGTCGCAGATATAATGAGGGTCGCCAGTCCAGGCTCTTTTGATACTTAGTGGTTCAGTGCCTAAATACTTAAAATGCTTAGTAAGGTATCTGCTTTGTGTTTCAGGATTAATTTTACCAAAATTATGTTTCAGAGAATCAAAAGCAATATTGCAAACTGTATCTTTAAATAAGATATCTTCCTGCACAGGATTTTGCCCAAATGCTTCTTTCGAAAAAAAACAGATTAAAACAATAAAAAAAAGCTTTCCCATCATTGCAATATACAGGCATAATTTATCAATCTTGTTCTACTACTTTTTTCCTCCCTCTGGCTTCATCAGCTCAAAAAACTGATCGAGTTTAGGCGTAATAATAATCTCGGTGCGACGGTTTGTTGAACGGCCGGCCGTATTATCATTTCCGGTTTTGGGAAGATATTCTGAACGCCCACCAGCGGTCATTCTCTTGGGGTCGACTCCATACTTGCTTTGCAATGAGCGCACAATTGCCGTGGAGCGCATCACACTCAGGTCCCAGTTGTCTTTCATACAATCACTCTTCATAGGGACATTATCAGTATGGCCCTCGACCAAAATCTCCATATCTTTGTGGTCGTTCACTACCTTGGCAATTTTTGCAAGAACATTATCGGCTGTTTTATTGATTTCGTAAGAGCCCGATTTGAAAAGCATTTTATCAGAAAGTGAAATAAAAACCACTCCTTTTTTTACCTCGACATTCACATCTTCATCATTAATATTATCCAAAGAGCGTTTCAAATTCATCACCAACTGAAGATTGAGTGAGTCTTTTCTTTGTAGCGAAGCAGTGAGGTCTTTGATGTACCTACCCTGCTCCTCCATAGTTTCCAATGATTTTTTTATACTTTCGGCACCAGTCTTACTCACAACAGAAAGGTCGGAAAGTCTGCCCAAAAGCTGCGTATTATTTTCACGCAGGAAGTCCATCTGACTCTTCATCTCCTGTTCCTTAACTTTAGCATTGTCGAGATTATTTTTAGTAAGATTTAGTTCCGATTCCTTATCTCGAAGGGCCTTATCTTTTACATCCAGTGACCTTTTTAAATTATCAAGTTCGAGCAGACAGGCAGTTTCACTGGCTTTGGACTTATCCAGTTCCAGCGCATGATTGGCCTGTAATTGTTTAAATTTCTTTTTGGTTACGCAGGAACTGAGTAAAACAATCGCGAGCATTACAATACTTAAAATTCTGATCATAGTTTTTGATGTTTAATATTATTTATTTTGTAGCAGGAATCAAGTATCAAGTATCAAGTATCAAGTATCAAGAACCGAGCTTTGCGAGCTCTTTAAACGAAGTTCCGCGAAGCACATCAAGTATCAAGTATCAAGTATCAAGTATCAACAAACGAAGTTCCGCGAATTGTATTAAGACTAACTCCGCATAGCACGTTTCTAATTACCAACTAACAGCATACCAATTACCACTTCTCAAGCACCATTCTCAAATTATCAAATCACCGAATTTTCAAATTTTCAACATCTTTCCTCTTTCATTCTTTCTAAAACCCTTTCAATAAATCCAATAAGTCATCGGCATTAAGCGAAACTTTTCCATCGGTATCCTGCAGCAGCGCTTCGGCCATTTCTCTTTTCGAACCATGTAATTTTACAATTTTCTCTTCGATACTACCTTCAGCAACCAAACGGTAGACTGTAACAGGATTTTGTTGCCCGATGCGATGTGCTCTGTCACTTGCCTGATCTTCAACTGCCGGATTCCACCATGGATCTACATGTATAACGTAATCTGCAGCAGTAAGGTTGAGTCCGGTTCCTCCCGCTTTCAAACTGATAAGAAAGATATCACCGTCTCCGCCCTGAAAGGCATCAATGGCAATTTTGCGTTTTTTAAGCGGCGTGCTTCCATCGAGATACTGATAACTGACGCCCATTTTTTTTATTTCCTTTTCAATAATGCGCAAATAATCCACAAACTGACTAAAGATAAGTGCTTTATGTCCATTTTGCAATAATTCATCCACTAAATCTTTTAGCGCCTCCAATTTTGAAGATGGTATTTTTTCGCCTCCCGTTATCAATGCAGGATGACAGCAACAACGGCGCAGGCGCATCAGCTCGGCCAATACCTGTAGGCGTTTCGCTCCTTCATGTTCAAATTTTCCGCCCTGAATACTGTCAAGTGCTTTTCGGCGCAATGCCTCATAAAATGAACTTTCAGCATCGCTCCTTTCGATGCGCAGTGTAATTTCGGTTTTTTCGGGCAAATCTTTTAGCACTTCTTTCTTTAACCTTCTCAAAATAAAAGGTTTAATAAGTTTTTGCAATTGCCCGCGCTTTTCCTTGTCGCCCCACTTTTCAATCGGCAACGAAAATCGCTCCTGAAACATTTTGGCAGTACCCAAAAGACCGGGATTGATAAAATGAAACAGATTCCAAAGTTCTCCCAAATGATTTTCTATTGGCGTTCCGGTTGTGATGATTTTGAAATCGCTCTGCAGTTCCATTGCCGCCTGCGATCGCTTGGTAAAGCGGTTTTTGATAGACTGGGCTTCATCGAGCACTATTGTATTGAATTTTTTGGCACAAAGTGTATCGCTTGCTTGGTGTAAGAGTCCGTAAGTGGTTACCAATACTTCTTCAGCTTTTAAATCTTCGATGCATTTGTTTCTGTCGCTAGCCTGTGAAAGATTGTGGGCAATGAGGCTTGGTGCAAATTTTGCCAGTTCGCTTATCCAGTTAGCACAAACCGAGGCTGGAGCAACTACCAGCGCAGGACCATCTTTTGCACGCGATAGCAGCATGGCAATAGCCTGAACGGTTTTACCCAAACCCATATCATCGGCAAGGCAGGCACCAGCCCCCCAATCGGCCATTCGCTGCAGCCACTGGTAACCCTCTGTCTGATAAGGGCGGAGTTCGGCGTTTAGCCCTAGCGGCAGCTCAAAAACCTTTGTTGAAGAAGTTTTCATTTTATCAACAAATGCTTTCCACTTAGTGTCGTAACTAAAATTCATTTCCTCTGGAAAATCACTGAAAGCGGCACCTGCAAACTGTGAGATCATCAGTTTGTTTTTATTTTTTTGCGTCCAGCTTTCAATTTCGCGCAGCCTGCGGAATAGTTTTTCGGTGAGTGCCAAATAAGTGCCGTCATCGAGACTTATAAAACGGTTTTTTGAATCTCGGCTTCTTTCCAACAGTAGCTCCATGTCCATCACCAGATCATCGTTAATCCTCAACTCCCCTTCCAGCTCAAACCAGTTGCCGCTGCTTCTGACATTCATAAAGAGACTATCAAAATTTGCATAGGATGAAATTTTCAACCTTTCGCCCTGCGGCCATTCTATGATAATTTTATTTTCTTTTCGCAAGTCGTTCAATTCGGCAAGCAAGGCAAGGCAAGGCTCTATACCGTCGAGTGTCCAGATCTCTCCTTCCCGGCTTCTGATGTCCAAAACGGATGAAATGGCCATGAGCTCTTCTGCTGCAGTATTCTCAGCATTTAAATCTCTTTTTACAAAATAAGTACTGCCCTTCAATTCGGCTATTACCCGCTCATAACCCTTGCCGGGAGTAAAATAAGGAGGAACCTCACTGAAAGGCTTCACAAAAAGTTCTACATTAAAAAATTCGCCTACAGGCAGAAAATGCACATAGATTCTGCCGTCGCAAGGATGCTCTGGCACTGAACTGTCATCGATAATCAAATTGCTGTGTACCGGAAGTATGGAAACCATTTTTTTTAGCTTCTCCTTCAGTTGATCCTCTGCCTGATTAGGAAGTACAACTTTTTTCCTGCTCAATAGTGTAATCAGCTGCTGTTGTTCCTTGCTGATAGGAATAAATGAATACCTGGTTGGCGTCTCTCTTTTAAAAATAAAAGGCAATTCCTTATCGTTAAGTTTGAAAGGGCTGTCGAAATGATAACCCTTGTCAGTTTTAACCAGTTGCAGCTCAAGTTTCCCTCTGTTTATCTGTAGCGCGGTATCATTGCTGTTTTCGAGGTAAAGATTGGAGCAGCCAACCATCTTATCTAAAAGATCGGCTATGAGTTCGGGTTTTGCCGGATTATCGTAAACATAGAGATTAGAATTTTGGAGTTTATGATGCGCTCTCAGAATTTCAAGATCCTGTCCATTTGCAAACTGACTTAATTCCCGCTCTGTATATTTTTCTGTATTCAGCTTCCGGCCCTTACTCCAACTACCATTTTTATTGAGTTTTTGCAGAATTGGTTCAAGATAAAAGCTTTCGGGGTTGAAACGCCAAATGAGCCTTTCTTCTTTGGCAGAATTGCTATTGACAGTAAGATTCAAAATATTGTCCAACTGTTCCAAAAGCACTTCCCATTCGGGTTTTGGCGCATAAATCTGCCAAAGCACAGCCTCTTTCGAAATTTCATCGGTATCCCCTTCTAATATCTGTTTCAATGCATTGTATTCCTGTGCAATCCATAGAAAATCATTAGATAAAGCTATTAAGGGCGGATGATTGAGCAAAGTACGGCTCAAACTGGTACGACCTAGCCAAAGTGCAGCATATGCTAAAAAAAGCAGACTGTGTACCGCACTGTTTTTAATGATATAATCATCGGAGGTTCTGTTCCATTCATTGATTAGCTCAGGTTTTGCCTGTTGACTCAGCAAGCCAAGTGTGAGCGACAAATAATTCGTAATCATCGCATCTTTTGTAAGACCTTTCCAATAATCTTCCCAAATAACGGCTTTCGACTCCAATTTTAAAAGACAAAGTCCCGCAAGATAATTAATCGTATTAAACTGAGACTTTTTGCTTCCCTCCAGTTTTTTCAGAATAAGGTTATTTTTCTCAAATTCAGTGAGCGATGATACAAAATCAGCATTGATAAAACTAAGTTGATTTTTAGAAACAGTTACGAGATAATCATTTTTAGAAGTACTGATTATCTTTCCCAATGCTTTCCTGTCGCCCGAAAGCATTAGAAAATGTGTCAATTTGTTTATGGTGCTCACCTGTTTTATCTGGTTCACATGTTGCACCATATAATCGCAAAATGATTTTGAATATTTCATCTGAAAGAAAAGGTAAGAAAATGCCTCTTCTACCAGTTGCTGACGGACTTCTATAAATTGGATTCGTTTGAATTTCTCAATTTGCAGTCCTTTCAAAAAGATTTTTGAAAGTATTTTGTCCGACATCATCCAACGCTCATCGAGCTTTACCCTTTCAAACATCAATCGGAACATTTCATTGCTTTTAATGAATTGTTCATCAAAAACATAAAGGCGCATCAGATTGCCAAGTTCCTGAAAGTTCTCAGACCATGACCATGACCATCCGTATTTTTTTTCTTTGGTAAACTTATAATAACCAACACAAAGATTTCTGAAATAGGGTTTAGCAATAGCATGAAAAAATATTTCTTCTTTATCAAACTCAATGGGTTCTACAGCTGCATAACGGTAAATAAAGAAACGCTCTGAAGCACAACTGTTCAGGTCGTTATTGGTAAATTCCGATCCTATTCTACGGATGTCTTCATCTTTGGACAGACTAGCAATCAACTCCAGATCTTTAACACTCATTCTGGTATTGATGAGCAAACTGATTTCAACCAGTAACTGTCCGCTTTCACTTAAATTTAGGTAACTTTGAAAATTCGCCATTTTATAATTTACTGATTTTATCCCATTTCGATAATTGACTTAATACTGCACGCATATCTTTTGGCATTTCTGCTGTTAGCGTCATCTCTTCCCCACTTTCCGGATGATTGAATGTCAATGAATAAGCATGCAAAGGAACCCTCGAAAGCATGGGTACTTCTTCTTCCCATTTTCCCAGGTTGAACTTTCTTTTTTTAAATTCAGAAAGAAAAAATGATTCTTTGCCTCCATATTGAAAATCGACCACCAGCGGATGTCCGATATGCTTGAGGTGCACACGTATCTGATGTGTACGTCCGGTAAGGATATTACATTCCAAAAGGCTGTAATTTTTAAACTTTTCCAGCACCCGATATTCGGTAATCGATTCCTTGCCTTTGGAGGATACACACATCAATCCAAGTTGCGTGGGATGATGCGCAATTCCTGCCTCAATTCTGCCTTCTTCCTCGAATGGGCAACCAATAACCAGCGCTTTGTATAGTTTTACAGTTGTTCTTCCTTCGAATTGTTCACTGAGACTTTTATGCGCCGCTGCTGTTTTGGCAAAAATCAAAACTCCGCTCGTATCTTTATCGATACGATGAACAATGTAAATTTCACCATATTTCTCCAAGAGTAAAGCGTAGATATTGGTCAACTCGGGGCGGTGCCTGTCGGGAATTGAAAGTACCTGAGCTGGCTTGTTTACAGCGATTAACGATTCGTCTTCAAACAGAATTTCGTAAGCGGGATTTTTCGACATTATGAGAATGCTTCATTTGTAAAACTGCATTTTTTTAAGTAATCAGACAACTTTTTAGGGTAATTTCTTAATTTCGTGCAGCGTAAAACGCAAATTTACAAATTTACAAGCAGTTAAAGGCATAGAATGGATACAAGTTTGTCAGATTTCGAAAATTTAAAAAATTTAAAGGCTGCCTTTTCTTTTTGGACAGACGGAAGCTATGCCGAAATACTACAACTGGAACTTATCCTGAGTAATTCAGTGGATAAAAAAATGCAAAAAGTTTATGGCATTGATAGCTTTTGCAAATATTTCAGCACTTTGAAATTTGTTCCTGAATACATTCACCAACTAGCATCCTTGAAGGAGGACGGCAAATCGGTTTTTAATGAAAGTTTTCTCAATTATCTGCAAAGACTGCGTTTTAGCTTCGATCTCAAGGCTGTTTCGGAAGCTGATGCTGTTCTACCCGGACAAACTGTTTTAGCGATCAGTGGTCCAAAAATTGAATTGAAAATCATAGAAAATGCCCTTATTGCTATCATTAGTGCGGAAAGCGAAGCAAATTTCGAATTGAAAGCATCGCTTTTACCTTAAAAGGAGAAAGCAATCAAAGAGATATGCCGGGCTGGCAATTTGCTTTGATTTTTACAATAAATTACTTAGCAAAAATAATAACACTTATTTCCTGAAATCACTAAAGTCCTAATCTGCGTTTATAAAAAAATATAAAACACGGATTTAAGGTTGATAATACTGACCCACACGGATTTTGATACTCAAAATACTGATATTTTACTTCGTAAAATGCGGATTATCCCCACCAAAGTTCGATTTGCAAAACAATAAACCTATTTTCCAAAAATCATTCATGCTGAAATATTTAGGTGAGACTATTTGCAAATCTGTTATTTTCTGAAGGAAAATAATCAGTATCGAAGATCAGTGCTAATCAGTATTTGCCGCTTAATCTGTGTTTATAAAATAAAAATATAAAACACAGATTTAAAGTCGATAATAATGATCTGCTCGGATTTATGCTCAGGCGCTTAAATTACTTTTTGGCCTCGCATTCCTCCCGCCATTCGATTTGAGCAGTGCTGTTCTTTTCTAATTTCTCAGCTTTTTTAAGCTCAACACAGGCCTCGCGGTTGCGTTCCATTTTTTTGAGTAAGAGTGCCTTTTTTAAGAAATAATTGACTGGTGGTTTGGGATTATTTGCATTTATTTCGCTGAATCGGTTATAATCCAATAAAGCCGCATCAAGATTTGACTGATGCTCGTTGCAGAGTGCGCGGTTGTAATAAGCTTTACCCTGCCTGTAATCTGACTTCAGCCGTATCACCCGGCTTAGATATTGCGCTGCTTTGGGGCAGGCTACAAAACTTGTATCGGCAACACATTTGTTGCAATACATAAATGCCAGGTTATATACATTCTCGAGGTTGCTGCTATCATCGAGATATGACATTTCCAACTGTTGCATGGCAGCATCGCCTGTGCCCGGATTGCTCATCTGTGGCTGTTTTTTCATAAGCTCTTTTAGCTGGGCATCGGTCAGTTCCAAACCTCCGTCATTTGATTTTTTTTGTCCGCAGGCGCTCAGGAGGAGGATTAGGAGGAGAAAGGTTAGATGTTTCATTTTTGAAGATTTTCAGAAGTCAGAAGTCAGAAGTCAGCTTTTCAAATTCGCAAAATTATCAGATTGCCAAAAGACAGTTTACAGGCTATTTTAAATGTTCAGATTTGTTAATCATCTGATAATCTGATGTCTGATAATCTGACTTCTATAAAAGTTGCAAGGTATGACAGGCCAGCAATCCCGCCGTTTCTGTTCTTAATCGGCTTTTGCAAATTGATATAACTTTAAAAATTGTCAAATGAATCAAGTCCGAAAGCTTTCGTACTAATCCCTGAGGCAGCGCACAGACAACCCATCCGTCTTAAGGTGGTAGTATCCGCCTGCACGGCCATCGTCGGAATACAGTGGGCTGTACCAGGCATAGTTCGTACTGTCCTCAGTAGAACTCCACCAGCAGCCGTAGTCCCCAATGCGGATGAATACCCGACTGCCGAAACGGACGCCGCCCGGAAGACCTGAAAAACCACTTGAATTAGTGCCATTGCCAGAAATCTGAGCCTTAGATTTACGTGAATCATTACATACATTACAGATTTGTCCTGCTTTTTGTTCGGGAGTCCAGCTTTTGCAGTTCGCACATTCCGCTTCTCCTTCATAACTTTTCCAGCCACTTGAACTTTTCATTTTGGTGCCTGTATCATCGCCTAAAAAGGTTTCAAAGTTTTTCCACTCTGCATCTGTTGGTACATGCCAGCCCTCTGGGGCTAAGCCTCTGGGGTCGTTTACTGCATACCAATTGTACAATACACCGTAAGTTTTACCATATTCTGCATTGTTCTCATAGTAACAACAGGCAGGCTCTT
Organism: Saprospira grandis DSM 2844; assembly: GCA_945888475.1. Taxonomy (GTDB): domain Bacteria; phylum Bacteroidota; class Bacteroidia; order Chitinophagales; family Saprospiraceae; genus Saprospira; species Saprospira grandis_C. Next base: position 16,249 of record CAMDAB010000024.1, on the reverse strand, counting down.
TGTTCTCGCCTGCTTTTTTCCATACTTCATTGGTTTTAACAACAGGTATAGGATCGCCATTTCTAAAATAAAAAACACTCAGGTTTTCGGCCATCCATTCCTGGCCATTGCCCATAACAACTGTGGCGTAGCTACGGCCTTTATAAGTGATGCCCTTTCCTTTAGTATAAGTTTGCGCATGTGAAAAACTAGCGCAAAATAATGCCAATACTAGCATTAGAAAGGCTTTCGATTTGTTTTTTGTCACAGTTGTTGTTTTGTATTTTTAAAATATTTTTCAAATATCGGAAAAATAAATTAAAAAGTCATCCATTTACAATTTCCCAGTGAATTTTATCTTTTACAGTTACAACTGCAATTGCTTTTAGCTTTTGGAGTGTTTTTAATTGGATATCATTTTCGAGGTAGGATTTTAGTTGAGTCTTTGCAGATTGCATGGTGCTTTCCAACAAATTTTCTTCCGATTTTTTCAGGTATTTAAGTTCAATGACATACTGTTGTATATTGCCATGGTTAGCTGGATGTTGCAATAGTTCGATATCAATATATCCATCGTTTGTAACTTCTCTTTCGCTGCGAGCATAATAATACCTGCTTTGGTGAACATAAGCCAGCAGAATGGCTTTGATATATTTTTCGTCGAAACGCTGAAAATCCCGATTGGAAAGATTTTGCAGTAATTTTTCTATCAATTCGAACATTGGACCAATATCGCCGGCGACCATTTTGCGAAGGCAAATCATTACATTGTTACTCTCATATTCGAGCTTTGCTTCCTTTTGTAAAACATTAGCAAAATATTTCCAATACAATTCTTTGATAACATAATTTGGAATCACAAACCTGGGGGTATCGTACTCGTCAGCACCATCTAAGGTAAGATTACCAAGATAAAAAAGCAGATTAACAAAGGCAGTCCGGTCAAAGTCCTGATCAAAAGAGAATTGATAAATGAGATCATTGATTAAGTAGCCATTTTGCAAAATCTCTTCCAATACTTCGATATTAGCCTGATAATTAGCAACATTGAATAATTTCTTCAACTTACTGTAATCGGGCATGATGTTGGGATCTAACATCTGTTTCGGATATTTTTGTTTGAACTTAAAATTATCAAAAAAATACAATACCATATCCGAATTGTAAATGGTATGCTCAACATCCAAATTAAAACGGTAACCATTGTACCAAAATTTAAGGTCGGACATGATCTGCTGCTCCCGACTTTTGTCTTCCAATACAAGATTTAGCAAATTCCGGGTTTCTTCTTCGCTAAAGCCCATCATATCTTGGAAAATTTCCGAACCCGTCAAATATTTGCCAATATTAAATCCACTTGTAAGACCATCGAGTGTTATTGGAGAAACACCTGTGATAAAAAATCTGTCTACAAAACTGTTCTTGGTCGCAGTCTTTATGGCTTCGTAAAATTTTCTGATATAGCCATCTTCAGAAACTGAGCGTTTGAATTCACTCAAATCCCTAATCAGGATTTCATTTGTAAAATGGTCGTATTCGTCGATTACGATGAAGATTGGCCTATTATCTCCAGTTTTGTCTCTCCAGGTTTTTAATGACCTGAAAAATGAGCTCATCAAATCTCCTGGAGAACCAGCATCTAAAATTATTTCAATTTCTTCAGATTCAAATAAATTATAGCTTTTCATAAAGCTTTTCATATCTGATTGAATTCTTTTTAGAAAAAAACGGAAAGCTGCTTCCTCTGTTTGTGTATCTATCGCACTAAAATCAAAACTCAAAACCATGTATGAACTAGCCCTTGGTGTTGGATTTTTACCGATGTATAAATTTGAAAAAACCTTTTCAAAAAGATGTTTTTTATTGATATCGTAGTAATGTTCGAGCATTGACACAAAAAGACTTTTGCCCATCCGCCTTGGTCTGAGGAAAATAGAATAACTATCTTCTTTCTCAAGTAATTCGATATATTTTGTCTTATCTACAAACACATAGCCCTGCTCTATGAGCTTTTCTATACTGCTTATTCCATAAGAAAACTTGATATTATTTGCCTGCATGCTGTCTCTTTTTTGCAAATATAGTGAAATTGATGCAATTACAGATAAACAATTTCTATTGGGTTTAAGGTTACCCTAAGCTATTCCGAAAGCTTTCGGAAATAGGGCTCCATTGCTGCCCTGCTTTCGGAAGGTTACCCCGAAAGCTTTCGCGGGCTTTCGCAAAAAATCTGATGCTTTTTTTGGTTGGTTACCTGATACCTGCTACTCCAAGTTGCAAGGTATGACAAGCCACCAATCCAGCCGTTTCTGTTCTCAGTCGGCTTTTGCCCAGGCTCACCGCTTTAAAACCATGAGAAATTGCCAGCGCAACTTCATCGGGACTAAAATCGCCTTCAGGGCCGATGAGTACAAGCACGGATGTGCCCGGTGAATAGACAAAAGCATTTTTTAGTTCAGCCAGTTCAGTACTTTGACAATGTGCGATAAATTTCTGATCTGCTTTTGATTCCCGAACAAATTTACCAAAATCAGTCAATTCACTTATTTTCGGTAGAACAGATTTTTGCGACTGTTTGGCAGCAGCAAGGGCAATTTTCTCCAAACGATCTGTTCTTATTTGTTTGCGCTCTGAGTGTCGGCAAAGAATTGGGCTAAAACTGTTGATGCCAATTTCTACGCACTTTTCGAGCATCCATTCTGTACGGTCAATGTTTTTGGTCGGCGCCACTGCCAGCTGCAAGTCAAAATCCCAGTTCAAAGGAATTTCTCTACTGCTCAAAATCCGCAGTTTAACTTCTTTTTTTCCTATTTCTGTAATTTCTGCTCCATAGTAAAAGCCTTTTCCGTCCATCAATTCTAATCTGTCGCCCTGTTTTTTGCGTAGGGTTTTCACGACATGAATGTATTCTTCCTCATCGAGAAAGGCGAAGTCGGATTCGATTTTATATGTGAAGTAGAGTTGCAAGGGGAAAGAGTGAAAGAGGAAAGATTGAAAGAGGAAAGAACTATTATTCGCTTGGCAGCTGGTTTATTGGTAATTAGTATGCTGGTCTCGTCTGGAGAACGAGATGGTAATTGGATCGGGTTACTCGCTTATCACCTGGTTTCTTGGTAACTGGTATGCTGGTAGCTGGTATGCTGGATCGGGTTACTCGCTTGGCAGCTGGTTTCTTGGTAACTGGTATGCTGGTAGCTGGTAGCTAAAAAAAAGTCTTGATACTTAGTACCTGATACTTGATACAACTCTAACTTCCAACTTCAGATTTCTAACTTCAGACTTCTAACTTATGTAAAGTCACTTTCGTCCAGAATCTCAAAGCCTTCCATGTCCTCATCCTCATCATTGCCCCACATATCTTCTTCTGCGTCATCGAGACTTTCTTCGGCCGAAAAGTCGGTACGAGTACGCTGAACCATACCGCCCCATTTTGCAGAGTAATTGTAAAGTCCTTTTTCAAGTTCTATGACATAGGTTTCCATCCATTGACGGAAAGAAACTGAAACGAGTTTTCTTTTGGGCGCAGCAATAAGAAATCTGATAATCTGTCCAATTTGACCATCCTTAGAAGGCGCAAAATCCATGCAATAATGATTGCCTTTACCATCGCCGGTGAGCGGTAGCCAATACGGATTGTACCATTCTCCACGGATTGCAGCATCCGGTTCAGAATCAAAATCATCGAATTCGCCAGCATAAAATTTTTCTTTGAGCTTGTTTCGCTCCTCGATCATTCGCTCTACAGAGTATAGTTCTTCCAATCCAAAAAGGCGGTCTTCAGATTCTGAAAACTGGCCATTGTGAATTTTGTAAAATTCCTTAAAATCGGCTGGCAAATCAACACCCATCATACGCTCGATAGGTTCCAGCTGAGTATCTTCCACAGCTTCGTTCAAATCGTCCAAAAGCTGATTGGCGTGTTTGTCGAGCCAAGCTTCGAAACGGCTCCAAATTTCCTGCATTTTATTAAATTTTGAATCCAAAAAATAAGATTTAGGCAAATATAAAGCTAATTGGAATAAATCGAAAAGAAGATAATAAAAACTGCTGTTTTAATTCAGTTGAATCAATTTTGAAGCAGTGTCAAAACTATTGCCATAAGCATCGAAAACCTTTACATAAAACTCGTAATTGCCTCTTGTTAAGGTTGTGGGAAATTGATAATCCATATTGATTGTCCTGATATTACCAAGTCCGGGTTCAAAAACATAGGTATCGGCTTTTATTTTATTTCCGCTTTCGGTGAAATAAATCAGCTCGGCCTTTCCAGTACCTAAATCAAAATTATCCTCGGCACGAACTTCAAAACTCAAGAGGTCTCCTCTTGAAACTGATATTGTGTCGGCAATTGGAAGATTTATTGTTGCCGAAGGAGCTATGGTATCGGCGCTGTTCAATAATCTGATGCTGTATGCCTGATTTGAACCGGCTTCGTTACCCGATTCATCCAAAAGTCTAATTTGAAAATGGTAAACTCCGGCACTTGCAGTTGCTGGAATTGGAATACTGAGGTTCAAAATCTGCTCGGTTCCGCTTAGGTCGATCAGATTCAACACCTGCCATGGACTTACTGCTTTGTGACCGTGACAGTCGAAATTTTCATGAATATCAATTTTTAATTGCGAAAGACCTTTATTGTCGCTGAGTTTTAAAGAAAATTTCAGGCTGTCGTTACTATTAAGGCTAATGACATTGTTTGTCTCCATTTCCCCGCATATCAAAGCCGATTCCAATTGCGGACTGACCGACAATAATTCAATAACAGGACTTTGATTGTCAGAGTCTGTATTGCAGGAAATTGCTAAAAATGCTAAAAAAATAGCCGATGGAATTAAAATATTGCTTTTCATTTGAACTGTTTGCTCCTAAGTATTTTACAAAAATACAATATCATGCAACAATGTTGCAAGAAAAGGCTTATTTTTGTGAATATTTTAACAGCAGATGAATTTCAGACATTTAATTATTTTCCTAATATCCTTTCTTAACTGTATCATTATCAATGCACAGTATAGAATTGAAGGGGAAGTTTATGACCAAAGCAGCGGCACGCCAATTCCCGGCGCTCACCTTGTTTTGGGTAATGAGCTGCAGACTGCTGTCTCCGATGAAAATGGCTTTTTTGTAATTTCTTTCAAAGATTTCAGCGATACGGTCGAAATTCTGGCAAGTTTTGTCGGCAAGGAATCGATTATTTATAAAGTTGGACTGCAAAAATCACAGTCGGTCTATCATATTCATTTGTACCTGAATGAATTGGGCTGCGAAAAATGCAAGCATACCGACTATGTCCTTGTGGAGGAATCATCGCTGAGTCGTCAGAATTCACAAAGTGCGCAGGTCTTTGGCAATAATTTTTTTGAAGAGAATCTGCAGGGCAATTTTTCTAAAAGTCTAGAGCGTATTGCTGGTATCAATACCATAAATGTCGGTACTGGCATTGCAAAACCTGTCATCAGAGGCATGGCAGGCAATAGAATCATTGTGACACAAAATGGCATCGCACAGCAGGGGCAGCAATGGGGCAATGATCATGGATTGGAAATAGATGCACTTTCTGTTGATCGCATGGAAATCATAAAAGGCGCTGCTTCGATGATGTATGGCTCCGATGGATTGGGTGGCATCATCAACATTCTGCCCGAAAGAGTAGCTGCCCACAACACATTAAAAGCCTCGCTGCAAGGGATTTATAAAAGTAATAACGGACAATGGGGCACATCGGCGCATATCAGTTCCAATTATCATAATTTCTTTGTGCAGGCCAGATACAGCCGACAGGAATCGGGCGATTACCGCATTCCTGCCGACAGTTTTATTTACAATGGCTTTGTTCTGCCCATTTTCGATGCGCAACTAAAAAACACAGCGGTCAGAGAGGAAAATATGTCCCTGGCTTTGGGTACCATTCAAAAATGGGGCGTAATTCGTTTTACAGCCTCGCATTTTGGATTCAGATCGGGCATTTTCTCCGGAGCGATGGGCATTCCTCGCGCTTATGGACTCAATCCGGATGGAGACAATCGCGACATTGACCTGCCTTCACAATCGGTCAGTCACCTGAAAGGCATTTTGAATGCTGATTTTGTGCTGCCAAATTCGGGAGAATTGAAAATTGACCTCGGCTATCAGCGCAATCTTAGGCGGGAATTCTCCTTTGCCGATGCACATCTGCGCAGCGACAGCAGTTTCAACAACAGCGATCTGGCTTTGGAATTGCTGCTACAGACCATCAGCTCCAATATCCGACTGATACAACCGCTCAACGAAAAGCTAAAAATAAAAACAGGCATCAATTTTCAGCAGCAGCGCAATGAGCGTGGGGGCTACGACCATCTTCTACCCGATTTTAGTACCATAAGAAGCGGCATTTATACATTTTTGGAATATCAACCCTATTCGCGCCTGAAACTGGATTGCGGATTCCGTTTCGATTATGCCAATAACAACAGTAATTTTTACAGTTTACCAATTCGGGTGAATGGTTCCGTCTTAACAGAACTCAATTCGCCGCAATTAGATCAGCATTTTTTAAATTGGGCTGGCGCATTGGGACTTTGGTACATGGCGCTGCCTGAGAAAATTTCCCTTCGTGCGCATCTGGGTCGTACTTTCAGGGTGCCTTATCCGGTTGAGACAGTTTCAAACGGCGTTCATCACGGCACTTTCAGGCATGAACAGGGCAGCACCGACCTGGCTAGCGAAAGCGGCATTCAACTGGAACTTGGCACTGATTTGAAATTTAGTAAGTTTGAGCTGCAATTTTCAGCCTTCGGATCCTTTTATAATGATTATATTTATCTGAGTCCCACTGCACGCTTCTCTCCCCTGCCCGATGCCGGTCAACTTTTTAAATATCTACAGACCGATGCGCTTTATTGCGGTGGTGAGCTGAGTTGGAATTATAGCATTAGTCCTGCTTTTTCGTTCAAACAAGGCTATGATTTTGTATGGAACCTAAATCTGGAAAGCATGCTGGGCCTGCCTTTTACGCCTCCTGCAGTGATACGCTCTGGCGTAAGACTTGAATTACCAAAGGCCTATAAAGTCTTTGATAAAGCCTATTTCGAGTTGAACCATCGCTTCAGTTTTGCCCAAAACAGGGTGGATAGAAATGAGAAAAATACCCCTGCCTATCAGCTTTTTGACCTTGCCTTGGGCAGTACCCTCAAAGTAAAAAAACAGCAATTTATCATAGGCTTCCAGATACAGAATGTCCTGAACAGAGCCTATCTGCAGCACCTGAGCCGCTATCGCCTGCTCAACCTTCCCGAACAAGGCAGTAATTTTGTATTGATGCTGAAAATTCCATTTGAGTTGAGGTTGGAAAAATAAAAAAAGGATAACCGAAACGGCGCCCTTGATTTTATTGTCAGCGATTCCAGGTCCAATGAATTTCTGGAAATAGCAACAGCTCCCTTTTTTTAAAATCATCAAAGCCTTTCTTCTTTTTCTTTATAAGTATACAGCAATTTCCATTCAAAACCTGTTCCTTGGAGCAGTTCCTCAAAAAATCTGTCATTTTCCGATTTTTCTTCATCTGTACTGTAACTCATTTTATTCACCCAAATCAGCCAAGCGGCATCGGGATGTTCAGGAAACTTTAATTTTCCATCTTCATCGCTATTGGGATACAATTCAAAATACCAACGCACGCCTGTTTTCAGAAACTGATTGTAAAAATGTGTAAACACAAATGGCAGTCTTGCCTGCAGCATACTTTTGTTGGTAACTTTACTCATTTTTCGATATTCATATGCGCTATCCAAAAAATGGTTGATATTTTTTACCAATTGCTTCTCATCAGATTTATTACAGATAATACCGTATTCTAATTTATTCATAATTAATTAGTTATCATCTAACAACAAATGGGTTCCATGTCTTAGGCTTCTGAAAAAGAATTTGCATTAAGCCTTGTTTATTCCTTTCGTTCAATCAGTTTTGCTCCAGGTCCGTCCGTCAGCCATTGTCCAAAGTTATCAAATTTATATCTTATTTTACTAAATGCTATGATTTCCTTGCCGCAAAGGTCAAAAATTGCCGATTCCCATTCATAAGGCTTAATTTCGCGCATCAATAAATAGGCATTGGGAAAGGCCTCAATTATATAATCTCCCAAAGGAATAATCTCCTCGCCAAGTACATTCATAACACCGTATTTCCACATCAGTGCGCCCTCCTGCAGGGCAGGCGTAGTTCGTTCCATTACAATCAGTCTGGGACTGCCGTTGGAGATGATGTTATCATATTCGGCAGGAATAAGCAGTTTTCCCTTTGCATCCATCAGCCCTTTGCTGTAGTTGACAAAATGATGGAAACCGAATTTGTTTTTATTTTCCTCATCCTTGTTGTAACTCACGATTCGAAATCCTTCAAAAACAATTTCTTCCATATCAAAATCTGCTTCAGAACCGCTGAGTTTCGGTTGCCTTTCGGTGGGATAATAATTGTACTGCCCATCGACTGCCTGCGGGGCATATTCAAAGGGATTTTGCGTAGTAAATTCATCCCGGTGAAAATCGGCTACTCCTTGAATAGTTTTGGAAAAGCTGCGTTCTCTTTTTGATATTTTACCCGACTTATCCATATAGGTGTAGCTGCCATTGTAAACATAACGTGGAATTCCGGTATTCAAAGAATAGGAGGATATGTGCCAGGAAAGCAGCACGGTTGCTGAATCCAGCGGAACAATTGCATCGTAGATAAATTTGGTAATCGGACGGGAATTGCTGTCTAAAATCCCCCATTTTCCATTTTTAAGGGCTATGCGGTAATCATTAAAAACTGTATAGGTTCTGTTGTGATCACCAATAGTAGTGCTTATTGCATATTCAGTTTTTTTGGATTCTTTTTGGGGCTTTTCTTTTGGTTGAGGATTTAGTTTTTCCCATAATTTTTCAAAGCTGTCAAATTTAAAAGGCGCTACCGTTTTGCCGCTTGTGTCAATTGCGCCCCATTTTCCTTCATAAATGCCTATTGAAATTCCCTGTTCGTTAAATGGCATTATCCGCTCGTATTTGGGTTCGATGACCCATTTTGCGTCTTTATTGATAAAACCGAACAGGGTTTTATCTCCTTTTTGGATAAACATGCACACAAGGCCGTATCCTGAGGGCTCCAAATTGTATCCTCTTACAAAAAGTTTATTTTCATATGTTCTGATATCGGGGTGATTTTGCAGCTCGAAGTGGGCGTCGAAAATGCTTTCTTTGCCATCCATAAAAAGCAGCCCCAATGTTTTATGCCTGGTAAAGATTGAAATTCCGTATTTCGGAGCATGCAGCTTGCTGTATTTCGCCGGAACGATGATTTTTCCATCATCGCTTACTAAGCCGTAAAGTCCGCTCTTCAGATCTTTGAAAACGGTACATTGTTCAGAACTGTCTCTCAGTTCGGTATTTTCAGGAGGCAAAATTATGTTTCCTTTTCTGTCGGCCAACCCGCAATGCCCTTCTACACAAACTTTGGCAATATTGTTCCTGAAATCGAAAATCTTATCATATTTGGCTGCCAAAATCATGCGCCCGCTGCTATCCATAATCCCCACCCTACCCCGATGATAAAATCTTGCAAAACCATCTTCAAAAAAATCGCTGCTGTAACTGCTGTCAGCAGCTTTATATGTTTTTGATTCCGGATGGTACTTTCCAGGCAGATGTTGTGCCCTAAGGAAGTTTACAGTTAAAAAGACCAACAAAAGCGTGTATCTGCAGTTCATAAGACAATGTTTTGGAAATGCAGATGAGATATAATTCATTTTTGGTGCGCAGCTTCTGAATTAAGTTAAATAAACATAGCTCAAACTAAATCCTGTAAATACTGAAACAGCCATAATCTGTTCTAAAAGCAATACAATCCTGACCAAATACAGGTTTTGCGTTTTTTATAGTATGAAAAAGTCGAAAACTGTATAAAATTTTCTTTTTATTTAGGTCAAAGAGATAAGCATTTTTATGTTGCACAGCAAGCAACTGACTTCCATTTTTACTGATACTGTAATGCTGAATCATGGTATCATAAGAAGGAATTTTCAAATCGGGAAATGTCAGCTCTGATTTGCTTTCTAAGTCAAAAAATCGCAAACCCCAAGATCCGTATTTTTCATGAACCAGTAAAATTCGGTCATTTTCTACAAAATCCATTTTTTCGACCATTTCAAAATTGCCTTGAATTGTTTCGGATTTACCGGAAACGATATCAAAAATTTCTATTGAACCAGCATGCGTACAGGTTGCTAATAATTTACCATGTTTAGAGATTGCCCCTTTAAATTGGGTCGAATGTCCTGAATATAATTGAGGGTCAAATTCTTTTTCAAATAGCAGTTGGTCGGATTCCAAATTTTTAACAAAGATTTTTGGAGCAGCACCATAAGCTATACAGTGCTCAGACATTGAAATAAAACTTCCCGGCTGTTTAAAATTATCAGTCAACTGCGTAAACTTATCATTTTCAATATCATAAGTATAAATAAAATGATCCAAATCAATTAAAAGGAAATTTTTATTATCGTGAAATAAGATATTCCAGGGTAATACCTTGGGCAAATCCAGACTTTTTTTCAGATTTCCATTTAGGTCAATAAATTGCAGGGCATCATACTTATATTTATTTTTATCCCCTTTCAATTCATAAACAGCGAACAGATCTCCTAAATTTACTAGTGATAGACATCCTGTATAACCGCTGCCTATAAAATAATGCAGCATCGGTTCACCCGCAGAAGCTTCGGGCTGCTTCATCAGAAATCCCTTTTTAAGCATTTCCCATTCCTTTTTTTCGAAATATAAGAATGCTTCTCTATCGTTTTCAAATTCTTTTTCCGTGAGCTTCAGCTTAGCTGTTTTACCGGTTTCTGTAATTACTTTGTTTTCGGATAAAGTGATATTGAATAATTTATCTGAGGTTGTATCGCTAAGAGAATGAGTTGTATTAATCATAATATAAATTTAAAAAATCAAACGATGATATGCACTGTAGCTTTTCCATTACTGAGTTTATTTAATACAAGTTAGCTTTTCCCATTAAGTTCGTGGTAGCACCTATTTTAATTTAATAAAAACAACCCGTCAATAAGCCTAATCACTGTTAGATTAGATCATAGCGCCAAAAAAGTCATTGAATTTCAAACATTAAAGCATTCAATTGTCAAAATATTCCATGAAATTCTTTAAAAACTGGAGATGGTCCTTCTTGTTTGCAAGATGGTAATCCATTTCAAGTTTATAATTGTCAATAAAAAAGCCATATTTAGGAAGTCCCATTTGTTTGGATAAATGGACAATTCCCTGTTCAGAATTAGTATATAAACCCTCCATAAAGAGCAAATAATTATCCATAAGTAATTTCCTAAAACTTGAATCTTCCAGTTTTTTAAGGAATTTTTCTTTACCGGATTTGATGTAAATAATTACTTTCTCATTAAGGTCTGGATAAGGAGTGATAACGGTTTCATATTCAAGGTAGTTATGTTTATTCAATTCGATATTTGAGAAAATAATAATTTTAGCATCTTTGTTTTGAGTTACGCTAAGCTTATAATGGTAATAACTAATTGTTTTTCGAGGTTTATTGTTTGAAACAGTAACGCTATTTATAGCTCGTATTTCATCGTAATGAAATAGTTCCCATTTGTTATCCAATCTGCCACTCCAGGAAAAGCCTAATTTAGTAAAGTGGACATTTTTCTCTTTAGGAATGCCATTGGTATGCAAATTCAGTTCTTTACCAAACCTGATAGCATCTTCGATCATTCTTTTGGCAATACTTGCTTCATAATACATGAAATAGACTGTTAATACCGTAACAACAGTAAAGCCCGAGATACAAAGTCCGATAACTGTTCCTAAACTTAAATCCAAATTCCCACCAGTTGTTTCTGACATTGGGAATATCAGATAAATGATAACACCAACAAGAAAAATAAAAGCATAGCTTAGCCATTTTATCTTGTTATTTTTTACCTTTTTCTCTAAAAGAATAGCTGTGATAATCATCAATATCGCAATGACAATTACGGATACTATACCATAAATGATAATTCGGTCGGATTCGGTCATAGTTTATGAAGTTGGCTAGTAAAATAATAGTTATCAAAAGTAAAAAAAATTTAAAAAATACAGTTTAAATACCACATTTTTTAGTTCTATAATTCAGACAACAAAGCCATCAAATCATAAAAAAAGGCGGCACAAGGCCGCCAAAAAATAGGATGGATATACAAAACAGGTTAGAGGGTTTTATTCTATGATTATTTTTCTCACAATAGATCCACTTTCAAAATCTATGCTTATGGTATAAAAACCAGCAGGAAAATCATTAGGCAGTTGAATTGGAGCATTATTTGAATTAGTCGTGTAAACCAATTGCCCATAAGCATTAAACAAACTGATTTTTTCAAAATGCTCTGTTGATCTTATGTTTAATTGTTCACCCTTCGGTAAGGGATTGGGATAAATGCTCAATTGCGCCGCGCTGTTGTATGAAATTGCTATTACAGGAGATTCTGAACTTGTACCATCAAAATCTACATTTTTTACACGGTAGTAATTGTATCCTTTATTGGGGTTATTATCAATAAAACTATAATCATGACGATCGGTTGAAGTACCGGCTCCCTTTACAATAGCTAACTGCTCAAAATTTACAGCATCTGTCGATTTTTCCAAAATAAAATAGTCATTATTGAGTTCAGTTGAAGTCGACCAGAATAAATTGACGGCCTCTTTCTCTGCCATTGCACTAAAATCGAGTAATTCTACAGGCAATAGTAAACAAGTGCCACATGGCGCCTGAAATATTCGATAGGAAATAATTTCATCGGCACGATTTGCATTGCCGGATACGCGAATGGTGCCAGGACCAGTCAAGGTAAAATTATCATTTGCAGTTAAATTTCCCGAACCGTTTATAAATGCCTTAGTGCCACCCAAAACATCCACTTTGAGTCGGTCGCCCGAGTCCATACCCGATGCTGTACAGCCTGTCCGATTTCTTGCTGTTGCGTAAACTCTAAAGGTACATCCAGCGGGAACAGGAATATCGACAGACATATTAACCTGACCTGCCTGGCAGTCACCTGTTACAGCCGGCGAACAATTTGGACCTCCTGCAGTAGAAAGATTACAGCCTGAAAGACATCCGCAACCTGCACCAGATACGCCAATAGATCCATTCTGGATAAAAGGAACATCCAGTATATTGAAAACACAAGCGCTGCTATTCCATTGCTGACCAGCAGTATTGACCCAATTTGCATTGTTCGAAATATTAGTTAGCAAAGTTGTTTTGTTGTTAATGTATCGGGTAGTTGTTGCCGAAGCACAATTGTAATGCCATTGATTTTGACTCGATGCCATTTCTATGGCAGTACTTCCTAGTGTAAGTCCTGCTGGCAAACCAGTATTGTTTCTTGGAGTTCCACCGCTTGCACAATCCCCACCTGTGGCAAAGGTGCCATTGTGACGAACCCCATAAATAAATGTAGGTGCGTTTCTTGTTCCCTGTAACACAAAAATATTGTCGCCACCACTGTTAAGTCCAAAATTAGTACCCCATGGATTACCCAATGATGCTTTTGTTATGGAACCAGTTGAGCTGCTGACCGGATTGCCTGCGGCATCAACTTCAATATAAATAATACTTCCTGCTAGTATAGTTGAAGTAACAGTAAGCTGAACAGCAAATTCATCATTTTCACAAAACCAGCTGTTAGTGCTTCTGTTCCAATTGTTATCTGTTACAATAAAACTAGTGTTACAATCCAATTCTCGGAGTACAAGCAATTTAATGGCATCATTTCCTGCATCGGTATTGTTATTGGTCTTGAAACCGATGATAGCAATATCTCCGGCAGAAAGCACAGTTTGAGCATGGGCCTCAAACAACAAGAGAAATGCAAGGGCAAAAGGAAGGTTTTTAAAAAGTGTAGAAAGGTTCATAAGCAATTAGTTTAGAAATTTACCCCTATTTTACAAGACGATTTTGGGGCACTTACTGTTTGTTAAATAATAATATTTTAATAATTCAGAATTCGGAGTTATTGAAGCCAACTTTTGGTTTATCTATTTTCTATGTTAACTCATTGCTGGATCACTAGAAAAATTGAGACTTTTTAATTTGATGCAAAAGTAGCCTTAGCGTATTTCTATAACCTTATCTACTTGTTATGATTTTATTACGAAAAGCTGCTTTTTCTTAATTATTTAAAGTTTTAATTAATATGTGGTTAACCAACAATTAATATTTCCTCATACATTTGATTTATCACAAAACAGTGTACGTGGCTGTTTTTTTTTTAAATAAAAAAAAGGCAACCGAAACGGCGCCCTCTGGGTAATTTGAGATTTATATCTTGTTAGATTTTATGCTACCTGTTTCAACAATCCCAACACATATTCCTTATTCTGCACGGCAAATTTATTCTCTGATTTTACCTGTGAAGCATATCTGCTCTTCAAGTTTTCCAAAGATTTTTTAAGGACTTCGAGATTTGTGTTTTGAGTGTTCATGACTTTTATATTATTTGCTTTTGCCTTGTTTTTGTTTGTTTCAATTTAATGTTTGCTTGCTGGAAATTGTTACCGCTTCAAAAAAATATTTTCAGCGTTTCTTAAATAATTTCTATATGTAAAATCTACTTTTCTAGCAAAAAATACAACTAAAGTAGTATTTTTTGACAGTCATGGAAGCTGTATTTTTGAGCATTCCAAATCGAAATGCTTAAAGATATACCCTAAAGACACTGGGTTGTCTTGATATTTTTTGATTTGCATCAATTAATTTCATCAGATAATTCAGCTTGACATGAAAAAAATCTTACTCTTTTTATTTTCTATCACAAACATTGCTGCCTTTGCCCAATGCGGAATTGCGAATAATATAACTCAGGCTTTGACAGACAACTACTCGGTAGGTGTGAACCCAATTGCTCAGGTTGGACAGAGTTTTACAGCTACTTGTAGCGGAAACATAGAGTCAATTACCCTAAGTCTTAGCTTGGTTAATGTTGATGGTGACCACAAAATGAGGATTTATGCTGGAATTGACGCTTCCAATCCTATAGATTCTACGATCGTAACACTCATTGCTGCACAAAGTAATACAGATATAAAAATTACATTTCCTGTGCCTGTGCCAGTAATTTCAGGGAATGTCTACACATTTATGATGCATGCGCAAGCAACGGCATCAGCAAGATATATATTGAATTCTTTTAGTGTTTATACAGGTGGGCTCTCCTATACCAATTTAATAGGAACGTTAAATTTCAATCCAACTGCCGCCGCCGATGGAGATTTTAAATTTATAATTCACTATCAGGATCAGATAGCACCAATAGCAGTTTGTCAGAATATTAGTGCCGAACTGGATGAAACAGGAAATGTTGTTTTTTCTCCCAGTCTTGTAGGTTCCGGCTCTTCGGATGATAGCGGAATTTTTTCATTGAGTATGGATACAAGCTACTCCTGCAGCGATATAGGGGCAAATCCTGTTATTTTAACAGTGAATGATTCTTCCGGCAATTCGGCTACTTGCAGCGCAATAATTACAGTGGTTGATTCATTGGCACCTGAAATAATATGTCCCGGCGATAAAGATACAACATTGATTATTGGGGGTAATTATATCCTTTCTGATTATATATCCACTGGAATGGTTTCTATGTCTGACAATTGTTCTTCAACACTATTAAACATAACACAAAGTCCAGTTGCAGGAACACAATTGTCTCCTGGGGTTAACACAATTTCCATTTCGGCTGAGGATGAATCCGGAAATCAGGGTACTTGTTCTTTTGAAATCATTGTTGGTACTTTATCGCTGGAAGACTTGGAATTATCGGGCATAGAAATTTATCCAAACCCAGCAGCTGATTGGGTGACAATTAAAAATTCCAATTGCCTTATTCTAGAACAAGCAAGCATTTATGATCTAAGTGGCAAATTGATCTTAACAACGCAATTGAAAGAAACAATAACAGAACAACAACTTGATTTATCCCAGATGGATTCAGGAATTTATTTCGTAGTGATTAAATCAGTTGATGGACAGTTTATACAGCAATTGATCAAAAAGGACTAAAACCATTAGCACCAGTTTTAAGGATGCAATTTTGAAATAATAACATTAAACCCAAATCCGTCATTAGAAATTCTATTACAACCCAAAATTGCTTTGGAACTAAGCACTTACTCGTTTTTTCGAGCTTGAAATAGGTGTGACTATTCCTTCACCCGAAAAAACTGTGTGAGCCCTTATTTCCTTC
>CAMDAB010000023.1 GCA_945888475.1 Saprospira grandis DSM 2844 | reverse complement strand
ACTAAACAATTATTTCTGGCAACATTCTCCACCGGATAACCATTGATATCGGCCGGAGCAGGAGACATACTGTAGAGTGAAGGTGCATTGATACCTTCCCAACCATAGAAAGTGTGTGGCAAGGTAAAGAAATGCCCAATCTCATGCGTTATAGTAGTTGAAATACCATTGGCATAAGGCGTTCCCATCCAAACAAAATCCTCGCCCGGAGAATAATAACCAGCAACAGGCTGACTCACATTTGAATTGACAAAAATATTGAGTGTATTGGGTACTTTTGCATCCCCCATTGCATTCATTACGCCCCAGTCGTAAGAGTCGCTGTGCAAATAATCATCATACAAAAAACGAACGTTTCCATTCAAAAAGAAATAGACATTCTGATCGGCAAAATCTTCGTTCAGTTTACATAGCATTTCAATTGCAACCTCAGGTTTATGCGCTCCGCCCCCACCCGACGACCCAATGAGGTGTATGGTCACAGGAACGTAAACCGTATTTCTAAATTCAGGAGTCTGAACTGCAGTTCTGTTTCTTAACATTCTGGCTTTAATGGCGGTATCGTCGCCATGGCGCACACCGCAGTTATGCTGAGCAGTAAGTAAATTAAAAGTGAGAAGGAGAGATAGGAGGAGTAGTTGATTTTTCATTTTATATTTTTTTGTATCAAGTATCATCCCGATAGCTATCGGGACAAGTATCAAGCATCAAGTATCAAGAAATTAGACTATTGCATTTATCTAATAATTTCAATTTTATTGCTTTGAATACCGTTTTTACTAATCATCTGAATGATATAAATTCCGTTAGGTAAATTTGATGTATTAATTGTTGTAAAGTGTTCTGCTGCAGGTTCAGTGTTGAAAGGTGCTGAGCTGATGATTTTTCCGTCAGCTGATAAAATTCTGAAGGATAGTTCAGTTTCTTCTGTCAGTTTATAAAAAATATTGATTTGATCTCCCTTTACCGGATTTGGATTGACCGAAAATTGCGGAACATCAGAGATATTTTGGATCGAAACAGGCATTTGAACTGTAAAAGTTGTCGGATTTGAAAATCCGGCGCAGGTAAATCCATTGCTGTAAGGCATCACCTGCCAACGATAGGTTGCACTGTTTATAAAAAGGTTCGAAGGCAGTTTGAAAGTATTTGAACTACCAGTAATTCCATTATAAACAACACCTACCGGTGTTCCAAAAATCAATCGCTCAACAAATAAAATATATTTTTGGGCAGGTCCTACTCCTTGTACGTTCCATTGAAAACTGATGCTGTCCTGAACCTGTACCTGAGAAACATCCGCTGGAATTGAGTGTGTGATTGCAGTCCAGTTAAGACTGTCGGTGTTGGGAGCAGGAAAAAAGAGCCAGTTACGATTCACCACCGAAGTCATGATAGCCGTTTTCTGTTCTGGTGTGAAATTATTGACACAATCATCGTAAAAGTATGACATATATAATGTTGTGTTTGGGCTTATTGGAGTTCCGGCCGGATCGAGTGCAGTGCCAGAGAGCGGACATTGAGCACGTTCAGAGATATAGTCGGCATCAGTATCGCAAAAACCATCGGCTGAACTGTAACAGTTGGCAAGTGGTCCTGTACGATCAACATATTCCACCTCTCTCCTACGCCAGTCTGTGCCAATTGAGTCGGGCGCAGGTGTATTGAAATGTAATTGTCTGGCATCGATATTTTCCCAACCGAAAAAGGTATGCGGCAGGGTAAAAAAGTGTCCTATTTCGTGCGTAATCGTCGGCGAGTTTGAATTCGCATAAGAATTGAGCATAAAAACATAATCGCCACGGCGAGAATAATATCCGGCAACACCGCCGCCTGCACTGCCATTGGTAAAGATATTCAGGGCAGTTGTGTCTTTGTATGTAATCATGCGGTTTACTGCCAATGAATCGTAGGCATCGGCAAAAATAAGATCATCGCGCAGGTAGCGCAATGAATCCTTGATATAAAAACGCAGGTTTTGATCGGCAAAATCATTATTGAGTCGGCAAACCATTCCCAAAACATTCTGAGCAGCTACAAAACCCTGCCCATTACTGTTTCCAACAATGTGAATCACCAAGGGAATGTGTATCGTAAATCGGCTGTTCTGAATATTACGAATTGTTTGCAAAGGAATCTCTGCCCTATTGCGAAACATTTGTTCGCGCACTTGCAAACCCTCCTCATAACTGAGTCCACAATTCCCCTGCGCAAAGGAAAATGCAGAAAAAGCAATCACAAAAAGAACGGATAAAACTGATCTCATTTAGTAGAGCTGTAGATTTACAGACATTTACAAAACGGCATCTCCAGGGAAAAAACAAACCTAAAGATGCCGTTATGCGTATTTTCAATTATTTATGAAGTTATTTTTGGATCATCAGTTTCTGCTGGATAGAACCCAATGGAGAAGTAAGCACAATGATGTACAATCCATTATTAAGACTTGAAACATCTACTAGTTCAACATTATCGCCAGCATTCAGCTCAAGATTATTTACATTCAAAACCTGCTTACCATCCATTGCAAAAATGCTCAAAGCTGCAACGGTAGGATTAGGGACATTCATCAATAATTCCGCAGATGAGTTGCTTACAGGATTTGACAAAATTTTAAAATCGAATGAAGATGCAAAATTCTCAACAGCAGTGGCCGGAGCCTGAGTTGTAAAACCAAATGGTGCTGAGTATGCAGAACAAGTCTGGTACTGATTGAAAGGTTTTACTTTCCAGGTATATTGTCTTGGGAAGGTTAACTTAGAAGCAGGAATAACCAGTGAGTTAGTTCCATAAACAACTGATTTTTGAATCGTCTCGATTGGAGTACCAAAAAGTGTACGTTCCAAAACAACTATATAACCTGTTGCATTTGGCACTGCTCCCCATGTCAAAGTTACATTACCAGTCAATTGAAAGGTACTTCCACTTGCAGGAGCGGTAGCTGTTACAGAGGTTCCGCTAACAACTGCATTTGGTGTTGGCACAGCAAGGTTTGACCAGTTGCGGCTCAGGATATCGGCAGCCATTGCACTTTTCTGGTTGGCCGTGAATGAATCGACACAAGCATCTGCAAAATAAGACATAATCAAAGACTCAGTCGGGTCGATCTGCGCACCTTGTGGGTCTCTGCCACCCTGTGCATAAGGACAGAAAGCTCTGTAAGAGATGTAATCGGAAGGGGTATCGCAAAAGCCATCGGCTGCAGAATTACAGTTAGATCCACTACCAGAACGAGCTACTCTTTCAACAGGATCTCCTCCCACAGAGTTTGGAGCTGTTCCATCGTTGAAATTTGTTCCTTCCCAACCGAAGAAAGTGTGTGGCAAACTAAAAAAGTGACCAACCTCGTGTGAGCCAGTGCTTGAAGAGCCATTGGCCATCTGATTCAATACAAAAATATAATCTCCGAAGCCACTGTAATATGAAGCCACCTGATTGTTTACAGAGGCACTCAAATAGATATTAACACAATTGGCGCTTTTGTTGCTAATCATGTAGCTCGAAGCGGAAAAGCCAGAACCGTCGTTGTAAACATTGGTATTATTGGCATAGCGTACAGAGTTTGTTGCATCCTTGAGCACAAATTGCACATCCTGCGTACGATAGTCATTATTCAAGTCGCAATGCATATCGAAAACCTGATCAATGTCGACATAACCTCCGCCGGCATTGTCGCCTACAATTGTATACTTTACAGGTATATAAGTTACAGCTCTTTGGTTTTGAAATGCAGCAATTGCATCTGGACTGATATTTCTGCGATTCTCAAGCATACGGGCTTTAATGAGTGCACCGTCTTCGAGTCCTACAGAACAACCGCTCAGACCAGCCTGTTGCGCAAATATTGGAAATGATACAAGGCTCAACAAAGCAATTTTAGTTAAATTTTTAAGCTTCATAATGTTGTTTAGATTTGGATAGGTAAATTTAGTGCTGAGTTAATAAATTTATCATAATCTTTAGCAAGATACAGATTTAAAAAATTATCAACTCTTTCAAAGCTTCGCAAATGTAAGAAATAATGTCTTAGTCAGGAACATTAATAACACATTTTTATTACTTCAATAAGATAAACATCAGTTGATAATTTTGAGTTCAAATAAAATTTTAATTAATTTTTTCTGATAAAATTACTAATTTGGCGTTTCAAATACCAGTTCAAACCATGAATGCAGGTTTAATAACTTTCATTACACTGTTTTTTCTATCAAATTTCTTGTTTGCACAGCCGATGCTGAGTAATCAGGGTGCGCTTATTTCCATAAAAGACGGTGCTTTTGTTGCTGTTCATGGAAACACTGTAAACGACAACGGCGGATTTTTTCACAATTCCGATACCCTGCACCTTTTTGGCGATTGGGAAAACAATGCCAGCAATGAGGGTTTTAACAGCATCGGGGAAGGCGTTGTAACACTGCGCGGAGAAAATCAAAATATCAGTGGCGATAACATTACAAGGTTCTACGATTTAAGACTTGAAAACAGCGGTGTTAAGTTTGGCCGCTCGATTGATGTTTACGTTGACGGTTTTCTGAGACTCAACGACCGTGAGCTGAATATGGATACCAATGCAGTTCATGTATTTAATACAGATGCAATCAATGCAGTTCAAAGTGGTCTCAATGGTACTTTTGGTTTTGTTTCGGCCCTTGGTAATGGTGGCTTGCTGAGACATTGCAACAGTACCGATGAATATGTTTTTTATCTGGGTTCAACCCAAGGCGTTAACCGATTCAGACCTATACACATCAGCCCAAACGATAACAATGCAAATGCTTACCGGGCTCGCCTCGCCAATACCGACCCCGACAACGAGAGCTATGACCGCAGCCAAAAAGTATTCGAAATTTGCGATATCAATCCAAATTTCTATCACAGAATTGCCCGAACAATTGGCAATAGTTCTGCAGGATTGAAATTTTTTATTGACAACACGGATGGAACTTACAATGGCCTGGCACATTGGCAGGCGCTCCAATGGAACGAGGAGACAAGTATCAGTAATAATGGAAATTTATATGGATTGACTGCGCTGAAAGGCGATTCAGTTGTATCTGATTTCAGCAGTTTTCCTTTTGCTTTGGCAAATCTTAGTCCGCAAATTGATTTGAACGCTGCAACTAATCCGCTATGCAGCAATATTCCACTTATTTTGGAAGCAATCGGCAGCTACAGTAATTTTTCTTTTATCATAGATTCGCTATTGCTGCAAACAGGTTCTAATAATACATTTAACGGGTCTCTTACAGCAGGATTTCATCCCGTTTGGGTAACAGCCGACAATGGTATCTGTGGCAGAACCAGCGATACGATTTTGGTGGAAGTATTTCAGGCGCCAAGCGCAGTAGTCTCTCCCGATACCATCATCGTTGAGGGAACTGCTGCAACACTTTATGCTTCCGGTGGCGATTTTTACACATGGAGTCCTGCCCTTAATCTGGCTTGTAATTCATGTCCGACAACTGTAGCAAACCCAATACAAACTACACAATATACAGTCACAGTCGAATCAATTGAAGGCTGCACCGATACTGCTAATGTTGTGGTAGAAGTTAAATCTGATGTGGGTCAGGTACTGTTTATTCCCAATGTTATCACGCCAAATAATGACGGCTACAATGATACATGGCGCATCGAAAATATTCAACTTTTTCCGTCGAATCGCGTTTTAATTTTGAATCGCTGGGGAGATATTGTTTATCAGTCCGATTTCTACAACAATGATTGGGACGGAAGTTTTGGTGGAGGTTTATTACCGGCAGGAACCTATTATTATGTATTAGACCTCGGTCAGGGATGGGGCATTTTCAAAGGCGATGTGACAATTATCAGAAAATAGTTTTATGTCAAAAAGTAAAAATAAATCTGAAATAAAAGTAGGGACACTGTTGCTCGCCGAGCCATTTCTCGAAGATCCTCATTTTCGCCGCTCGGTTGTTTTAATCTGCGAACGCAATAAGGATGGCAGCCTTGGTTTTATTTTGAATAAACCGGTTGGCATGAACATCTGCAACCTCCTCTCCTCTTTTCCAGAATTCAATTCAGAAGTTTATTATGGTGGGCCGGTACAAACCGATACCATTCATTACCTGCACAGTAAGGGTGATCTGATTACAGATTCTGTCGAAATAGACAAGGGCCTTTTTTGGGGTGGAAATTTTGAAGAGGTGAAATTTTGTGTTGAGAATGGGCTCATCACACCCTTCGATATTAAGTTTTTTATAGGCTACAGCGGATGGGGAGAAGGACAACTCGATGAGGAAATGTCTTACAATAACTGGATTTTAGGGGCGGTTGACCGGAACTATATTTTTAACAGTCATGGCGATGCCAAAAATCTTTGGGCAAAGGTCCTGGAAAATGAAGGCGATGTTTATGGTGTGATTGCGCAGATGCCGCTGCCAAATTGGAATTGAAGAGCATATTGTTTACTGTGCTTAGCACGACATAATCTAAACAAAAAACCACTGAGACATTACTATCCCAGTGGCTGTGAGGAGGCAAATTACCTGATGCTCAAATTCATTTACTCTACTTCTCCCGGAGCTTCATTTGGCGGTAAATAAGGCACTCTTCGCATGATTATCATGGTTCCAACCATGTTTTTCAGTTCCATTACCTCGCGGGTCAGAAAACGATAACTCATTTCGCCAACCAGGTTTTGAGACAGCAGCGTATTTTTATCGGAACCGCAGCAGGGAGTAACTTTGCAGACAAAGGCATCGTCCAAAATGAGTCGGGCCCTATTCATCACATAAGGTTTAGTACACTTATTTTTGGGTAGCTCCATAAAGAAATTCATGTTTTCGAAACGTAGCTTTGGCTGCTCAGTTTGCCAGACATAGGCGATGTCCTTAGCTGCTGTTATCATCTCTGTAACCTGCCAGTGGGTATTATCGAAATTAAAAGCCGGCTGTATCGGTATCCAACTGTCTCTGAGCTCTACAGACATCGTTTTATTGTAAAAAACCGCCTGATGCTCGGCTGATTTGAAATCAAATTCTGCATTTTCCATCAGTTGCATCATTCTTTTCAATTGCGGGTCGTACTTTACCGGATTCAAAAAACAATCGAAGCCATCGCTAACAGAAAAATGATTGGTACCGGGATAAGTAATTGCTGAAATGCAGGTTACCTGAGCATTTGGTTTAACAAGCAATTTTGTTTTTTCAAACTCAATTGAGGATTGTTCACTAAAAACAAAGTCTTCGCCGTCGACAGACAATTTAACAGGATACCAGACTTTTCCGTTCAAACTTTTGAATGAAATCTCGCCGGCATCGCTTAGTTCACTTTTCTCACACTGCCAGAAAAGGATAACCGAGATGGTTATCAACAGTGTACTAACAATCAGAATCTTTTTCATAAAATTTGAATTAATGGGTGAATAATTTAATTCAGATTCCACAGGCGATTCCAGATTCGGATTTTGTATTACAAAGGTAGGTCTATTCTGTCGGGCATAAAATGACAACGGTCAGTAGAGCATAATTAAAACGGAAGTCCATCTTCTCTCTCATTTAGTTTTTCAATTGCTTTTTGAATCTCACTGTATTTTTCCCTCATTGCCCAGGGTAATTTATGGTAGTTGTATTTTCCATTTTTAAGTGCAGATTCAACAAACTTGTCATTGTAAAGCAGATAAAAAGGAAAGCTGTCAAGAAGTTCTTTTTCCATCAATTCAGTCATAAAATCAATATCTTTCTGTACCGCCAAGGGCAATTTTCCGTAATATTTTTTTTCGGCAACTAATTCATCAATTATTTTTTGTTTAAATGCTTCAGTCAATGGCTTATCAATTTCTTTGTTCCTCGCTTTTAAAATTCGGTAATCGTAATTGTTCAACTCTGCCAATAAGTCTTCCGGAAGGCTTGTTAGTTTTATCATGTACTCGTCATCTATTTCAAATTCATGATTTATGTGATTTTCCCCAAATTGTTCGACAAAGCAATCTTCGATACTTATAATTTCCCCTTTTTTGTCTATGAGTGCAAAGAAACCTTTGTTTGGATCGGGCGCTGATCTTGACTTCTTACCGAAACTGTCATCATCATTATTTATAAGATTAAAGCGGTAAGTATCCGGAAAATCAGGGAACTTAGCCTTAAACAATGCTTCATTTAATTCATAATTTACCGGTTCACCTTTTGGTATCCAACTTGGCAGTTCAATCCAATTTTCATCATAATGCATATATTCTTCATTGAAGAGAAAAACCTTTGCAAGTCCCTGCCGGAAAGGCATTGCTGATCCAAAAGATGGTGGTATGGCTATTTTAAAGTCCTTATTAAGATAGCCCCACTTACCATTCATCTCGAAAGCTATCATATCTTCAGCTAAATCGCCACAATCGCTCATGCAAAATGGCGTAATAATTTCACCGTTTATATGAATGAATCCACTTTTGACAAAATAAGCATTCAGGCTGTCAAAAAATTTTACCTTGGTATAAACTGGATTATAATTCAACTGAATACTTAAAAAGCGTTTGTTTTCTGAATCGAATTTTATCAGGCGATTCGGGTTATCCACTGCAAAAGAATCGTGTTCAAAGTATTGTATTTCTTCCATTGTACCTAGATCAGTCACAAAGCCGTTGCTGTGAAAAATGCTCTGTAGTTCGAAAATATTGACGCCCAATACGTAAAAATTCTTGATATCTTGTATGTCAGTCAAAAACAATCCCTGAGGATGTAGCGCTGCGCCTTGATCATCGTAAAAGTTGACAAATTTACTGCTTGAATAATATGCCTGTGAAATTATATCTTCAAGATCATTTTCTTTGCTGATGAGATTATAAGGTATTTGGCAATCAAAATCATGTCTCGAAAATTCATGCATTTGATTATTGAGAATCTGTGCACATACAGATCTTGTCATCTCCACTATTTTGAATGCTGCTTTGTAGCGCTTGTAAATATCATATTTTATCTCATTTTTGGGCAAAATATCTCCAAAATCATAATTTATAAAAAGGTCTTTTATCGGCGAATCTGTTCTGTAGATATGTGGTATTGCTGAAATGTCAATAATGTTTATTTTGGCCAATTCAAAAAAAAGCTTACTCATAAGTCCTTTTTGATTCAAAACATAGCCCCCTGTAATCCAATCATCAACTTCAATCAAAACATCAGTTCCGGGCGCTTTACAATACTTTTCTATAATTTCTGTGAAATAAAAATTTTCCTTTACGGCCCCGTAGAGGTTTTTGCTGGTAAATGACAGGAAACGGTAATAATGAAAGGGATAAGGCGGATAAATATTCAGATTTTTAGTCAGATTTATATATGCAGTTCTGAAATCTTCCAAACTCATAATTTGTTCAAAAAGATTTTCCAACTCTTTTGAAACTGCCTCGTATGCATTATTTACGCTCGAAAATCGAACATTTTCATATATCAGCCTTTTGATATTTTCATTGGTCCTATCGAAGCTGTCTTCGGGTAAGCTTGTTCCATTTTTTAATAAATCAGGATAGCAGTTGTAAACAGCCTCTACCTGAGGATAATTTTCCAAACCGTAGAACTGAAGTAGGTTTAACAAGTTCATCGGAATTGTTTCGGGCATACCATAATAGGTATCCCAAATAAAAAAATATCTTTTTTTATCCTCGGGATGGATAAAGGAAAATACCGGATGCGCCATCTGTTTTGATTTTTTAGTAAAACAAAAATACATCTAATAATCTGTATTTTACAATATTAAATATAAAAAGCTACAGCATTAAATCAGACAATTCTTAGTTTTATAAACAACAAAACCCGCACTATGGCGGGTTTTGTCTTAAACTGTATTTAATTCAGATTTATTTTGTAGGAACTCTGCGCGAAGCGAAGTTTGCACTGATATATTCTCTGTTCATGAGTGCGATATTCTCCAGGCTGATTCCTTTTGGACATTCAGCTTCGCAGGCACCTATGTTGGAACAAAGGCCAAAACCTTCTTTATCCATTACAGAAATCATATTGAGTACACGTTGTTTCGATTCGGGGCGACCTTGAGGCAACAGTGCCAATTGTGAAACTTTGGCAGAGGTAAACAACATTGCAGATGCATTTGGGCAAGCCGCAACGCAGGCACCACAACCGATACAGGTAGCCGCTTCGAAAGCACGTTTGGCGGTATTCAGTTCAATTGGAATAGCATTACCATCGGGCACACCACCGGTGTTTACAGATACATAACCACCAGCCTGAATGATACGATCGAAGGCCGAACGGTCGACAACCAAATCTTTGATGATCGGAAATGCCTTGGCACGGTATGGTTCAATCCAGATCGTATCGCCATCGTTGAAATGACGCATATGCAACTGACAGGTAGTTGTTCCCTGCATAGGGCCATGCGGTCGGCCATTGATAACAAGACTGCATGATCCGCAGATACCTTCGCGGCAATCGTGTTCGAAAGCCACAGGTTGTTTTTTCTGTTGATTCAGTTGCTCATTCAATACATCCAGCATTTCGAGAAATGACATGTGTGTATTGATTCTTACTACATGTGTTTCAAATTTGCCACTTTTCTTGGGCCCTTCCTGTCTCCAGACTTGCAGGGTCAGGTTAATTTCTTCGTGAGCCATATTATTATTATTTTAAATGTTATTAAAGGAATTTATCGTATCAAGTAGCAGGTAGCAAGTATCAGGATTTTTGTCTTTGTACCTGATACTCATTACTTGATACTATTTATAGTTACGCAATGCAATTTTAATATTTTCATACACCAACTCTTCTTTGTGCAGTTGAGGGTCGACACCAACGCCGGTAAATTCCCATGCTGCTACATAGCCATAGTTTTCATCATCGCGTTTGGTTTCACCACCTTCTTCCTGATATTCTTCACGGAAGTGACCACCGCAGGATTCGTTGCGGGTGAGCGCATCTACAATCATAAGTTCAGCCAGTTCAATGAAATCTGCTACGCGCAATGCTTTCTCGAGCTCTGGATTGAATTCATCGGCAGTACCAGGCACATTTACATTGGTCCAGTATTCCTCGCGGAGCTTTCTAACCAGATCGCGGGCTTTTAACAAACCTGCTTCGTTACGTGCCATACCGCAGTATTCCCACATAATTTTAACGCCGAGTTCGCGATGGAAAGATTCCACAGAGCGGTTTCCTTTGATACTGAGCAGTTTGTTGATACGTATCGTAACATCATTTTCTGCAGCAGCGAATTCAGGTGCATTGGTATCAATTTTAGGAGTACTAATTTCGTGGGCGAGGAAGGTACCGATTGTATAAGGCAATACAAAATAACCATCGGCAAGACCCTGCATCAGTGCAGATGCACCAAGGCGATTAGCTCCATGATCTGAGAAGTTCGACTCACCTGTTGCAAAAAGTCCTGGTATGCTAGTTTCCAGATTATAATCCACCCAAAGTCCACCCATTGTGTAGTGAATAGCTGGGTAGATGCGCATAGGTGTTACATATGGATCTTCACCGGTTATTTTCTCATACATTTCGAAAAGGTTGCCGTATTTGTTTTTCACAACTTCGCGTCCCCAGGTCATGATTTCAGCATCACTTGCATTTTCCTTGCCCTTAGAGGTAGCTACCGATTTACCATAGCGTTTCATATTGGAAGAAAAATCGAGATAAACTGCAAGTCCGCTTGAACCAACACCATGCCCTAAATCGCAAATATTTTTTGCTGCGCGTGAGGCTACGTCGCGTGGAACGAGGTTTCCAAATGCAGGATAAATTCTTTCGAGGTAGTAATCGCGACGATCTTCTGCTAAATTCTCAGGTTTCAATTTGCCTGTTTTAATAGCTTCTACATCTTCTATATGCTTTGGCACCCATACACGGCCGTCGTTACGGAGCGATTCTGACATCAGCGTGAGTTTCGACTGATAGTCGCCCGAAACCGGAATACAGGTTGGGTGAATCTGACAGAAACAAGGATTGGCGAAGTAGGCACCACGACGGTGAACCTGCCATGCAGCCGATACATTCGAACCCATCGCATTGGTAGAAAGATAATAAACATTGCCATAACCACCAGTAGCCAAAACTACTGCGTGAGCACCGTAACGTTCTAATTTTCCGCTAACTAAATTTCTTGCTATAATTCCACGTGCTTTTCCATCGATAGTAACCAGGTCGAGCATTTCGTGACGATTATACATTTTGACAGTTCCCAGTGAAATCTGGCGGGAAAGGGCACTGTAAGCACCTAAAAGGAGCTGCTGCCCTGTTTGACCAGCTGCATAGAAAGTACGTTGAACCTGTGTTCCTCCGAAAGAACGGGTATCGAGTAATCCGCCGTATTCGCGGGCAAAAGGAACACCCTGCGCAACGCATTGGTCGATGATATTTCCGGAAACCTCTGCCAAGCGGTATACATTTGCCTCGCGTGCACGATAGTCGCCACCTTTAATAGTATCATAAAACAAGCGATAAACACTGTCACCATCATTGCGATAATTTTTGGCAGCATTGATACCACCCTGTGCAGCGATAGAGTGTGCACGACGCGGAGAATCGTGAAAAGTAAAACATTTTACATTGTACCCTAATTCGCCAAGCGTAGCAGCTGCAGAAGCACCTGCCAATCCTGTTCCAACAACAATAACTTCCATGCGGATTTTATTGTGCGGAGCAACCAATGGCATAGTCGAACGGTATTTGGTCCATTTTTCATTTATCGGACCAGGAGGTATTTTAGCATCTAATTTTTTCATAATCTGATGATTAGATAGTTTTATTTCAAAGAATTAATATTTTTCAATTTCCGATTATCCATTTATATGCATCACATAGAAGTAGACAGGCATGCTTGCAAATCCGAGCGGTACAAGAATTGAAAATGCATAACCCAACATTTTGACCAGTGGTGTGTATTTTGGATGGGTAAGACCTAGGGTCTGAAATGCACTCTGAAACCCATGCAAAAGATGAAGAGACAAAGCTACAAGTCCGAGCAGATAGGCGATAACCACCCATTCCTGGCTGAAAGCAATTTTTACTTCATCAAATAGTGTAACACCGTCGGCAAGTCCGATAATCTTGGCTTTTAACCAAAACTGGCCCATGTGCAGAAGTAGGAATGCTAAAATAAGCGTACCCAATGCAGCCATATTGCGGGATGCGATCCTAGCCTCGGTGGGACTAACTTGTTTGCCTGAATAGCGTTTGCCACCTCCAACAGCTGCTCTGTTAGTAAAATAAATAAGGAAACCCTGAAATGCATGCAGCAAAATAAAGAAATAAAGACCGTAAGAAACGGATTTGATAAGCGGGTTGTGCGCCATAAATTCAGCATACTCATTGAATTTATGCCCATCGCTGTCGGCAAAAAGTTTGAGATTGCCTATCATATGTACCAATAAAAAGGAACATAGGAATAGACCCGTCAGACTCATGACGACTTTTTTACCCAAAGAAGAAGTAAGGAAACTGATTAACCATTTCATGTGTTGATAATTTTTAGTTCGACAATGGTTTAAAAAAACAAATTTTGAAAGTTATTAAATAGCGATTGTCCAAAAATCTGATTAAGAATATTTTAACCATCAAATTGATAATTTAAGGCAATTCGCAAGGCCATAAAAGTATGCAATTTTAAACTAATTTCTAATTATTTGGTGAATTTATCAACAAAAATGCTTGTTTGACACAAGTTGTTGCCGATATTTGCAAATTATTCATAATTTAGAATGAATCTTTTTAAGTACAAGTTGCTCGGACACCATAAAGTCCGAATTGATATAAAGAATAAAAGAACTGCTGCAGGCTGCTTCATCGCCTCATCCTGTAGGATGGGGAGGAAAGTCCGAACAACGCAGGGCGCTGCGCCAGCTAACGGCTGGGGATAGTTGACTAGGGCAACTGTTACGGAAAGTGTCACAGAAAATAACCGTCTCGTTGATTTCGATCAAGTAGGTAAGGGTGAAAATGTGCGGTAAGAGCGCACGCTGCTATTTGGCAACAGATTGCAGGGATAAACCCCGCGGGTTGAAATGCCATGTAAACCGGCTGTCTGCTTCATTGCAGCTAAGGGTTGCCCGCCCGAGCCGGAGGGTAGGCAGATAAAGCTTTGAAGTGATTCAAAGTTGAGATAAATGATGAGGGCCCTTTCGAGGGGACAGAATTCGGCTTACAGGCCTGCAGTTTTTTTTGGATCAGATTGTCAGTCTCGTCTTTCGGACGAGATCAGATTTCAGATTGCCAGATTTCTTAATTCCGACTTCTTAATTCCGACTTCTTACTTCTTACTTCTTACTTCTAACTTCTGCCTTCTACCTTCTGCCTTCTACCTTCTACCTTCTAACTTCTGCCTTCTGCCTTTTAAAATTCTGCCTTTTCTAAATAAAGAAAGAAAAAACTGTAATACTTTTGCAGAATTAAAAAATAACCCTATCTTTGCCGACCTAAAAATACAAGATAATAATTAACACCTATCAATAGCAATTTGACATGGCAAACCACAAATCTTCCAAAAAGCGTATTCGCCAGACACTTAAACGTCGTCTTCACAATCGTTTTTACAAAAAAACAACTCGTTCTGCAATCAAACGCCTTCGCAGTTTGAGTGAAAAGAACGAAGCAAACTCCTTCCTTCCGAAAGTTACTTCTATGATTGACCGCTTGGCCAAGAAAGGACAGTTTCACAAAAATAAAGCCGACAACCTGAAAAGCAAGCTGACTAAATTTGTCAACGCGCTCTAGTATATCATTGTTTAAGGTTTAAGAATTTATGTGTACATCTGTTGCCAAAAGGTGACAGATGTACTTTTTTGTGTTAGACATGCATCTATATTTCAGATTATCAGTCTCGTCTTTCGGACGAGATTAGATTATAAGATATTAGATACTTCTGACTTCTTACTTCTATCATGATCGAAGCACTTAAGAGCAGCAGATTTCTTTTTGTCATTCCTGAAAAGGGGCAAAAAACCAGGCAGCGCCCATATAGGCAGCTGGCAGACTTTGCATCGGAACTTGGTTTGGAAGTGTACATGATCGACATCAGATGGAAAAAGCACAATTCTCTATTGGAATGTTCACTGGAAGCTACCCAGAAAATTCACGAAATTGTTGATGAACTTCATCCGACTGAAATCTATTTATTTGGTTTTGGCATTGGCGCTATGCTTGCCGTTCAGGTGGGCTATATTTTCAGGGCCGACGGACTTATACTCTGCTCAATGCCTCCGCTCTTTAATGAAGAGCTTGCTCAATTTTCTTCTTTCAAAAGATATTTTTTAAAACGAAAAATCTACAAGGCAAGGAACAAACCCTCCTACCCTAGCCGTAAAATTAAGACAGAAACTGTTTTTATTTATGCAGATAAGGAATATCGAAAAATTGAAAAGATAATTGAAATCAGAAAAAAAGCCTTTATTAAAGCCAACGAACAAAGAATACATAAAACAGCAGCGTCGCTTCGCAATAAAAAATACATGGAAGCAGTAATGGCAGAAATAACCCTGATGATGGGTAGAAAATAAAAACAGGCAACCGAAAGAATCGATTGCCTGTTTTTTTTGGTGGGAGGAATAATTTAAAACCATCCGCCACCAAGCCCAGCTCTGAATGGCCATGGAATTGAAATCAGGATAAGAGCCAATCCAATACCATAGAAAATTAATACAGTCGTATGTTTCTTTGAAGCAAGCTCCTGTCTTTTAGATCTGCTGTATCCTATTGTGATAAGCACAACCGCTAAAATCATAAGTGAAATATGTTCAACAGCATAAAATCTGCCTACTGCATCTTTCATAAGTGCACCCATTCCATTGGCGAAGGAAAATTTCTGGCTGATAAAGTAGAGTATCAAGCCTAAAACAAGTTGTACATGTGTAAAGATCAACCCCAATAAAACGGGCATTTTATCAGCCTTGCTATATTCTGTATTTTTTCCTCTTTTCATCAATGCATTTACAATTGACACTACAAGAAAAATAAGTACCAGCCAACGAAGACCAGAATGTGCATGTTTTAAAAAATCGTACATAATAAATTGTTTAGTTGGTTAATTATTTAGTTTTTCTTAGTTCAAATATATAATCTCTGATAGCGAGCAAATCCTCTTTACTGAAACGATTTGCATAAGCTGGCATTCCTTTTTGTGGGCTACCTTTTTCGATTGCTATCAAAGCCGCATCCTTGTCAAGTACAGAAACAGATAAATCTGGGGCTCCTGCTGCCATGAGTTTACCATCGTTACCATGACAGAGGCTGCAGTTTTGTTCAAAAAGATTTTTACCAATGTTTTCATTTTCTGAGTTGTTATTTGTACCAGAACAGGAAAAAAAGATAGTAGCATGCAAAAGGAGCAGTAAATTTAGAAATTTCAGTATTAAAGGAAATGAAGGTTTGTTCATCTTTTAGTAGAGAATTTATGGGTACTGATATATAAATTTAATAAAAATTGATTATTTTTCGATTTCATTAGGCAAAAAAAACAATACGGTGCTAAAAGTAAGAAGTTTGGACTATTAGCAAACTAAATATTGCAAATAAAGTTTCGATACAACTAAATTTAATTTTAATTTTTACTTCAACATATGTCAAAGGTTCAAGATAAATCGGGTTTTGATCTAATGTTTGCCAAAAGACTAATTGACGGCTCTTTCAGGCTATTCGACCTAAAATGCACATCAGGTACATTTTGCGGCTTTAATGATATAGATATCAATAATGAGCTATTTGATACAAAACTAAACGAAAGAGAAAAAAATGAAATTCAGGAAAAATTGCTTGTTGCTGCTGAGTTAAAATCATCTTACAATCTGGTTTATTCTTTCTACAATTCGGATAATCAATGCGTAGAGATCCTTGAAAAGGGCGTTTTTGATGCTGACAAGAATCTTTACAACGTCATGATAACTGTCTTACCCAAAAGCGATATTATTAAAAGCAACAAACATGAAACAATTTTCAATGAGATTTCTGAAGCAGTTTTGCTTTATAAAAAGAATATTATCTGCGATGTAAATAATGCCTTTTGCAAAATTTTTGGTTACGACAAATCTGAACTTATCGGAAAACCTATTGCAGAGGCATTACCGTCGAAAGAAAAAGATCCTAAACTATATGAAATTCAAGATCTGATAAAAAGCAATTCAGCTGCGGCATATGAGGAAATTATCAGGTACAGTAAAAAAGACGGATCGGAAATATTTCTTTCACTCAAGGCAGGAATCATAGAAATCGAGAAGATCAAATACCGCTGTCTTCGCGTAACTGATATTACTATGGATTTAGCGTACAAAAAACAACTATTAGAGAGTAATAACAAATATAAACATTTGCTCAATAGTTCGAGGGAAGGTATTGTAATTCATGATAAGGGAATTTCAGTTGAAGTAAATAAAAGGTTTTGTGAGATAGTGGGAAGAACTGAATCAGAAATTTTAGGGAGACCTGTGACAGAATTGGTAGTTGAAGGGGAAATACCGAGAATTGTACAGTTCATAAAAGAAAATGAAGTCAACTTTGATATCATTAGAAATGAAAAGACTAAAATAGCACTTGAAAACGGAGCTTCAACAGATATCGAACTTTGGGGCAACAAAATTGAAATTGAAGGTAATGCATACCGTTTTGTTGTGATCAGAGACATCAGTGAAGAAATAATTGCCCGTAAAAAAATTGAACTTAATGAGAAGCGGTACAAATTGCTCTCAGACATTACCGATGAGATCATCATGGTACACGACGGCGGGTATATTGTGGAAGTCAACAGGGCTGCATGTGATTTTTTTGACTTTTCAGAAAAAGAATTTATTGGAAAACATACTTTTGACATCATGACTGAGGAGTCTATTAAAGAACTCGGTCTTACAAAAGAAAAGTTGAACGAGGTTTATAGAACTCCTTTTGAAAAGTCAGGCTTTTACAAAAAGAGTAAAAATGGTATTGATTTTCATTTTCAGTACAAAGAACAACTGATGTCGGTAGATGGAAAACGACTACGTTTAGTTGTCATGAGGGACATCACTCCTTTGAGGGAATCACAACTCTTGCTCGAAGAGAGCCGAAATAAATACAAACTATTCTCAGATACAACAAATGAAGCCATCTCCATTTGTAAAGACTGTAGCGCAATAGAGGTAAACAAGGCATACTGCGATTTATTTCAACTCGATCCGGAAAATATAAGTGGATATAATGTGTTGGAAAATCTATTGCCCAAAGACAGGGAAGTTTTTGAAAATTTTAACCGAATGCTTTCGAAAGTGATCGCAGGCATTGACACAAAAGACCTGAAACAAGAAAACCTAAGAATACATATCATTGAAAAAATGCATGGGCTGATAGCCGAAAATACTATTGTTTTCCCATACGAACTCAGAGAAAACGGCTCTTTTGTCATACCCCTCAAAAAAAGAGACGGCACTATATTCATGGCTGATTATTTTGATGACTATTTAATCATAAATGGCAGCATTTATCAATATCAGATTATCAGAGATGTCACTAAATCATTCGAGTCGAGCCGTAAACTGGAAGAAAGCAATCGAAAATACAAATTTTTCGCAGATGCAACCAACGAAGGGATTATCATACATAAAGATGGGGAAATAATTGAAGTAAATGAGGCAGCCTGTAGGCTTTTTATGAAAACCGAAGTAGAACTCAGCGGCTTGAATATTTCCGATTTAATTGAGAAAAAAAATAAATCAGCTAAAAAATCACAAAATAGAAATATCAGAATTTTCAAAAAAAGTAACGGCGAAAATTTCATAGCCGAATTTTGGGAAAGCAGTATCGAAAAAGATTCACTCAGCTACACTGTAATAAGAGATATAACGGAAAGGATTAGATACGAGGAGCGAATTGAAAACCTGGTCTTCAATCTTTCGGAAAGAACCAAAGAACTGAACTGTCTGCTTGATTTATCGAGACTTAATAATAATCTTAATCAAGGAAGCATTGAAGATCTGATCAACAAATCATTCGACATCATTTCAAGCGGTTGGCAATATCCTGAGATTTGCGGGGTGTCTGTCAATTTTGCAAATAAAACCTTCAGCAACAAGGCTTTCAAATCTAATTATAGCTTCATTGCTGCTCCAATAAATGTAGGGAATAGGCAAAGCGGAAGCCTGAAGGTTTTCTATACGGAGGATTTTGAATCTTCGGACAAAAGTCCTTTTCTCGACGGCGAAAAAAGTCTTATTGAAGCCTTAAGTCTTCAGCTTGGTATGATCATAGAAAAAAAACAGAGCGAAGACCGAATTCTTGCAACTATTTTGGAAACTGAAGATAGAGAAAGAGCAAGACTTGCTAAGGATGTTCATGACAACCTGGGACAAATTCTTATGGCTGTTTCTCTAAACCTTGAATCTGTCAGCAGAGAAACCAATCTGCTTGGAGATAAAAATCAAAGCAAGCTTTCCAATGCGCAGCATTATCTGGGGCAGGCTATTCAGGAAAGTCGTGAACTAGCACACAGTCTGATGCCCAAGGCAATCAGCGATTATGGATATGCATTGGCAGTACAGGGACTGATTGAAAAACTTGGTGCCGAAGATTTAAGTATTAATTTCTACCACAATCTTGAACTGCTGCGTCTTGAATCGAAAATTGAACTGGCCTTATTCAGAATTACCCAAGAATCACTTACCAATATTCTGAAACATTCTGAAGCCACTGAGGTCACAATTCAGCTTATTAAGCACAGCGATTTACTGATACTTACAATTGAGGATAATGGCAAAGGTTTCAACTATGATACTCAACAGAAGTATTTCGGAATAAACAGTATGCGCAACAGAACCATTGCTATTTCGGGTATTTTTACTATCGAAACTAAACCCGGATCCGGCACAACACTTATAATTGAAATACCACTTTGACATGATTTTTTTTCTTTGATTGCTTATTTTAATAGTGAATTTTGTTACCTTGTAGTGAAATAATTCAATTGAGGAGTTGAATACAATAAGCAAAAACAGACTGCTTTGAAAACTAATAAGATGAGTGCGATTAAAGTTTTTTTGGTCGATGACCACAAGTTAATAAGAGATGGTATTAAGGCCCATTTTGACGAGGATGATCGTTTTGAGGTGGTAGGCGAAGCTGCCAACGGACAGACTGCATTGGACCTTTTAAAAGAAATGGATGTCGATATTGTTTTGATGGATATCAACATGGATGAGATGGACGGTATTGAGTGCACTTCAATAATCTGCGAACAATTCCCAAATATAAAGGTACTTGCGCTCACTATGCTTGCTGAAAATCAACATATTAAAGAAATGCTCAAAGCTGGTGCGGTTGGTTATCTTCTGAAAAATTCGAACGAACAGGAAATTAAACATGGTATCATTTCGGTAATTGAGGGGCAGCCTTTTTACAGTCCAAAAGTATTGAGTACCGTAATGAACAGCCTCTCTTCTCCTGTTGCAAAAAAGAAAAAGTCACGATTTGAACCCAGCATTCCCCTCACTGAGCGCGAAAAAGAAGTTCTGGTGCTCATTATCAAAGAGTATTCAAATCAAGAAATTGCCGATAATCTCTACATCAGCAAAAGGACTGTAGATGCCCACAAAAGAAATCTCTTAGAAAAAACGGGTGCTAAAAATGTGGCCGGGCTGGTAATATTTGCTTTGAATAACGAGATTATCAATGGGGAGGATTTGTAAGCGCTTAAAATATTAATTATTAATACTTCGAAATAGGGTAACAAAACAAAAAAACTTTTTCATGGCTGAAAAAGTTTTTTTGTTTTACTAAACATTGTAAAGGTCTTGCCGTTTCGACTACAGACAATTTTATTCTATTTGTTGGGTAAGCTGTTTGTCTTATCATTTCAATCATATAAATACTCAAACTTAAAGCCATCATGCAAAACTTATACGATTTTAAAGCTAAATCAATTTCCGGAAAGGAAATAAACATGAATGATTTTGAAGGAAAGGCTTTAATTGTTGTGAATACGGCAAGTAAATGCGGACTTACTCCACAGTACGAGGGTTTAGAGCAATTGTACCAGAAATATAAAAACGAAGGGCTGCTGATTCTCGGCTTTCCATGCAATCAATTCGGTAATCAGGAGCCTGGCAATGAACAATCAATTTCTGAAGGCTGCCTTTTGAATTATGGCGTCAGCTTTCCGATGTTTTCAAAAATTGATGTCAATGGCAAAAATGCGCATCCCATTTTCAAGTACCTAAAGAAGACTTTACCCGGCATTTTTGGAACCGAAGGCATTAAATGGAACTTTACTAAATTTATCATCGACAAAAATGGCAAGCCGGTGAAAAGGTTTTCTCCATGGACCAAACCTGGGGCTATGGAAAATGACATAATTAAAATTTTGAAGGCAGAAGCTTGAAGTTAGAAGTTAGAAGCGATGATAACATTCGGTTCAACCTTATTGAATGATTAGCACCTGTGGTT
This sequence comes from Saprospira grandis DSM 2844, assembly GCA_945888475.1. Taxonomy (GTDB): domain Bacteria; phylum Bacteroidota; class Bacteroidia; order Chitinophagales; family Saprospiraceae; genus Saprospira; species Saprospira grandis_C. The sequence continues at coordinate 15,392 of CAMDAB010000023.1, read as the reverse complement.
TTTCTGCCTTCTAATTTCATCCCTCTAAATTAATCTATTCCGATAAGGCCCTCCCTCAATTGTGCCGAAAAAATTATCGAGCAGCGCAAAAAAGTATGTTTTATTATCAGAAAGATATTCCTTTGTCAATGTCCTGATTTCATCTGCACTTTGGCTGTAAGGTCCTTCACCACAACTTGGTTTTTTACTTTTGCTATCATTTTTCAGAAAGGTTTCTATGAGTTCCTCATTCACCTCTGGGTGAAACTGAACAGCAAGCAGATTTTCCCTTAAAGTATAAGCTTGGTGCGAACTAATTCCTGTACTGGCATACAATAAAGCGCTTGCAGGCAGTTCAAATACATCTTCGTGCCAATGGAAGAGAAAAGGAAGTGGCGGATAATCGGCAAAAGCATCTGTATTTCTAATCTGTGTCTCCCACCATCCAATTTCCTTGTGGTCGTTCTTCACAACTTTTGCTCCCATCAGATCGCTGATGAGCTGAGCCCCCAGACAGATGCCCAAAACCTTTTTACCCGAATCGATAAAGTCTTTTATGATTTTACGACTATCGTTCAAAAAGGGATATTTTTCAGTTTCATAAATATTCATTGACCCGCCTAAAATAATGAGCGCAGCATCTTCATTGGGTTCAGGATGAAAAAAGTTTTCATTGTACAGCTCGATTGTTGTGAAGTTAACATTTCTGCTATTGGCCCAATCTGGGATAGTACCTGCCGTAACATGGGGGTCGTGCTGCAAACAATAAATTTTCATTGTAATTACTTTAAAGTTATGACTTTACTTACAAAGTTAAAAAAAAGAGCTGCCTCCCGGAAGAAGCAGCTCTGTATTTTTATAAAATCATTCAGATTTTAATTTACATCCCACCAAATTCTTTGGAAAATTGTGGTAGTCAGGTATGCAGAAGCTGAAGAGTTGAAAGTAACTTCATTCTCTGAATAAGGCAAACGACGAGGAACCTCTGATCCACTGTTTGGTGTCAAACTTGGAATGCCTGTACGTCTCCAGTCGTTGAAAACTTCCGGGTCAGCATACAGGGAAAGGTACTTCTGTGTCATGATATTATCTAAAGTCAGGTTAGCCTGACCTGGATCTACATCATTCTGTGCAACATAAGCTGCATAATCAGAATTGAGATCCAATTCATCAAATGAAGCAGCGATAGCATCGAGATAAGCATCATGGGTATTGGCTGTTGCGCCTTCAGTTTTGAAAAGAGCTTCAGCTTTCATGAATAATGCCTCCGTGTAGCTTAACATTGGTACAGCTTGGTCGGCAGTGAAATATGGGTGTGCAACATCGGTAAGATCGTGACCGAAGAAATCCACTCGAGGGTCATTCAAGGCATTTAATCTTGCTACATAGTTTGCACCCTCAGCGATATCGGCACGTTGCTCGATGTACTGAAACCATGGTGCTGAACCAGATGCAGTGGCTTCGAACGGAAGACGTGCATCATCGGCTGAAGAAGCAAGACCATTGTTCAGTGCAGTCAAAACATCATTGTAGTAGCTGTTATTGCGTTTTGCCAGGTGCAGACTTGCGCGGGCACGCAAACCGTTGATCATCTTAATCCACTGGGCTTCGTCGCCACCATAGAACAAATCATCGGCAGCAGGTGCACGACCTTCGGCAGCAATATTGAGTTTTGCTTCGGCTTGATCGAGTAATGTAAATACAGTATTGTAAACCGATTCCTGACTGTCGAATTGTGGTGCGAGATTATCTGTTCCAGCAAAACCGTTTGAATAAGGAATATCGCCCCACATATCTGTTACAAACATCAGTGTGTATGCTTCTAATACAAGCGCAGCACCTTCATAATGGTTGTAACCTTTATCAACTGAAATCTCTTTCAGTTTTTTGATATCGGCCAAGACACCTGAATAAAGGTTAGACCACATATTATCGACATCTGAACCCTGAATGCCATAGTTCTGAATTACAGAAAACTGACGGGTAACACCATCAATATGTTGTGTATAGATTGAAGCAAAGCGAGATCCGTCGCCCCAATAAGTATAAGCCAGATTGGTCTGGATAATCGGCAACAACACATCGGGTGTAACTACAGCCGGGTCGTTGGGATTTTTATTGACATCGCCAAAGTACTTTTTACAGGAACTGAACATTCCTACAAAAGCTATCAGGACGAGTACATGAATCATTTTTAATTTTAACATAATCTATCTTTTTTAAGATGATTTAAATAATTAGAATTTCACACCAAGGCTGATTGCAAAACTACGCGTGTTTGGCAATTGGAAATAATCCAAACCCTGACCATTGCTTGAAGAACCAACAAGGCTGGTTTCAGGATCGATACCTGTGTATGGTGTGAAGAGAAGAAGGTTGCGACCTACAAATCCAATAGAAAGTCCACGAAGAGGTGTTTTCTCCAGAACTTTAGGGCTGAAATTGTAAGTAAGCGAAAGCTGACGCAAACGATACCAAGAAGCATCTTCGATAAAGCCTTCAGCAACATCTCCAAAACCGCCACCATTACCGGTGTACCAGTTTTCATCGGCAAGAACTGTAGAAGTTACAGGAGCTCCGCTTTCATCGAAACCTGTGAAGGTAAGGCTACCTGTTGCAGGATCCTGGAAAGGCATATCGCGGTTTTCAGTTAATTTGCTCATACCAAAATAGGTAAGTGCGCCTTTGGTGCCATTCCACATGTCGCCACCTTGTTTGATATCGAAAAGGAATGAAAGTTCAACTCCTTTGTAACGAAGTGTATTGGTGATACCCAGTAAGAAATCTGGGTTTGGATCGCCAAGTACACGCTCTAGTGGATCTACCATTGGGTATCCATCGGCTCCGATAATCAAAGCTCCGTCAGGATTGTATGGGAGATTTACATCATAACCCGTACCTGCTGCATCATTTGCACGCATAAATGCGCCACCCTGAATTACACCATAACGCTGTCCTTCGATGTTATAAATAGAAGAACCTGTAAATCCATCGAGGTATTGGTATTCAACATTGTCCGGAAGGTCTTTTACGATGGTATTCCATTTAGTAAAGTTAACACCCAAATCCCATTGGAAGCCTTTGCTCTTCACTGGAGTAGTATTCAACTCGAGGTCAACACCTGTTGTTGAAAGTGTACCATTGTTGAGTACGGCACGTTGAAAACCTGTTGAAGGAGCAATAGCGATAGAAATGATCTGATTTTTTGAAGTACGAGTGTAGAAGGAAGCATCAAGACGGATACGTCCATTCAGGAAACGAAGGTCAAGACCTGTTTCAAAATCAGTTGTAAGTGAAGGCTGTAAGGTACCATTTCCGGCAAGTGAATTATAGGTAAAACCTGTAAGTCCATTGAAAGGGAAGATAATACCGTTTGTCCAACCATCCGCAATTGCATTGATCGTACCATTTGCAGGTGTAGTGAAAGCAGTGCTGGTGAGGTATGCACCCGGAGCACCACCACCTACCTGAGCAAATGACAAACGCAATTTTCCGAAAGATAAAATTTTGTTTTGAGGTATTATCTCAGAGAATACAAAACTGGTAGAAACAGAAGGATAAAAAACAGATACATCAGCAGCTTTGAAATCTCTGTCGTAAGAAATCAGAGAAGAAAGAAAGTCATTACGGCCTGTAATTGTTAGATAAAGCATGTTGTTGAAACCATACTCAATATTACCGAAGAAACCGAAGTTGCGCTGACGGCTGGTAGAATTAACAGTTGAAACAGAAGAAGTATTTGCTAAGTGAACAAAGCCTGGGAAGGCCAATCCATCACCAATAACAAGGGTATTCTGCAAATAGGTTTCGTAGTGGTTGATACCCAGGTTGTAAGAAAGGCTGTGTTTTTCAGCAAAAGTCTTTGTACCACTAACATTTACGTAAGCATCAATATTTTTGAAGTTGTATTGATCGTCCATAACACGACCGCCTGGGAATGCGCGTGAATAGAGTTCAAATTCCTGTGTACGGTGATCGCTGTAAACATCGGTTCCAATATTGGTACTTATTGTCAACAAGTCACTGAATTTGTATGCAGCCTGGAAGCTACCGAAAACACGGTTTACTCTGTCATTGAACAGGGTATTGTTTACAGTCCAGAAAGGATTGTCATAACCGCCACCACCACGGTAGTTACGTTGACGGCCATTTGAACGATAGTAAGACGCACTGTTGTTTACAGGATCATCAACTCCGCCTGTATTGTCAAAAGTTGCAGGTGTACGTAGCAAACCAAGCATCAGACCAGAGATATTAGAACCCTGTTGAATTCTGGTACCACCTGAATTGGTATAGTTGATGGTTGTGCTTAGTTTAAGTTTGTCTTTTAGGAATTTGGCAGTTGAAGAAAGTCCAACATTTGTCTTTCCAAATGAATTATTCGGAATAACTCCGTTCTCACTCAAATTTGAAAAAGAAAGACGATAAGTTGCAACATCGCCACCACCTGAAACTGCAAGGTCATTTCTCCACATGTTGCCATTTCTGAAGAAACTGCTGAGGTTGTCGTAAGGTGTAACAGCTTGTGAAGTAGCAGTTGGGTCGCTCTGACCAACAATACGGCCATTTACATCATAGTCGTAGTCGGTAGCACCATCATAACGAAGTGAATCGATTGAAGGACCCCAGCTTGTTGGCCAACCAGTTTCGGGACCAAAATATTCCGGAGTAACGCCATCGGCACTATACCAACCAGTGCCTTGTGCCCACTTTTTCTGAAGCTCAGGAAGTTTATTTACCTGTGAAATTGTATACGTTGAATTAAAATCAACAGCAATACCATTTTTAAGTTCTTTGGTACTTTTACCTTTTTTGGTAGTAATGATTACAACACCTTTAGAACCTTCCGCACCATACAATGCAGATGCAGCAGCACCTTTTAGTACAGTAATCGACTCGATATCATTTGGATTGATGTCGATAGCACGGTTTGAGTTGGCAACACCACCCAAACTGCGCTCACTGTGATTTTCAGCATTGCTGATACGCACACCGTCAACTACCATCAAGGCTTCGTTATTTCCATCGAATGTGGACTGACCACGTACAATGATACGCGAAGCAGCACCGGCAGCACCAGATGAACTGGTTACCTGAACACCTGAAATCTTGCCCGAAATGGCGTTGATCATATTAGGTGTGTTTGAACCCGAAATCTCGTCTCCACTGAGCGATGAAACAGCGTAACCGAGTACTTTTTCCTGACGGCTAACACCAAGAGCAGTAACGATTACATCATCTTTCGTGACGCCTTCAGAGAGGATAACGTCGATGCTAGCTTGGCCGGAAATTTCTTTTTCCTGTTCTGTGTAGCCAGTGTAGCTAAAAACAAGGACAGTGTAACCCTGAGGAACATCAATTTGATAATTGCCTTCTGTATCAGAGGCTGTTCCAACCAGAGGCACCGATCCTTTCACAACAATATTGGCCCCAATAAGCGGGTCTCCTGATTCTGATTTCACCGTTCCCGAAACTTTTGTCTGGGCAAATACAGTGCTTACAGTAAAGAGAAGTGCCAATGCAATTAAATTTAGGTACTTCATACTAAAATGTTTTATGTTAACAATAAACTTAGTTAATCATAAAAGTAGAACTTTATTAACAAAAACACAGAATCTGATAACAATTTTTTAACAATAGAAAGTCAACTTTTAGACTTCTTCCTCCGATTTTTAATTTTTTGATAGATATCAATACCAAATAAAATTTACAATTTCCTACAAATCAATGTATTTTAATAAACAAAATACTTGCTGCCAAAATTATAATTTTGGAGCAAACAACAATTTAATTTCAAATTTTAAAATTAGTTTGAGTTCGATTTAAAAAAATCGACTGTAAGCTGAAGCCCTTTGTAAAAATCAATATGGGCATCATAACCTAAAAGACGTTCAGCTTTTGAAATATCGGCCTGAGAATCGCGGATGTCGCCTTCTCGTGCTTCGCGGAGTATGGGTTTTTTATCAATTCCGACGGCCAATCTGATGCCTTCGAACAATTCCAAAAGATTATAACGGCCACCGCATCCTACATTGTAAACCTGATTCAATGATTCGGAATGCTCCGTAAACATTGCTTTTATGTTTATTTGAACTACATTTTCTACAAAGGTAAAATCCCGTGTCTGCTTCCCATCCCCGTTTACATAAACTTCCTTGTCGTTAAAACAGGCATCGATAAACAATGGTATAACAGCTGCATAAGCGCCTTTGGGACTTTGTTTAGGGCCAAAAACATTAAAATATCGAAAACCGATGAATTCCATTCCGTACAACTTTCCAAAATTTTCGGCAAAAAGTTCGTTACTGAGTTTAGTTATAGCATAAGGAGAAAGGGGGGTTCCAATCTTTTCTTCTTTTTTTGGCAAATTGGGTTCATCTCCATAAACCGAAGACGAAGATGCATAAACAAAGCGTTTAATTCCATTTGAATGCGCCGCATGAACCATGTTTACAAAACCCGTAATGTTATATAGCGTACTCAGATGTGGCTCCTTCACGGAACGGGGAACCGAGCCCATCGCTGCCTGATGACAGACTATGTCTATCCCCTGGCATGCTCCTTGGCAATCTTCAATAATACTGATATCGCCTTCAATGAGTTCGAAGGAGGGATTAGATAAAAAAGGTTCAATATTTTCCCTAAATCCGCTCAGAAAATTATCCAAAACCCTCACTTTGGCCCCATATTTCAAAAGGTATTCAACTATGTTTGAGCCGATAAAACCTGCCCCACCTGTTACAAGAATCTTTTTATTTTCAATATCGGCATTGCCGTGATAAGCTATGTTGTACATTTATGATTTTTATTCGCTCAAATATTATATTATATTTTTAGAAACGGTATTCGAAGCAATTTCCTAATGCCGATTTTTATTTTTCATCTGCTTCGAAGTCAAGACAGACCGAGTTAATACAATATCTTAATCCTTTTGGTTTGGGACCATCGTTGAAAATATGTCCAAGATGACTGTCGCAGGCAGGACAGAGTAATTCAATTCGGGTCATACCATGACTTCTGTCCATTTTATGTTTGATATCGGCCGTTTCCAGTTCACCCCAAAAAGAAGGCCAACCGCAGCCAGAATGGTACTTGTGTTCAGATTTGAAGAGCGCATGTCCACAGGCCCGACAGTTATAGGTGCCCTTTTCGGAATGTTCATAATATTTGCCTGTGAATGGACGCTCAGTACCTGCCTGACGTAATACTTTATATTCAAGCTCGTCGAGTTCGGCTTGCCATTGTTCTTCGGTTTTTTGTATTTTTTCTATCATAGATTGTCAGATTATCAGATTATCAGAAGTCAGATTATCAGACTTCTTTTTTGATTTCAGAATTATATTTCAATGTCATAAGATTTAATTTTTCTGTAGAGGGTTCGTTCCGAAATTCTAAGTTCTTTGGCTGCTTCTTTGCGTTTTCCGCGATGTTTTTTCAAGGCCCGCTCAATAAGTTCCTTTTCCATATGATCCATTGAGAGGCTTTCTTCAATTTCCTCTACATCACCAAAATCACTGTTGACCTGAATGTTTGTTTCAGACTGTTTTGAGATGATGAATGGTTGTTGATTTGTTACATTAGTAGTTTCATAAACATCCGGAATGTAAGAGGTTGTTGTTGAAGATCCTGTTCCGCTCATTTGCAATCCGGGCATTTGCAGATTATTGGTTCTGGCTAGTTCGGCTACAAGTGCCTTGAGGTCATTCAAATCCTTTTTCATGTCATAGAGAAATTTAAAAAGGATTTCCCGTTCATAAAAGCCCTGTCCATGTGGATTATCGCCACTACTGCTGTATAAATTGGATGGAATTGGCAGGGAAGATGTCTGACGGGCATCGGGAAGAAATCTAATCAGTTCCTCCGCCGAAACAAATTTATCCTCTGAAAATAGCGCGACCCTCTTGGCTACATTGCGCAGCTCGCGTATGTTACCTGGCCAGCTATAATTTTGTAAAAGCGATTGCGCCTTTTCATCCAATCTGATTACGGGTGTACGGTACTGTTCCGAGAACTCCGTTACAAATTTGCGAAAAAGCAGCTGTATGTCATCGCCTCGTTCTCTCAGCGCAGGCACATTGATCATCACAGTACTGAGACGATAAAAGAGGTCCTCGCGGAATTTTCCCTGTTTGATACGCTCCATCAGATTTACGTTGGTAGCCGCAATAACCCTGACATCAGTTTTTTCTACAACAGAAGAGCCTACTTTTACAAATTCACCCTGCTCGAGTACTCGAAGCAGAAAAGTTTGAGTATCAAGGGGCATTTCGCCAATTTCATCAAGAAAGATGGTTCCATTGTTTACAGTTTCGAAATATCCTTTTCTATCACCTGCAGCTCCAGTAAATGCGCCTTTTGTATGTCCAAAAAGCTCTGAATTGATCGTACTTTCGGGTAAGGCGCCACAGTTGATTGCAATAAAGTTATTGTGCTTTCGGGACGAAAGACTATGTATAATTTTCGAAAAGGACTCCTTCCCTACTCCGCTTTCGCCGGTAATCAGCACACTGAGATCGGTAGGCGCTACCTGCGCTGCCGTTTTCAATGCGTGTTCTAGCAGAGAAGAATGTCCTATTATTCCAAAACGTTGTTTTATTGACTGTATTTCCATTTTGACCAAGTGAGAAGTAAGAAGGCAGAAGGCAGAAGGTAGAAGGTAGAAATTAGAAGGTAGAAATCTGAAGGTAGAAGTTTGAAGGTAGAAGTTTGAATTCTAATTTCATCCTTCTGATTTCTAATTTCTTAATAGTGTGTTACAAAAACATCGTATTTATAAACAATTTTGCGCGTTTCGCCTGCTTTGATTTTCAATTCCCAGCATACATCAGTATAAGGGTTGAAACTGTCGTAGCTCTTGATTCGCGGAGCTAATTTCCACTTTTCGTTCGATTCGAGCAATTTGCCAATGATAGCACGTTTTGTATCGAGACGAATTTCTTTTGATTTATAATTCTGAATTTCAATTTCGGCCTCAACAGTTACAATATCGTAGTAGCGCAGACGGTTATTGGCTTCTTTGATAGATTTATCATTGACTTTACGGGCAATTTCTTTCTCTGTAAATTTGATTGCAACATCCGGAGCTTCAGTGAGTTTGAGGTTGATATTGTCTTTGATTGAGGTATATTTTAATAAATCCTGACTCACCGGGCTGATTTTTGATTTGTCATTTTTAACGACCATTGCCGGAGCCGAAGTCCAGACATAATCGCTGGTATTGGTGAGCTTGAGCGTGTGCACTACAGGTAATTTCTGCTGTTCGAAACTGTAAGCGGTGGTATAGCTTGGGCTGTTTTGAGATAAGATTACTTCGTATACATGCTCAATTGGCACCTCAGCTGTAAAAATATCCAACAGTGCTCTTTCACCTTTTTTGATCATTACATTGTCAATGCTGTAAAAAAAGAGATCCTCAATTGAATTACCCTCAGCAGCGCCGATATTGCCAGTTGGAGCAGGATAATAATCATCATTTGCGCCTGTTACAGCTTCATTATCATATACAGCTGAATTCAATGCAGGCGCAGCAAAATTCTGATAAGTTTGAATAGGAGCCCTTGTATTGTAGTTTTCCTGACGATAAATGATGTTTAAAAAATCGGCAATAGTTGTCGCATAACTGAAGTTGGGCACACCGGCAACCATATTCAGTTTGGCCACTTCAATATCTTCAGCTTCGTTGATGACTGTTGTACGCAGTGTCATTCTGGCCTTATCTTCAGCGATTAGTTCTATAAGGTAGTCGGGTGTCCAGCTGATTCCCTGTCTCAAGTACATCAAATTTAATGGCTGCTTGTCCTTGGCTGTTGTAAAATTCACCTGCATTACCGGCAGTTTTTGAACAGAAGCATTCGTAAAGGATGGATTTTCGAGAAATTCGACCTTACGGCAACTGTTTATTTGTGACTGAGTAAGTATAGTTGTAGCACCATTATTCAAAACCAATGCGTACAAAAGACCCGATTTGATGGCTGGTTTAGAAGGATCGGGATTTGATGTCTGCAAAATTTTAATTTTTCCTTCCATCCATGCAGTATCGCTCGATTGCAGAATTCTTACTTTTTTGCCGTCATTGGCCAGGAACATATCGGAGTAGGAAACGGCCAGCCCTTGTACCTCTTTGTCCTGCAAAAAACTTTTGGCAATGCTCAATTCCTTTGTGGGTGAAGAAATCCAAAATGTTCCGTTCAATGCACGAGGAATAGTGTCGCCAACAATTTCCCATTTTTTGTCTTTGGTTGTAACCTGACCCGATTTTACAAAAAAGGCAGTTGAATTTTTGAAGATGGAAACAGATTCCTGTTTGAGTCCGGGCTGTGCAAATGCACCTAAACTGAGCGCTAAAGCTGTAAGTGTGAGTGCAAAAATTTTAATGTTCATGTTCTTTTCTTTAACTTTTATAAATGTATTGTCAGCCCTATAGATGCAAGGATATTAAATTGTGATGTGCCCTGGTTTATTCTTTCATTAGTTTTTTTAGTCTTGACTGATAAGCCTGCAAGTAATTTCTTTTTAATTTATCAGATAAAAAAGAGTTTCCTATCAGTTTTTCAACTTTTTCAGAATTTGAACACATAAATAATAATATTTCAGTGGCTTTTTTATTCGAAATACCAACAAGATCTGCTAATTTTAAAAAAAGGTTCTTTACTTTTCCTTTCGCAATATTTTTGGGCAAAAGTCCTTCTTCCATGGCAAAATCAAAATCATCTATGTGAATTCTACTGTTTAAAAGATCGTAAGCAGGGCTCAATCTGAAATCTCCCAATGCTGTTTCTAATATTGAAAAATTTTTTAAGTGAGCATCTCCATTTGAAAATAAATAATTGAACAACAATAATTTATACAATTTTATAGATTCAATTTTATATGCAGGAATAATTTTTTTTAGTGCTTCAAAAATTTCGAGATAGTTTCCATTGTATTTGTAATCGGAACCATGGGTTTGAGGCGTTTTTCCTAAAATTGACGCCATATCCTCCATTGCTAGTTTCTTAAAATTGGAACTAAAATCAAAACGCTTGACAAGTAAGGCAGGTGCTCCCTTCGCAAAAAATATCATACAATTTGCAGCTGTTTCTATATCAAAAACCTGTCGAGCAATTTGCATGGTAAGATGCTCGTTAGCTGGCATAAATGAGGCATTTTTGATTTTTTCAGGAACTGTTTTTAAAATATAAGTACCTGTTTCAGCATCATTAATTAACCGAATCTGTTTTTTATCCAAAAGCAATGAAAATTTTTCCTGTACACCTGAAACAGATACTCTTTTTTGGGTATCATGAAACTTGCTATATTGCCTTTCACCGAGACTAAATTCTTGATATTGCAGCATATGACTCACTGTTTTACCATTAAACATCTCCTTGAGGCAAGAATTGCTATACGAAGAAAAACCTGATGCCAAGGTGCCCGGGCAATTAGCAATTAAAGGAAAGTTTATTTCACTCATATTTCAACAACTTTTACAGCTCCGATAACATCGTGCTTTCCGGTTATGAGTAAAATTCCAAAATAGTCGTCATTGTCTATTTTTAAGTCAGTGCAAATTACTTTTCTGTTAGCTCCTTCTGGTAAAATATTAAAGAAATAAGGAAAAAGATATTGAGAATGATATTCCTGAACAGTTTTGGGCATGCCGATACAAAAACCGGGTTTAGAGCTATCTTTCATCCAGACATCGTGATACCTGAAAGTAAAAGAGGCATCATCGTGTTGAGTCAAGATTCCTGCTTCCTCGTCTTTGTAAAGTATTTTGGCAGCTCTCATTTCTTACATTTTCTTTACCTGCAAACATAATTCCAAGCCAAGCGCATCGGCCAACTTGTGAACAGTCATGAGAGTTGGATTTCCCTTTCCACTTTCAAACTGTTTCAAAGTTCGTAAGCCAACTCCGGCAACCTCGGCCAAGGTTTCCTGGTTTACTTTAAGCATTTCGCGTCGTTTTTTAATATTTTCTACTAGTTGTTCAAAGTGCATTATATTGCTCTATTTAACAAAAAAGAATGTCTGCCAAACAAATTAAAGTCAAAAAGTGCAACAAAATGCACTTGTTCGACATTTACACCAACTCCCCTTTTAAAGTTGCCTGCGTGCAATCGGTGACTTTCACATAGACATAATCTCCTATTTTAGTATCACCCTTTGGGAAAACAATCATTTTATTTTGAGAGTTGCGACCTGCAAGTTCTTCTTGGCTGCGTTTTGATACTTTCTCGACCAATACCTTGAAAGTCTTTCCAATATCGCGCAGATTGTGCTGATAAGAAAGCTGATTCTGTAAGCGGATAACCTCTTCGAGTCGGCGTTTTTTGATTTCCTCGGGAATATCGTCCTCGAACTTACGGGCTGCGAGTGTCCCGGGACGTTCCGAATAGAAAAACATATAGGACATGCTGTAATCGCTGAATTGCATGATTGATAGGGTATCCTGATGATCCTCTTCTGTTTCGGTGCAAAATCCGCATATAATGTCTGATGAGACCGCACAATCGGGCATAATTTCTCTGATTCTGTCCATTTTGTGCATATACCATTCGCGGTCGTAGGTACGATTCATCTTTTTCAATACCTTGCTGCTGCCCGATTGTACAGGCAGGTGAATGTATTTGCAGATATTTTCGTGGGCAGCCATAGTGTGGAGCACTTTATCGCTGATATCCTTGGGATGCGAGGTAGAAAAACGAACCCTCAAACCGGGATTGAGCAGGGCAACCGCCTCGAGCAGATCGGCAAAATCTACAGTGCTGTCGTTTTCAGGATTTTTCCATTTATAACTGTCCACATTTTGCCCAAGTAGGGTTACTTCTTTATAACCTCTGCCCAATAATTCGGTACATTCGGCCAAAATACTGTATAAATCGCGACTGCGCTCACGTCCACGGGTAAAAGGCACCACGCAAAAGGAACACATATTGTCGCATCCGCGCATGATGGTTACAAAGGCGCTTACACCGTTATTATCCAAACGTACCGGATTGATATCTGAATAAGTTTCCTCGCGGGAAAGAAAAACATTGATGCCTTTGTCGCCATCTTCGGCAGTGGCTATCAGATTTGGAAGGTCGCGGTAGGCATCGGGGCCAAGTACTATGTCAACCAGTTTTTCTTCTTCGAGCAATGCCGATTTCATACGCTCGGCCATGCAGCCCAATACACCGACCAACATTCCGGGGCGCTGTAATTTCAGTTTGTCAAATACACGCAGGCGTTTGCGTACGGTATCTTCGGCCTTTTCGCGGATGGAGCAGGTATTGACCAAAATCAGATCGGATTGTTCCATGTCGCGGGTGGGTTCATAACCCATATCCGAGAGAATTGCTGCAACGATTTCACTATCACTGAAATTCATCTGACAGCCATAACTCTCGATATAAAACTTTTTGTGGCTCCCCGCTCCTTTTTTGAGCATCTGTTCTTTAAAAAAAACATCGCCCTGACGGTTTTCTTCGACCTGTTCTTTGTCGAAATTGATGGTGGGATTGTTGTCGTATAGTTCCATTATCTTGAAGGTAGAAGTAAGAAGGTAGAAATCTGAAGTAAGAAGTAAGAAATCTGAAGTAAGAAATCAGAAAGTAGAATTTGAATAGGAAGGTTGAAATTTGAAATCAAAAGTCGGAAATCAGAATCCTGAGTCTTTCACTCTTTCACTTCAATCGGCAAATATAGTGCTTTTTTAAAAAATATGACAATTTGGCAGTTAATGATCATATAAAAATTAAAAATGAAAGGAAGAAGATGTAATAGAATTATTCTCTGATCACGATCTCGGATTGCAAAAAAACATCTCGCTTTTCAATGCTTATAAAATCGGCAAATTCGGTGCTAAACCAAATTTAGGAAGTATTTATCTGGATAACAGTGGCGAGAAACAGTAAAAACCGTAAGGAAAAATATCGGATTGCCATTATTGGCGAAGGACATAGCGAGTGGCATTATTTCGATAGTCTGAGGACAGAGAAAAGGTATAGTTTTCAGATTAGGAAGCTACTCCCAAAATTTTCGAATTATGAGTCGATGTTAGACTAGAAAAAAAATAGTCAGTGAAGCAATAAGAAATACTACCCCATTTTCTTCAAAACATTCAAAGCATAATTTACATTATCCTCATTCACATCGAGATGTGTGACAAACCTGACCAGCTGAGGCCCAAAGGGAACAGCTTTGACGCCATTTGAAGCCAGTTTTGTTAAAAATTCGGTCTGTACAATTTGTTTGTCCAATTTAGCGATAACGATATTGGTCTCGACTGGAAAAACTTCCTCAACATAAGACAGCCCGCTAATTTCAGCACCGAAAGCCTTTGCCAGCTGATGATCTTCGGCCAGGCGACCAACATGATGTTCTAATGCATAGATTCCTGCAGCGGCCATAAAGCCTGCCTGTCGCATACCCCCACCAAAAAGTTTTCTGATGCGGCGGCATTTTTGAATGTAATCTCTATCACCGATAAGCAAGGAACCCATGGGTGTGCCCAATCCCTTTGAAAGACAGATAGATATGGAGTCGAAACATTCTCCAATTTCTATGCTGCTGTAGCCTTTAGCAACAATGGCATTAAAAATTCTCGCACCGTCCAGATGCAATCTAAGTTCTTTTTCCAAACATAGTTTTCTGATTTCTTGCAGATTCTCCAATTCGTAACAGGAACCTCCACCCTTGTTACAGGTATTTTCCAGAACAACGAGTTGTGAAGGTGCCTTGTGCATATCCGTAAAAAGATTGATACGCTCCAGAATATCGGTAGGTTTGAGTATGCCAAGCTCGGCTTCCGTAAGATTTACAGACATCCCCGAATGAAAGGCTATACCACCAACTTCGTAGAGATAAACATGTGAAAGTTTATCACAAATAAGCTCGCCAGGCGCATTGCTATGGGCTTTTATGCCAATTTGATTGGCCATGGTGCCACTGGGACAAAACAATGCTGCATCTTTGCCAAACAATGCTGCAGCCTTAGCTTCAAGGGCATTTACGGTGGGGTCTTCGCCAAAAACATCGTCACCCACAGTAGCAGAAAACATGGCCTCTAACATTGCAGGGGTTGGCTTGGTCAGGGTATCGGAGCGGAAATCGGAAAGCATATGAAAAATTTGAGAATTTGAAAATGAGCTAATTTGAGAATGAAATCGAGATTGAAAGAGGAAAGTAATATAGAACAGAAGACTTGAAGAGGTACCGATCTCATCCCAAGACGAGAGCGCTCCACGCAGTTAAAGATTTTTCTGATTTGAAAATTCGGTGATTCGTCTCGTTCATCAAACAAGATGAAAATGGTCTTGAGATTGAAAGAAACTTTTCCAAAGATACAGAGAAATGAGATTTATACCTTAAAGCAAAAACAAAAAATTGGCATTATTTGTACAAAATCAATATATTTGTAGAAACTATTCAAATTATGGAAACTAAAGAGG
>CAMDAB010000022.1 GCA_945888475.1 Saprospira grandis DSM 2844 | reverse complement strand
GAATCTGTGTGAAACGCCACCAGTAATAATTATTGGGCGGCTGCACCAAAAGGTCGATTTCGGCAGTGATAACACCTTCCTCCACCCTCACCAGACCTACCTGACAAATACTGTTGCGCTGCCCCTGCGCTGTTTCGAAATCAATCGCTGTAAAACTATGCATAAAAAGTTTTGATTTTGAATGGAGCAAAGTTACAGCATGCAAACGACAAACTGTGGCGTAGTAGTAATTTAAAAGAAATCTTTTTGTTCGAGTCTTTCTTTCCAAGTCTTAACCCCCCTAATCTCCCATTCGTCTTCCGTTTGGAATGCATCGACTGATGTTCGGATGATTTCCTTTACATCTTCGTCGATAAACAAAGGATGGAATATCACCCAGAATTCGCCTTTACTTTTTTTGAAATCTTTCCAATATGCCTCAAAATTTGGGAATTGCAATTCCCAGTTTCCAATTTCGTCTTCATCGAACATTCGCATGGTCGATCCGATATCAGCAACAGAGCCATCGCTCATTAGAAAAATTTCAGAGCCGCCGCCGTCAACGCCAACCTCGAGCAGTTTTTTTACTTTTTTCATCTGGTTTAAAATTTTTATTTCTTTACCCTCATCAACCTGTAGACCTTTTTGTGGCTGATTTAATTTTCCCCTTTTGCAATTACTTTTAAGCTAACCGGATAACTTTTACTGCCATCCATTGTATACCATGAGCCAACGACAGTTTGTCCTATTTGCTTGTTCCAATTTTTCAAAATAAAATAGCCTGTTTCATTACCATCCACTCGTTCAATGATTTTTTCATTATCTTCTGAGCATAAATCAATATTCTTCTTTGTACTTGAATAGTAATATTTGCCGATTGTAAAGCATGTAGTAGCACCTCCAAAAGGAACAGCCAAAGTCATAACAATCTCATAACTGCCAATGGTACCTTTCAATTTTGTTTCATCCATCCAATTAGTCTGCGCATTCGCAAATCCAAATGACAAGAAAAAAACTAATAAAATTAATAAATTTTTCATTTTTGATTTGATTTTCATCCCTACTCTTTTGGCTTTTCGGATTAGGCCTCGTTTTTTATAGTGGTCTCAGAACTCCACCATATTACAATTTTTACAAACTTAGCTTTAATAGCTTACAGCTTTCACTAAGAGCGTATCTTTCACTACAATACTTGTTTGATAAAACTAATTTACATTAAACGCAATCCCGCTCTTCAGATACCTAATTCTACCAAAACTTCATTTTTTCGATTAAAAACTTCAAAAGGGGCATTATAACCAAAAAAATAAAATCGATTAGAATACTTGATACCTTCAGCTTCTAATGCCGCAATTAATTTTTGTTTATACTTTTCAATTTTAGTATCATTCGCCCACCCGCCAAACCTTATCGCAGCAAGTTGTTTTGCAGGTTCTTCCTTAAATTCTATACCGGATTGATTAGGTTTAGGAAGCATGTCCTTCTTTAATTTCTTAGGAACCATAAACATCATAGTCACGGAATCCCCTAAGGACATTGTTACTGGAGAAGTCATAGCTATTTTTTCATTCCTTTCATTATTACCAAAAATATATCCCGCTAAAATAGAGAAGCCTCTTCTGGATGAATTTTCATAGCCTTTTGTGTTGAGTTTGACTGAGGTAAATAAAGTAGCTTCATAAGTTCTTATTTCAAATTGGCCATATTTTTTTTGGACTACATAAGGGTATTTTTCAATATTTCTTTGTCCAAATAATAAATAAAGTTGTACCAATGCAAAGGATGTTAAGATTACTGCCAGTATGATCATTACTATTTTCATTTATTTTAATGTTTGAGATTTTTATTTAATTAACGCTGATGGCTGGCAGATTGGCAATGATAAAATTTTCTTTCTTTCTTGGTTCCAACGTAAATTGATATATACGGATAATTAGCATTAAATTCGTAACTTTATTTCTTCCATTTGTTGATACTTCTCTTGACTTTTTTTGATTTTAAATGAGTCCGTTTATCAATAAAAGTATTATTCTGTTTCCTTATCATGTTCCTCATTTTCCTTTAAGAGATCTGCAATAATGATTGCTGGAGCTTCTTGTTCAATAATAAGTCTTTGATATGCAGCGTAAATGTCTTTCGATGTATTATAATGTCGCCTCAATTGCTCATATGTTTCATTGATATATAGCAGCGGTATTAAAAAATCTCTCTTTTGATGATATTCTACATATTGATTTTTTGCATTTACTTTTACAACCCCATCTGTCAACAAATTATTGAAATGTGTTGCAAGAATAAATATATCAGTTGTTAATTCCCTAGGGTAATCATCCAGAATTTTAACCCTACAATGGAAGCTTCCTTCATAAATCATATAGTAGAAAGCCTGTCCTTTTTCTTTTCCGAGTTCAAATATTGTTTCAATATATTTTTCCTTTTCATACACACCATGTTTCCAATCAGCATCGGCATGAAGTTTTTTCAATTCTCTCCAAACTGTTTCTTCTTGTTTTTTGAAGCTCAGGGCTAAACGATAAATTCGTTGTAGATAAAATTTAACCTTGTTCATATTTTTGTTTATGTATTGTTGCTGATAATGGTTGGAGGACCTGCAAAAGAATGTTCAACTGATTATCTATTTTTTAAGAGATAATCTTCACAGATATCAATGACATCTCTATTTTCTTTTAGACTCTTCATAAATCAATATTATCTTTCAATTCTTTAGCACTGTCTAAATTTTTAAAATTTTGATTAGTTACAATTTTTGCACCCGATTTTTTTTCTAGTTCCTTTCTGGCATTTCCGGCTACAGTTCCACCTGCTTTTGCAGCTTTATGATTCTCTATGAAACCTTGTGCATTTTTGTTTTTTGCAATTTCTGTTGTAGAAGCTTCGCCCAACATAGTAAATATTAATTCCAAATCGGTCATGTGGTCTCTCAGGTTTTCTGATGTTTTAGTTAAACCTTTTAAACTTTTGTATTCACTCGGTATAATACCAAAAGTAGCTTTGCTGATTTCTGCAGTCAAAATGGAGTATTCTTTTCCTTCTTTTACTCCACGGTTTTTCCATTCGTTGGTTAATTCATCGCGAACTTGTATGCCTCTAATTCTTTTTTCTATCCATGCATCACTATACCCTTTGGCTTTGTAGGTTGCTCTTATTCGTGCCTGAGCCAATTCTGGATTTTCAATCTCGGCAATACGCTCGGCACCTACTTGTGCCAACCATTGTTTGAAAGGTTCGGCTTTGGGCGATGGTATGGATTGGATGAGGCGTAAAAGTTGCTCAGTATCGGCAACATCAGTCATTCTCATCTTGCCATCAATGGCAAGCATTTTCAAACCGTTACAATTTGTAACGGTTTGATTTCCCTCTGCAAGTAATCTCTTTTTTAAAACCCTCCAATACACCTGCGGATTAGGACTTTCTGTTAATACTTCAACCACATCAACAATAGAAAAATACCATTTTTCTTCTTGTTCGTTATATACAGATCGAACACTTTTTTCTTCAAATAATTTTATGTTGCTCATAATTATTTTGTTTTTAAATTGCGATAGCTTTCATATCTACTAGGGCACAAATTGTACCCCAGTTGTTTTTAAGTTGCTCATCTCGAGATAACATTTTTTTATGTACTAATTTACGTCATTGCTATCTGTTAATATTTGTACAACGTCTTGCACAGAAAAATACCATTTTTCTTCTTGCTCGTTATATACAGATCGAACTTGTTTACTTTCAAATAATTTTATGTTGCGCATCATTATTTATTTTGACCCATCATAGTGTTTTTATCAAATCGATTTTATTCCTTATCTTTTTTTAAAGATAATCTTCCCTGATGTCGTTGTTCTTTGAGTGTTTTTCACCCCTCATTTTAGGTCTGGCGAAGTCATTCTCTAAAGGTCATTTATTATACCTGTTTTGTTTCGAATATGGTTGCCGCTAACGGTGCGTGAACAAACTTGGTTTTCCCCACTAACCAAAAGCTTTTTGGAAAATCGAGCTTATTCTCAGTTATTTGCTATTTTTCTTCATCACAAACATAAAAAATATATTTTATAAATCACAATAAGGACTCTTATTTTTTCTCATTGAAAAGGCAAATTATCCCTTTCAAATTTCAATAAATTTGAAACATATGAGCCGCTGTATTTTGTACAATTTTTATAAAAAAATGGTAAATTTGTTCTCAATTACCTAAAAAGGCGAATAAAGGATGCTAGCTTTTTTATCTTTATAATCTCCACCTTCTAATGCTGGAAAAAGTCTCAAGTCTAGCGTCTTAAAGTCTAAAGTCTTAAAAATGAATAAAATAAAAATACTCTCCTCCTACGCCCGCCTCGAAGACAAGGATTCGCGCTATGTTGCTGTTTTGCAGGACAACAGCATCTGGTGGTTTGCACCCGGTTATCCCTGGCAGCCATCAACGGCTGAAGGATTACCTTCAGGATATAATATTGAACATCTGGTGGCTTACAGCCGCTCCGACAAAGACGGGACCCGCTATGTAGCGGTGCTTCAGGATGGGACAATCTGGTGGTACGCGCCCAAATATCCCTGGCAACAGTCATCGGTCGAAGGGCTGCCCTATGGCTATAAAATTAAAAATTTTAATGCCTATATGAAGGCAGAAGGAACCCGTTACGTGGTAGTGCTTCAAGACAGTTCTGTATGGTGGTTTGCTCCGGGTACACCCTGGCAGCCCGTACCCATGGAGGGCTTGCCACTGAATGCCGAAAATATTCCGCCCACACCTTAGGAAAAAGTTATCTGTAAATTTGCTTCCCGGGAGGGAAAAATCAGTATCCAAGATCTGTGTTTAAAAATGCACAGCTGCCGCCAGTTCCTTTATCAGCGAGGGGTCTTTCTCGATGGCATTGCCCACAACAATGATATTTGCACCAGAACTAACAGCATTATGAGCAGCCTCGGCTGTTTTGATGCCTCCACCCACAATCAGCGGAATATCGATGGCGCTGCTTACAGCCGAAATCATGGAGGCTGAAACTGGATTCAAAGCGCCCGATCCTGCATCCATATAAATCATTTTCATGCCCAGCATCTCGGCAGCGATGGCAGTGCAGACAGCAATTTCGTATTTGCCCGCAGGAATTGGATTGCTATTGCTCATGTAGGAAACCGAGGTGGGCACGCCACCATCGATGAGCATATAACCGGTAGAAATGATCTCGAGCGGACTTTTTTTCAGAAAAGGGGCCGACTCGACATGTTTGCCAATGAGCAAATCGGCATTTCTACCCGAAATGAGCGAAAGCAAAAGCAGTGCATCAGCCTTGTAGCTCAGTTGCAGCGTGGATCCTGGAAACAAAATAACAGGAATATCACACAAAGATTTTATCCTTGTAATGAGCTCGTCCAACTCATTATTCAATACCAGACTGCCACCTATCAGAAAAAAATCTGTCCCGGCATTTTGGGCCAGGGCGACAAGCTTGTCTATGCTGCCGATATCGATTTTATCGGGGTCGATAAGCAGGGCAAAGGCTTTCTTCTTGTTCGACTTTGCATTACAGATTGCATCATAAATGGCCTTATTATTTATCATAAGCAAATTAAATCAATTCTAAATTAAACAAGCTCTTATCCTAATCCGTTTTATTAGACAAATATCAATAAAAAAATCAAAAAAGAGCTTAAATTTACATTCTTCAGACTAAACTTAAAATGGAATTTTCGACTGAGGTAATTTGTTATCCTGAAAATAAACATTGACAAAAACACTATGAAACATATACTAATTTTCGGACTTACGCTTATCCTTTTCAGTGCAAACAGCTGCAAAGAACATGATCATGGCCCTAAGGGAAGCCTAAGTATAACATTCAAAGCAGTTTATGAGAATGACCCCTTAGTTGTTTTTACGGATTATCTGACTCCAGATGCTGATAAGCTTCAGTTTCATGTATTTAATTTTTTTATATCGGATTTAGAAATTGTGAAAGAAAATGATGAAGTTATAAGACTAAAGGATGTCGAATTTATTGATTTTAATGGCAATACAGATTTGAACAAAGCGTCTGCAGGAATAAAAATTGAACTGAATGATGTTGCCATTGGCAATTATAAAGCCATACGATTTGGGATAGGCATTGAACCCGGTAAAAACGCCAAAGAACCCGGCGATTTCCCATCCGATCCATACTTGGGCCACCCTGGAAATTACTGGACAGCATGGAACAGTTATATTTTTTCACGATTAGAGGGTAGAATTGATACCTTAGCAAATGCTGCCGGTGGCGACGTTTCCTATCTTTACCACACTGGTGTCGATGGCATGTATCAGTCGCGGAGTTTTACAAAAACCTTCGAAATCAGCTCAAACAGCAATTCCGAAATAGTCTTTAATATTAACGCTAAAGATATTTTTTACAAAAGCGGCGCAGAAATAAATATATCTGCTGCCAATGTAAGCCATTCGGGCGCTGTGGGAACACCGGCTTATAATCTGGCCCGACAAACAATTATCAATATTGCAGATGCCATCAGCGTTCAATAAATTAAAATAATCACATGAATCGTCCAACCCGTTTCACGCTTTTTCTTTTCGCAGCTGTAGGTGTTATAATCGCCTGCGACCCGAAGGATGATATTTTGGGGCCTCTCTCTCCAACAGTATCAGACGGTTTGGATAGTATTGAATACAATCCGCAGGCTTATCAGTTTCCGCCGATAAATGGCTTACCAACGATGCAGATTCCGGCATCGAATCCTGTTACTGTACAAGGTGTAAAACTGGGTCGCTATCTTTTTTATGAAAAAATACTCTCTATCGACAGCAGCATTTCATGCGGAAGTTGTCACCGACAAGACAAAGCCTTTACAGATGGGGTACCAAAATCAATTGGAGTTGATGGGACAATTGGCACAAGGAATTCTATGTCTTTAATTAATATTGGCTATTCGTGGAGGCCCAACAATGCACACAATTTTATGTGGGACGGCAAATTCCGCGACCTCGAGGATCAGGTACTCGCTCCTGTTGAGAACCCCCTGGAAATGAAAAACAACTGGGAAGAAGTAGAGCGCCGTTTGAGAAATCACGAACATTACCCTGCCCTTTTCCGCAAAGCCTTCGGAATCAATTCAAAAGCAGAAATTACTAAGGAGCTTGCTGCCAAAGCAATGTCACAATTTATGCGCACCCTCAACTCGGCCGATTCAAAATACGACAGTGTCGAATGGCGTGCATTTAATTATTTTAGTGAGGAACAGCAACGCGGCTATGAACTTTTTCTGGGCGATGTGAATGGAGCAGCAGTCACCAAAGATGCGGAATGCGCACACTGCCACAGTTTCTCCAGAAATTTTGCCACCTTTGCCCGCAACAATTATTCAAACAATGGATTGGATTCTGCTCAGAGTTTCAATGATTTCATCGACAAGGGTTTAGGCGGCGTTACTGCTGTGCCCACTGATAATGGACGTTTCAAAGAGGTGACCCTGCGCAATATCGGACTCACCGCGCCTTATATGCATGACGGGCGCTTCACAACACTCGATGAGGTTTTGGATCACTATATCTCCGGGGGACATCCTTCTCCAAATATTGCCAATGAACTGGCTTCGGCTCCGACTTTGAGAACATTGTCCGCCAGCGAGAAATCTGATATCATTGCTTTTTTGAATACGCTGACCGATACATCTTATTTTACTAAAGAAGAATGGACGGACCCCTTCTTGTTGCTCGATCCCTGGGCGGAGTAAAGGATTAAAAATTTTAAAAAAAGTCACATAAAATTGTAACCTTTTCAAAATGTTGCATTATTGGTACAGATAATGGGCAAATTAAGCTTTGTACAAAGTTGAAAAAGTCAATATCTTTACTGAATGAAAAACGGAATATTTACATTGATTTTTTGTCTGCTGGCTGCTGCCCTATCGGCTCAACAGACCGTTGATACGCTTATAAGCCGTACAAAGGTTCAGAAAAAGATTTTTATTGTCAGAAAAAATGACCCAAAGGAAAGTTTTAAAGCAGTGGGTCAAAATGCTGAGCTGGAGCAAAAAACAGCTGATTTGATGAAAACAACTTTCAGGTCACTGCCAAAAATGATTTCTGACAAAGATGGACTTTTGAATCAGGTGTATTTGGAACAAAGCGATGATTCGACGAAAACTTATAAAGAGCCTTTTGCCATTTTGAGCATTACCGTGAGCGAATTTGGATTTATATCAGAAATCGTCGTGCATGATTACAGTGACATTGAATTGGTTGACATCCTCATTAAAAAATTTGATCAGACAAAATGGAAAGCCGCTAAAGATTCGAATGGAAAAAATGCAGCCTACACCTACCAAAAAATTGCTGTCATTATGCCAATAGTTATAAAACCTGAAGATCGTGAAGATTAAGATTATAATACTTTTCGTTTTTTTACCTTTATTCTGCTTTGCCCAATTGCAAAACGGGAGACCTGAGCCGATGTATCCAACGCTACCCTTTAATCTGAAAGAAGCATTTAATCACAATTATCGAACGGTGTCGATGGTATATGAAACATACAAAAAAACCGATGGAGACGAAAGCGGTTTCCCCTGGACAAATCAGCAACTCAGCTATCAGAAAGCCCGTTTCGTAATACAAAGTAAAGAACTGAACAAAATAACTTACTATGATACTTTAAATAATAAACTCAGCTCCCTCGAATATTCCTACATAGACGGCCTATTGTCTGCAATAGAATTTTTCGAATACGATTCCCTGCAGCAGCCTGTTTCGACACATGCTTACAATTATGCTTATCGCGACAGTTTTCCATTTCAGAAAGTGCTGATGTTCAACAACGACAAAAGATTCAGGCTACTTTACGACTATCTTTACGATGAAAAAGGCAGACTGGTCAGATTGAATGTAACAGCACACGGTGAACCTAAAAAAGATGCATCGATAAAATTGGCCGAGGAAGAAATGACCCTCATGCTTACAGCCTACAGTGGCGATTCGAAAACTGAACGTTATTATAAAAACATGCACGAATTGCTTTGGTCGGAAAGAACTCAGTACAACGAAAAAGGATTGGCAATCAATAAAAAAACCAGAGATGGCGATAATAAACTGCTTTCTGATATTATCTATGTTTACGAAGATGCGGTGCTAGTAAAAGAAAAACATACAAGCTATTTAAATAAAGAAGCGCTGAATGAAAAGCTGATTTTTTACATCTATGAAGAAAATGGATTAATCTCTAAAATACTTGAGGAAGAAGGTGATACACAACGCATGTTGAATTTTTTCTACATGGAAGAATAAATCTTACAATACATATTTTAACATTTTTTTTAAAAATATTTTGTTCAGTATATAATTTTTGTAATATTGGTACGTCAAGCTAATATAATCATTACAAAGGAACGCATGGCTACACCAAAATATACCATGACCCAACAGGCTATTGAAGAAGAATGGCTGCTGGTTCAGGCTGTACAGAAAAATCCTGCAAGATTTTCAACGCTGTACACGCGATACTACGAACAGATTTTTAGGTTTATTTATCAAAGGACTGCCGATGAGGAAGTTACGGGCGATCTTGCATCGCAGACTTTTCTGAAATCCTTTGAAAAGATTGGAACTTACAGTCACCGTGGAGTTCCATTCTCAGCCTGGCTATATACAATAGCACTGAACGAGGTGAATCAGTTTTTCCGTAAATCGAACAAAAACAGGGTTGTAACACTCGAGGATAATTATGTCAACAACCTAAAATATGAATTCGATAACAAGGAGGAGCTCGAAATAAACATTGCCATGTTGGCCAAGGTAATACAAAAGCTGAAACCGGATGAAATTACCCTGATAGAACTCAGGTATTTTGAGGAGCGGCCATTCAAGGAAATTGCTGACATTCTCGGCATTACCGAAACCAATGCCAAGGTAAAGGTGCATCGCTTAATACAAAAAATGAAAGATTTATTCAATGAATTAAATCGGGACAAATAACCCTTTTTAATTGATTCAAAATACAAGTTTATGAAAGACAACTACAATATTAAAATTAATCCACCCAAGCTTAGCGCTGAGCAAATCGAAAAGCATATGAATTTCGATGCGCTGCACGAGCAAATGAATCAAGGCAAATCTGCCCAAAAAGCGCTGCCCAAAAACAGGTTTAGAATTATTGTTGCAATCTCTTCGCTGGCAGTTGCTGCTTCTGTTGCCCTGATTTTGGTGTACAGCGGCCTGTTTAATGCCGAAAAAGAGATTGCGCAGTTAGCATTGAATACGCCTTTCGAGAAAATTGACATTGGATTTGACAGCTATCAGGTCGATGCAGAAAAGGGCGATACACTCAGGCATAATTCAGGATCTGTAGTGGTTGTGCCAGCCGCTGCTTTTGTCGATTCAAAAGGAAAGACAGTTACAGGAAAGGTTGACATCCAATACCGCGAAATGAACCAAGCTGCCGACAAGTTTATTGCCGGAGTTCCTCAAAAAGCTGAAAATACGGTACTGCAGTCGGCCGGCACCATGCACATTCAAGGCTTCAAAGATGGTAAAGCAGTATTCATCAATCCTGAAAAAGCATTGCAGGTCGAATTAAAAACAACTGTGGCTACTGCATTGCAGCTAGGCGAATTGAAATCTTATGCCTTTAGTTCCAAAGAAAAGGACTGGAAAGACGTTGGCTCGGTTCAGACAGTTGTTATATCGGAACAAGCACCTGAAACTGAGAAAACCGAAAATAATCAGATGACAAAAAGCAGGATTTTCGAAAAGTTTCAAAGAAAATATCCGCTTCCAGCCCGTCCGATCGAGCCTGTAAAAGGCAGTCCGGCAAATATGACTGTTTTGGGTTTTGATGTGAACACTAAGGAGTTTCCTGAATTTGCACAATATGAAAATGTAGACTGGATGGCGCTGAAATCAGTTGTAGATCCCCTACCCAATGATGGCTGGAGCAATATGAAAGTGAATAAAATTGCCGATCTGAAGTATGAAATTGTAATGATTCCGAATGAGGCAAGCCGCAAGAAAGGCCGAAGCGAAGTCCGTTTCGAGGCGTATCCGCTCATTCCATACAATCAGAAAACTATGAGCGATTATGAAAAAGCCATGAACGAGTACGACAAAGCCATGGTAAGAAGAGAAGAACAGCTTTCAAGGGAATTGGCATCACTTGGCACAAATGATACACCAAAAGAGGAAAAAACATCCAAAAAGGTGAAATTCAGCACGCAGACCATTGTAAGTCGATTCAGTATTAAAGAATTTGGCCTTTGGTCGGCAGCAAAGCGTTTCGATCTTAAAACTTTGCCTACTGTAAATGCTCGTTTTAAAGATGCTTCCGGAAAAAATGTTGATGTAGCCGAGGTTTTTGTATCGGACGCAGAAAAGCAACTTTACTTTTCAAGTTCCGACAAATCGAAATTGAATCTTGACAGCGAAAGTGAATACAACAAAGTATGGGTATTGTCGAATGGGCAGCTATATGTTGCGAATCCGACCAAAAGAGAAAATAACCAAATTGAATTTGAACTTCAACCTGCGCTGCAGCCTAAAAATGAAAGCGATATCAGAAATGTACTGATTTAATCTATCAAATGATAAATTTTGAAAAGCCGGAGCCTAGAGTTTCGGTTTTTCTGTTTTTATTCAATATTTTTTATGAATATCTACTTGCTTGCCGGTCTCGGCTTCGACAAAAGCACTTTTCAGCGGCTAAAACTTGATGATAGATTCGAACTGCATCATCTGGACTGGATAGACCCGGCATCTTCAAATGAGACAATCGAAGCCTATGCTGCAAGAATGCTTGAGCAACAAATCTTAGCGGAGCACCGGACAGAAGACATTGTATTTATTGGCCATAGTTTTGGCGGAGTAATGTGCCAGGAATTGGCGCGTTTGGTTGAAAAGCCAAGATTGATTATTACAATCTCCAGTATAAGGTCGCAGAGCGAGAAGCCTTTTCTCATGCGCTGGTTTTATTGGATGCCTGTTTTTTGGTTGGTATCGAAATTTTTAACCTGGATTACAATTCCTCTCTGGGCCTGGATGTATGGTTTTATAAGCACCGAATCGCGCAGGCTGTTATGGCATATGATCAAACGTTTTAGTAATCGATACCTTAACTGGGCAACTCACAACATTTCGAAATGGAAACCCAAAAACCAGCTTGAAGGCCTGCGTATTGTGAGTATTCATGGCAGTCGCGACCTCATGTTTCCGGCACATTTACAGGCCGAACCAAAAAAAATCCTGAAGGGCGGCAATCACTTTATGGTTTACCACAGAGCCGATGAGGTATCGGCATTGATAAATGAGGAGTTGGGGCTATTGAATTCCACTAACTAAAATCAATCTCAGTATTGTCCCCAATATTCAGGCTCTGGCTCAGGCCCTTAATTGAGGCGTCGTTACCAATAATGGAACGGTGCAGTACTGCCTCTTCGATCGATGCAAAACTGCCAATTATGGAATTTCTGACTATGGTATAATTGAGGTTGCTGTTATCCCCCACCGACACATTGGGCCCGATAATAGAATTGCTGATTTTACAATTCTTACCAATACTTACTGGCGGTATGATGATCGTATTGTCGAATTTGGGCAGTTTTTCCTGTATTTTGCGTTTGAGCAGCATGGCATTGGTCTCGAGCAGGATTTCTTTTTTTCCACAATCGAACCAGTTTTCGACCGGGCAAACTGTAAATTTTGTACCCTGATTGACCATATACATCAATGCATCGGTCAGTTGAAATTCGTCCCTTGTGCGGATGTTCTCTTCGATAATGTATTGAAGGGCTTTTATTAAGTTTGGAATTTCAGTAATTTTATAAATACCAACTATGGCAAGGTTTGATTTTGGAATGCGTGGCTTTTCGACAACCTGTTTAATGAAACCATGATCATCCATAACTACAACTCCAAAATCGCGGGGGTCTTCCACTTTTTTCACACCCAAACAGGATTGAGGCGCTTTCAGAATTTCCTGCAGCTCTCCTTCAAATATGGTATCGCCTAAGACAATGAGCACCTCTTCCGATTTTTCAAAACTTTCGCGGGCTACCCAAAGCGCATGCCCAAGTCCTAAACGTTCGTCCTGATAGATAAACTCCAAGCTCAAATCTTTATATTTTGTCTCGATATATTCTCTGATTTTGTCGCCCAGATAACCGATTATAAATACAAATTCTGTTATTCCGGCCTCTACAAGCTCATCGACAATGGATGCAATGATGGGTTTCCCCGCAACCGGTATGAGCGGTTTAGGCTGCGTATAGGTATGTGGCCTCAATCGGGTACCTGCACCTGCTACCGGAATTACTGCTTTCATAATCTTGGGTTTTTTCTGATTAAAATTCGGGCTATGGGAATGTAGTACAAATTTAATACTTTTAAGCGCTATGCAAGCCTTTTTTTATTAGGTTTTCCCTCAACCGCGTTAAATTTTCGGCAGAGCTTTAGTTCATTGCATAAACTTTGCTTAATTTTGAGCGTAAAATCTCAATTCATATGTACAGTGCCAAAGAAATTTTGTCTGAATTTGACAGCCTCGATAGCGCCGATTGGCTTAAAGGCATCGAAAAATATCTGAAAGGAAAATCCTTTGAAGATTTAGTCTTGAAACTGGAGGGTGGAGCCAAAATCAGACCTTTTTATCGAAAGGAGGATGTCAAAGCGTTTCATTTACCTGTTTTGAACAGCAATAATTGGTTAATTGCAGAATCCTTCTCTTATGACGGCGGCGACAAAGTTTCTTTTAACAAGGAGCTTCTAAATGCACTTATGAATGGAACTGAGTCGGTCAATCTGCAGCTCGAAGCCGGGACTCCTGCTCAACTCTCCGATTTGCTGGAAAATGTTTATCTGAACATGATAGACCTGAATCTGAGTGGTTCGGCATTTGAACAAGCTCCGGCTGACTGGCTAAGTGAATTAGTAACATTGTCCGAAGGCAAAGTGAGGGGTTTTGTAAAAACAAGCGATAATAATGAAAGTATTGCACTGCTTCGTGCGTTTTCCGAAAAATTGCCTAACTATAGTTTTTTTAATTTCGAACTGAAAATTGATCAGGGTATTATTCCTAACTTATCAATCTTGCTCAAAGAAATCGCTGCGGCCTTTGAATTGATGCTTCAAAACGGAATATCAGCTGAACGTGCTCAAGCACAAATTAATATCCATACGAGTCTTTCCGAAGATTATTTCCTCAGTATCGCCGCTATCAGAGCACTGAAAAGACTCTGGCTCGGACTGATTGAAGCCTATGGAGTTGAGCAGCCACAATATCCAAAAATCCACTGCATTACAACGCAAAGTGTAACATCTGCCGACCCATACTGGAATTTGATTTCCAATACAACAGAGGCGCTTTCGGCTGCTGTTTCACAGGTTTACAGTATTGAAGTAAGGCCGACGGACAATTCCGCTGATAAAGCTGCTTTCTCCCGCCGTATTGCCCGTAATGTTCAGCATCTGCTCAAAATGGAAAGTCATATCGATCATATCATCGATCCGGCTGCAGGCTCCTATTATATTGAGCATTATTCTGCTGAACTGGCGAGCTGCGCCTGGGAAGCTTTCTCAAAGTAATTATTTCAAAATATTCCAGCTGATACAGTTCATCAGTCCGCCCCCTTTGCGCACAATGTCATTGATGTTGATGGGTTCAATGCTATGATTTGGGTACAATTCTGCCATCAGATCGAGGCATTCATCATCCTTGTTTCCGGGCTCTTCAAAAATTGGAAAAATAATTAAATTGCCTACTTCGAGATAATTTACATAACAGCCAATGGCAGAGGATGGGTATTTCTTTTCTTTGTATTCGAATGCAGGCATGTTTACATAATCTAATTTCAGATCTGTAATCAGTTTAAGCATTTTTTTGGCCCAATATTTATATTCAAACTCAAGATCATTTACCAGAATCTTTTTTGAATCCAAAAGTTTAAGCATACCATCGGCATGACCGGTAAAATCGCAATTGATTTGGGGAATTATTATGACCTCAGTCTGCAGCAGTACCGCTATCTCATTAACCAATTGATTTTTATCGCTGTACTGAGGGTTTTCAGAAAATATCCTGTCTGAAATCATCACCTTATCATCCCATTTCACCACATTGCCCCCATCGAGGTTGATGTTTGAATAAATAACTTCAGATGATTTTAATAATTCTTCGCAGATCTTGTTATAATCTGACATGAAATCTGTCTTTTTATTGATATAGGAAGGCTCATATTTGAATTTTACAAATCTGTTCTGATCTGTTTGTATTGGCATATAATCTCTTGCCCAGATATCATTGTTGCTGCTCCCTTTAATAAGTTCGTAGCCTACGCCATGTTTATTCAAAATAGCAGCAATGTTGTTAAATATTTCGGAGTGATTATCTTTCAAAAACTGAGAAAAATATACAAAGTTGGTTTGCTTGTCGCTAATCATAGATTGTAATTTTAATTTATATTCAATAATAATTATATATAAACAATGGCATTAAAAAGTAAAGAAAACCTGCATACAAATGAATGCATGCAGGGTTATGTTTTATAATTTATTTTTCGATACTATCTGATATCTTCCAAAGTCACCTCCATCAGATTCAAAAACTCCAGTGTACGAGCTTTGATATCATCGGGACCCAGCTCTTTGAGTCGGTTCGGACCAAAAGCTTCCACACAATAAGATGCAGCTACCGATCCGTACACAAGGGCGCGTTTCATGCCATCGAGTGAGTAGTCGCCTGTTTTGGCAAGGTAACCCATAAATCCGCCCGCAAAGGTATCTCCGGCTCCGGTTGGATCAAAAACTTCTTCAAGGGGAAGTGCAGGAACAAAAAACACATTAGCACCGTAAAAAAGCAGAGCACCATGCTCTCCTTTTTTGATAACCAGATATTTAGGTCCCATTTCACGAATGGTTTTGGCAGCTTTTACCAAAGAATGCTGACCAGAAAGCTGACGGGCTTCCTCATCGTTGATAATGAGCACATCAACCTGAGTCAGGACTTTTTTCAGGTCATCCATAGCAATGTCCATCCAAAAATTCATAGTATCCATTGCAACCAGTTTCGGGCGTTCATTCAACTGGTTGAGCACCTGCATTTGGATAGCGGGGGCAAAATTGCCCAAAAGTAACATTTCGGGATTTTTATAATGCTCTGGAAGTTTTGGAGAGAAATCGGCCAATACGTTCAGTTCAGTAACAAGTGTATCTCTCGAATTCATGTCCATATGGTATTTACCCGACCAATAGAATGATTTTTCGCCGATTCTTTTCTCCAAACCACTCATGTCTACTCCTCTTGCAGCAAGGGCATCCAGTTCGGCCTGCGGAAAATCGTCGCCAATCACGGAGACCAATTTGATATTATTGTAAAATTGCGATGCTGACCAGCAGATATAAGTACCTGCTCCGCCAATAATTCTATCGGCTTTGCCGAATGGTGTCTCGATGCTGTCGAAGGCAACTGTGCCCAATACCAGTAAACTCATTGATTTTGGATATTTATTGTGGAATTAAAACTGTTTCCTTGTTTGTGAATTAAATTGAAAGGCAAAAAAACATAAAATTCTCCTAAAAATCTAAGCTTTCACCAATAATTTAGTCAAAAGGGCAGATAATCAGTGTACAAAAGAAAAAGTCTGTAAAATATTAAAATATTTTTTAAAAAATCCTTGAAATTATTTGCAGATTTAGAAAAGCGCCTTATATTTGCACTCGCAATTCAGCAAACGCCTTCATAGCTCAGCTGGTTAGAGCACTTGACTGTTAATCAGGGGGTCACTGGTTCGAGTCCAGTTGAGGGCGCTGAAATTAAAGCCGATACATTTATGTGTCGGCTTTTTGCTTTTTAATACTTAGCTTTGTACATTCAAAAAAATTCGGAGCATGTCGAAACTGATTATAAACATTGCCAAACTCTATTTGGGTACGGATACTAAAAGTCCACTTATCGCAGATAAACTGGCAGAAGTAATTTTTATAGAAAATGCCTGGCTGCTCATTGTACATGGACGAATTGCCGATTGGGGAAACATGGAACTATGTCCCGAAAGAGCTGATGAAATTATAGATGCCGAAGGTGGTTACGTTTTACCTGCCTTTGTCGATTCACATACACATTTGGTCTTCGCTGCGCCCCGCGAACAGGAATTTGTACAACGCATTCAGGGATTAAGTTATCAGGAAATTGCCCAAAAAGGCGGTGGCATACTCAATTCTGCCCGAAGACTGTCAGCCTGTTCCGAAGATCAGCTTTTGGAAGATGCCTTTGCCCGTTTGCAGGAAGTCGTCAGTTACGGTACTGGTGCTATCGAGATAAAAAGTGGCTATGGCCTAAGTGTGGAGGCCGAACTAAAAATGCTAAGGGTCATTCGCCGACTCAAAGAAATAAGTCCGATTCCAATAAAAGCAAGTTTTCTGGGTGCGCATGCCATGCCAATGGAGTTCAAAGAAAATAGAAGTGCTTATATCAATCTGATTTTGGATGAAATGTTACCGCGCATTGCCAACGAAGGGCTTGCCGATTATATCGATGTATTTTGCGAAAAAGGATTTTACAGTACAGAGGAAACAGATCTGATTTTGAATGCCGGGGCAAAATATGGCCTCAAACCAAAGATACACTGTAATCAGTTCAACTCAATGGGAGGCATCGAAACGGCTATTAAATACAACGCTGTTTCTGTAGATCATTTAGAAGTGTTGAATGATACTGAAATTGATGCGCTTAGCAAATCCAAAACAATTGCTACACTCCTACCCACTGCGCCTTTTTTCCTGAATGACGATCATTTTCCACCTGCCCGCAAACTGGTGGAATCGAAGGTTGCGATTGCGCTTGCATCTGATTTTAATCCCGGCACTTCACCTTCGGGCAATATGCAGTTTGTACTTTCGTTGGCCTGTATTAAATTGAGACTTACTCCCGAAGAGGCTTTCAATGCAGCCACCATCAATGCTGCTTATGCCCTTGAAATGGATGGCGAATTGGGGTCTATTTCAAAAGGTAAGAAGGCAAATCTGATGATAACGGTTCCAATGCCTTCGCTGGCATTTATGCCTTATTATTTTGGGGCGAATTTGGTGAAGCGAATGATATTTTCCTAAGTGTGTCCATTTCTCTTCTCTTTTTTACTTTTTTCATCGCTAAAAAAGTAACAAAAAATCTAGTCCTCAGCAAGGCGTTTTAGGGTCATTAGCCCGAATCGTATAATTTGTCGGACAGCAAGGAACCCTAAACCGAAAGCAGCATCTGTATCCTGAGTTTATTACCCCTTCCATTAGTCCCTGTCTGTGGCAATACCAATGCCAGCCGTTGCTGCTTCCATACGCTGCTGCTTCGGACCTTAGGAGGCGGTGCCTGCGGCGCGTTTTTCCAAAAGGCTTTAGCCTTTGAGAAAAAAAAACAGCAAAGGAATGCGGTTCAATATCGAATGTTTCGGCAATGATGTGTACGACCACCTAGCGGGGTCGGGTTACAGTCACTATGGTGTCTGTTACCAATGTTTGACCCCGAATGGGGTCGTTCAAAATCCTTTGGATTTTTCACAGTTTCGCTGCATCTGTATCCTGAGTTTATTACCCCTTCCATTAGTCCCTGTCTGTGGCAATACCATTGCCAGCCGATGCTGCTTCCATACGCTGGTGCCTCGGACATTGGGAGGCGGTGCCTGCGGCGCATTTTTCCAAAAGGCCCTCGAAAGCTTTCGGGGCCTTTTAGAAAAAAAATAGCAAAGGAGTGCGGTATTTTAATGCCGCTAACAATTGCAGCTGTTTGAAAATCTTCTCTAAATCGATAGGTTTAGCTCCTGCGGCGCGTTTATTTTTTTGGCGCGTTACAGCTTTAAAACTGGAAATAAATAAAGGGGTGAATCTCGGTTCCAGCTACCTGAATGAGTATCCAAATCATAACCGCCATAGCAACTGATTGCAGCGACCAGTGCATGCGAATAAATTGTTTCTGCATCCAGTTTTCGAATCGTGGCGGATAAAAATGTATGAGATAGCCGATACCCAAAAGGATAAATACTTTCCAATAGCCACTAATGATCGTAGGAATAAGCCCAAAATCCATATCTGTGCCTATTTGGCTGATTACCTGATTGGCCGTATCGAAGCTCGATGCTCTGAAATATATCCAGCAAAATGCCACAAAGTGGAAGGTCAGAAACCATCCGATAATTTTTACCGGCCAGTATTTATTTATTTTTCCCGTAATGGGCTTTATCAATTTTTCCAATGCCAGTGCGCCACCGTGCAAGGCACCCCAAACCACAAAGCGCCAGGAGGCGCCATGCCAAAAACCACCCAGCAACATGGTAACCATCAGATTGAGGTAATTGAAAAACCTTGCTCTGCCTTTTTCTTTTCCGAGAAAAAATATCAAAGTACCTATAACAATCATGACTGCATAAATAATCAACAACAGCATTCCCGGCATCAGCATATAAAATACACCCATAAAAACCAGTATAAAAAATATGGAGCCAAAGCTGCCTCCGCGATTTCCGCCAAGAGGAACATATAAATAATCTCTGAGCCAGGTGGATAAGCTGATATGCCAGCGTCGCCAAAACTCTGTAACACTCAGCGACTGATAAGGCGCATTGAAATTTGGCGCCAGTTTGAAACCCATCAGCAGCGCAATGCCAATAGCCATATCACTATATCCCGAAAAGTCGCAATAAATCTGTATCGTATAACCATACACTGCCAGGAGATTTTCTGCTCCCGAATACAAAGTTGGGTTTATAAAAACTCTGTCGACAAAATTGGTGCTTATATAATCGGAGATAATGCCTTTTTTCAGCAGGCCACAGAGTATGAGCCAAATACCCATCCCCATCTCTGTTTTGTCGAGCGATAATTTTTCCCTTATTTGGGGCATAAAGTCTTTTGCCCGCACAATTGGCCCGGCAACGAGTTGAGGAAAAAAGGAAACAAAAAATGCAAAGTCAAAAATATTGCGCTCGGCTTTCATCTCCCTTCTGTAAACATCGATGGTGTAACTCATCGTCTGAAAGGTGTAAAAGGAGATTCCAACCGGCAAAATCAGATCGAGATGACTGTAATTATTGCCCGATAACTGGTTGATGCTGTCAATTAGCAGGTTGCTGTACTTAAAATAAAATAATAGACCAAGATTCCCGACAAGACTTAGCAATAACAATAAAAACCGCCTGGTTTTTTGCTCCGACCGACATCTCTCTATACCAATACTCAAGTAAAAATCCCAGACTGTTGAGGCTATCAGCAAAAGGAAAAATATTCCGCTGCTCTTGTAATAAAAGAACAATGAAAAAGCAAGCACATATAGCACCCGAAAAGTTTTCAGATGTTGTGTGCCGATATAAACAGCATAAAAGATAACAAACATGACAAAGAACAAACCCGTATTGAATATCAAGGGCTGATTTTCTTTGTATGTTAGCTGTTCGAGTATGTAATTAAAAAATTCCATTTTAAATTATTGAAGCCCAAAGTTCTATTTTTTTTTTAACTTTTAGAATCTGTACGAAATAAAAAAACCGCCCCAAATTAGGAGCGGCTCACACACAGATTATTATTAGAAATTAAGTCATTATATCTTAGTATTTACCAAGTATAAATTATTCGTCATCCTTATCATCTTCTGAAGTGGATAATACCTTTGCCTTTTTAGGCTTCTTCTTATCAGTCGCAGCTGTTTTATCATCTTCGTTAAAAATCCCCAGTAGCTCACCCTTGATTTTAGCCTCGATTTCATCGGCAACTTCAGGGTTGTCCATCAGAAACTGTTTGGCGGCATCGCGTCCTTGAGCGAATTTGGTGCCATTGTAACCATACCAGGCTCCACTTTTTTCCAGGATGTTCATTTCTGCACCCAGGTCGACAATTTCCCCGGTTTTCGA
Organism: Saprospira grandis DSM 2844; assembly: GCA_945888475.1. Lineage (GTDB taxonomy): Bacteria > Bacteroidota > Bacteroidia > Chitinophagales > Saprospiraceae > Saprospira > Saprospira grandis_C. The sequence goes on along the minus strand of CAMDAB010000022.1, from coordinate 16,159 downwards.
AATGCCTTCGCCATACATAATGTCGAATTCACAAGTGCGGAAGGGCGGAGCCAATTTATTTTTGGCAACTTTTACTTTCACGTGATTACCGGTCTGGTTTCCTTCCTTGTCTTTAAGCGCAGTAGAAGTTCTGCGGATATCAAGCCTTTGAGTAGCATAGAATTTTAAGGCGTTACCACCGGTCGTTGTTTCTGGATTTCCGAACATCACACCGATTTTTTCGCGCAGCTGATTAATAAAGATGCAGCAGCAGTTGGTACGTCCGATTGCGGAGGTGAGTTTACGCATAGCCTGAGACATAAGTCGAGCTTGCAGACCCATTTTAGAATCACCCATTTCGCCTTCAATCTCGCTGCGCGGTACGAGGGCAGCTACCGAGTCGACCACCAGAATATCTACAGCGCCTGAGCGGATTAGATTTTCGGCAATTTCGAGGGCTTGCTCACCGTAGTCGGGCTGAGAGAATACCAATTCGTCAACTTTCACGCCAAGTCTTTCGGCATAGTGACGGTCGAAGGCATGCTCTGCATCGATAAAAGCAGCGATACCACCTTTTTTCTGACATTCCGCGATGGCATGAATGGCGATGGTTGTTTTACCGGAAGATTCCGGGCCATAAATTTCAATGATACGACCTTTTGGAAAACCATTGGTACCGAGTGCAACATCGAGGCCAATAGAACCGGTCGAAATGGCTTCTACTTCTTCAACGGGAGCATCTCCCAATTTCATCACAATCCCTTTTCCGTAGGTTTTGGTCAGGCGCTCAAGCGTTCCCTGTAATGCTTTCAACTTATTTTCTTTTTCACTGTCGTTGCTCATGTGTTTCTGTAATTAAAAGGTGCAATAATTTGTTGTATAAATTTGGTCAAATATTTTAAAATGGGCAGCTTTTCTATCAACTGTGATGCAAATATAGGATGACAATTTTATAAATGCAAGTATTTGTTTCAAAAATATTAAAAAATAATGAACGATTTGTTTTTAAACCTATGGTTTATTTTTTTGAAAAATTTTCAGAACAAGATCTGCCAGTCTTGCCTCGTCGGGACTATCTGCGCAAAATACATCCCTAAAACCCATCAATGCCATGGTTTCAACAGTAGGTTTTCCAATTGCGGCAAGCTGCTGATTTTTTTCCGGTGAATATTTTTTCAGGTATGCTTCAGCATTTAAGGAGCTTGTAAAGACCAAGACATCGGCATCGCTTTTTATGATGTCAGTTTTTGGAACATTTTTATAGGCAATTAGTTCCAAAACAGTCAGTTCCCTGCTCAACAGATTTTGAACCGATTTTTTCGATTCCATGGCTCTGACAAAGAGAACCGTTTGACCGGCGGCTATTTTTTTGAAAGATTCGGCCGTAGTTTCAGGAATACCATCGCCCGTAAAATCGGGAGTTTTAGCAGCGTATTGCAAAACCCCTGCGGCAGTACCCATGCCAAGTGCAGCAATTTTTACAAGGTTCGAAAGTTTGGGATTCGCAGCAAAAAAATATTCAACACCTTTTTTACTGTAGAAAAAGATCCAGTCGAAAGCCTCGGGCAGTTGGAAATCTAAGGGGCTGAAATCGATGAGCGATTCAGCAGAGACAGCGATTCCTTTTTCTGTCAGAATGTTCCTGAAAATGCTGTCAGCAGCACAATTTCGGCTGATAAATACTTTCATGGCTATCGGCCCAGTTTATCAATCAGCTGATTGGTATGTTCCTTTAAAAATTTATTTTCATTGATTAATTGCTGAATGTAGAGCTCATAACCGGATGAAAGCTCCTGCCCGATTAGCTTTTGACTGCCATCGGTATTGTGTTGGGTCAATTGAAAAATATTCGCCACTTCCAGCGATAGTGCCTGTTGCAAGGTTACATTGTAATGATTGCACAATTTTATCAAGAGATTGAGCTGCAGATTTGGGTAACGGCCATTCTCTATTTTAGAAATCACCGGATGCGTAATGCCTATACTCTCTGCCACCGATTGCAGGGTCTCCTTACGTGCATTGCGTATGGTATGCAGGTTATGTCCCAAGGTGGATAACAAGGCATTTATATCAATCGATTTCATGTAATTGTGCTTTGATTTAAAGCAAATTTACAAAATGTAACCAATAAGCACAAATTGTAGTGGTATTTTTTAAAATATTTTTTTTGTGGATTGTACATTTGTGACCTGACGACTATTTGAAGAAAGGAAATGAGCCAAGTACTAAATTTGATGATTGAATTTGCCACATCAAGAGAAAAATGAAAACAAATACGCCATATATTTTTGAATTAACTATTAAAGACAGTCAAGTCAACAATATTATTGACTTGTTGGAAAACAAAAATATTAACAAATTCAGCTTTCCTTTAACCGGAAATCAATTCAAAATATACGCCCTAACTGACAAAAATAATATTATTTATGTCGGATCGACTAAATCTTCTATTAAGAATAGACTCCGCTATGGGTTGAAAATGAATGGACAGAATGGATATCATGGCTATAAATGGAAAAAATTACCAACTGTCAGACTTTTTGTTTGGTGCTTTGAAGATTATGATAGAGAGAAAGTTGAGAGTGTTGAAGCAGAACTTGTTTTTCTGATTAGGACAAAAACCGGCAAATGGCCTGCACATCAAAATGAGATCCATTTCAATAATTTGTTTATTCCTACTGGGCAACAAGTTGCTGAAAAAATATACTGTCAAATTACTGACAGATTAGAAAACAATATTTAGATAATAAGAAAATACTAATCAAATTAAAAAACAAGATATCTAAAAATCAAAAACAATACGGTTAAAGATTTATAAAATGTAAATAATAAGAATAAATTATAAGTAATTATTCTTCTGCCTTAATGCAAAGCAAGCTTTTTTTGTATAAATTTTAATTTGTAAAATCATTTGAGTTGAGTCCAGAGACAACAATAAAAAACGGGGCGTAAATCGAAAAGCCAAACGAGTAGAAAAAAATACTATGCTAAAAACAAATCAAAAAATAATTTTATCACTAACTGGAGCATTTTTTTTCATGATAATTGCTCTATCTTCTAGTGTTGCTCGTTTAGTAACGGTTCCTATTGGTTCAAAATTTGAAAAAATTAAAGTTAATGTTTCACCAATGATTAAAGAGAATATTGAGGGTAAGGTATTCTGTATTTTAGGAAATAGATTATTGGACGAGAAGAATAGATCTGAGATTGAAAATACACTCACTAATAATAATTTCCTAGTAGTTGACATAAAAAATGCACAGCAGATCTATCAAGAACAGTTGTTGAATAAAAATATTAGCAAGACAAAAATCGATTATTATATATTTGTGGAAGATGGAGGAGAAGGAATTTTTTATTACCAGTTAATAGATGCAAGGAATTTTAAGGTTGCTTATGCATGTAAAATAAATTCCTTATCCATTGAAAATCTCATGATACCTTTTAGGGGTTTTGCACATAGCATAGACCTGTCGTTCACGCAATATTACAACACTAAAAAAGATAAGGAATACAATGAAATTTTGAGTTCAAATAGATATGAAGAATTTCTGAAGAGAACTCTGGAATTGGTAGAGGAAGGGAAAGAAAAAACTTTTCCTAATGGAACAAAACAAAAAAAAGAAGATGAATTCTATAACGACTTGTATGCTGTATGCCTTAATTGGGCAACTTTAAGCCTTTTATCTAGAGATTTTGGAAAATGTAAAGAGGCAATAGATCACGTAAGAAATGTAGGAAAAAAAACAGGATATTCTTTGGAAAAACAAGATGATTACATAGAAAAAATAAACAGCGTTATGGCAAAATGGTCAGCAGCAATAAAGGACTCTTTAAATTCTGTAAACGTTAATAAGGAGAATGTTCAGAAAAAATCAATTAACATTAGTAATGACAGTGATCTATCGAGAGATGCGGATAAGAAACTTATGTATTCTCATGTTGTTACTGTGCTTTTTTTGACAAGTTCTAATGTCATTGATATTTATGAAAGAGATCTAATGGATGAGATTCTCAGTGCCAATACATCTGTCACTGAGAAAGCAAAAGGCAATACGACTGGAGCTGACTATTTGTTATCTCTTGCAAAAAATGGATGGACAAATAGAATTAGCGAATCCGTGAAAACCGTTAAATCGACTAGTTTAACTGGGGAAGAAAAAATATCTTCAGTAATTGAGTATAATTATGAAATAGAAGCTAATGTAACTGTAAAAATTACTAGGAATAGTGATGCCATAGCAATAGGAACTACTAATTTGAAATTCGAAAGAAAAGATAAGTCACCGCTCAAAGAATTTTATAGTAGGGCAACTTTATTTGAAAAGCTATTTGATGATGGAAATTTAAATAATTTCTTATTTAGTAAAATAAAATAGTTATTAGAAACTATATATATCTGTCAGGAATATTTGGTGCGTTACTAGCTGGATATTTTATTTATCAAAATGAACATTATTTTTTTAAATGGATTGTAAATTTTGTTCCTGACGGGTTATGGTCATTTTCCTTCACCTTATATTTATTATGGATATGGAATGGAAGGCTTAATAAATTAAATTTAAGTTTGATATTTATTTTACCATGCCTTTATGAACTATTTCAATTGCTAAATATATTTCCTGGGACTGCAGATATTTATGACATAACAATTTACGTAATGTTTTCATTGCTTGCTGTTTTCATTGTTAAATTATCAAAAAAATTAGAGTTGTTTTAAGACTAAAAATTCATGATTTTATAAATTCATTAAAAGAATGAATTTTATAAAACATAGTTTGATTGACTTAAATCTTATCCCACTTTACATATTTATAAAATTATTAACATTCTTAACTTTTTAACAGGCATATCTTCCCAAGAAGCTATGCCTGTTTTATCATAAGCAAAAGGCTAAACCCACTTTAAGTTCATTCCCAAAAGATTTTGGGACCAAATTTTCATATTGCAACCTAGTAAATATAATACCTGGAGCAACTTTAACTTTTTCAGAAATTCAATGATATCCCGAAAATTCTGCGTCAAGTTCTCTATAATATTTGTAGAACAGTTCGCCACGCTGTGGCTCATTTCCCGTTCTTGCCTTTCGGCTAAGAACAGGTCGCTCCGCTGGAGCTGAAATAGTCCCGGGTTGAAACCCAGGCATCCTTTGCTACCTAAAAATCCAAGGCCCCGAAAGCTTTCGAGGGCCATCAGATTTTACAAAAGATACTATTGCTGAATCATTTGCAAAAAAGGGAGCCTATCATATATTCAAAACAAAAAACCAAGCAATAAACAAATTTGAATTTTACAATAATAAATACCATATTTGTGTAATATTAACACATAAATGGCATTTATAAATGAAAAGAAACCTTGAAACAGCTTTGCTGAAATGGAAAAATAAAGCATTTCGTCTGCCATTGATCTTGCAGGGGGCCCGACAAACCGGTAAAACTTATCTGATGAAATGGTTTGGTGAACATCATTTTAAAGCCTATGCTTACTTTAACTTCGATGAAAGACCTGAATTAAAAAGTTTCTTTGAAAAAAATAAAGATGTCGAACAGATTTTAAACGCTTTGTCAATCATTAGCAGAATACCCATAAATAATGATACGCTGTTGATTTTTGACGAGATTCAGGAATGCCCCGAGGCATTGAATACATTAAAATATTTTGCAGAAAAAAAGCCCGATTTAGCAGTTATTTGTGCTGGTTCGCTGCTTGGTATTTTATTGCATTCAGGATATTCCTTTCCAGTAGGAAAAGTTGAATTTTTGCAGATGTATCCCATGACATTTCGCGAGGTATTGCCTTATTGGGATAAAAGCGCAAGCAATTATTTAAATCAGATTGATCAGATTGAAGAGATTCCTGAGTATTTTTTTAATAATCTCACAAATCTTTACAAAAAATATATGATTAGTGGCGGCATGCCAGCTGTTATCAATTTAATCAACCGTACCAACGATTTTACAGAAGTGGATCAGCTTTTGGATAATCTAATTTTATCTTATCGTGGCGACTTTGCAAAACATCCGCTGATGATTGATTTTGCAAAAATTGAGAAGGTTTTTGATTCATTGCCGGCACAACTTTCCAGAGAAAATAAAAAATTTGTCTATCAGCTTGTGCGAGAGGGAGCAAGAGCAAGGGAATATGAAGATGCCATTCAGTGGCTGCTCCGCTCAGGACTGGTTCATCAAGTAAAACTTTCAACTAAACCTGCAATTCCTTTATCTGCTTACGATGATTTCAATGCTTTCAAATTATACGCCTTTGATGTAGGGATTATCAGAAAAATGTCAAGACTTTCTCCTGCTGCTTTTGGGGAAGGAAATCGTTTATTTACTGAGTTTAAGGGAGCCTTGTCAGAAAATTATATTTTACAGAGTATTCTGCCGCAATTTAATGAAATCCGTTATTGGGTTTCGGGCAATAGTGCCGAAGTAGATTTTATTGTGCAGTATGAGAATGACATCATTCCTATTGAAGTAAAAAGCGATGAACAGGTAAAAAGTCGAAGTCTGACACTATACGCGCAGCGATTCAATCCAAAATTGCGTATTCGTTACTCCTTAAAAAACTTGTATTACAGAGAGGGTTTGCTGAATATACCTCATTTCATGTCAGATTATACTTTAGATTTGATTAGCATGCTGAAAGTTTAGCTAAGTTGTTCTTGGGTTGAAACCTACAGATTTTTGCGAAAGTCCTCGAAAGCCTTCGGAGTAACCTTCTGAAAGCACAATAGCAAAGGAGTCCTATGCTTTAGCTTAGGGCAAACGGTTATTAGTCCTGGGTTGAAACCTAGGCATCCAAAGGTGATAAAAATCTGAGCTTAAAAGCATCAGATTTTTGCGAAAGCCCTCGAAAGCTATCGGAATAGCTTAGGGCACAATGATTCGTTATCAGTCCCGGGTTGAAACCCCGATAGCTATCGGGATTTCCTCTTTCATTCTTTCCCCTCAACATCTTTCCTCTTCCAATCTATCAAATTTCCAAATTTAATATTATTTTTACACCGAATCATGCTACAAACACCTAAAAGAAAACTTATGAACAGATTTCTTATGCTACTGCTACTCTCTGTATGCAGTATTTCATTATTTGCACAAAAAGCTGTTGTTAAAGGTATTATAACCGATGCCAATGGTGGTGATGGCCTTTTGGGCGCCAATGTAAAAGTCGGAGATCAGGGCGTCTCCACCGAAATTGACGGCTCTTACCGAATAGAACTCGAAGCCGGCAAACACAAAATTGAATTCAGCTACGTAAGCTATGAAACTGAAATCAAAGAAGTAACTGTCACAGCCGGACAGGAACTTGAGTTGAACGTTCAGCTAAAAGAATCGGAAACTATTCTGGGAACTACGACCGTTACCTCTTCAAAATTTGAAAAACCTCTGGGCGAAGTAACTGTCTCGATGGAGATTGTTAGTCCTAAACTCTTGGAAAACACCAATGCAGTAGCCGTAAATGAGGTACTCGACAAGCTCCCAGGCGTAAACATGCTCGAGGATCAGGTCGACATCCGCGGTGGTGCGGGCTATGCTCAGGGTACTGGCAGCCGCGTACTCATGCTCATGGACGACCTGCCTGTTATGCAGGTAGATGCGGGTCTGCCACAATGGCGCGACCTACCCACCGAAAATGTTTCACAGATAGAAGTATTGAAAGGTGCTGCATCTGCACTGTACGGTTCTGCTGCCATGAACGGTATTATTAATATCCGCACTGCCTACCCTACTGCAAAGCCCATTACCAAAGTGAGCCTCTCGGGCAAGCTCTTTATGAACCCCAGAGATCCTGCCAATAAATGGTGGACTTCGGCAAATCAACCCTACGAAAGCAATCTTCAGATTGCACATCGTCAAAAAATTGGTAAACTCGATATCGTTGCTGGTGCCAATGTGTATAATGATCAGTCTTTTATGCGGGGTAATGACAGAGACAGCGTTGGTGGCGTAGATACCCTCCCCAATTCTGCTCAGGCCGGCAGAGCTACCGTTAATCTACGGTACAGGTTGAGCGAAAAACTATTTGTAGGCCTAAACACCAATGTGAATATCGGCCGTCAGAATCGTCATTTATTTTGGGATACCTGGAGAAATAATCCAAGGGGTGGCTTATATGAAGCAGCGTCTGAGGCAATTCCTATTCGCGGTCAATATTTTAGAATCACAGTTGACCCATCTGTAACTGCTTATGATAAATTTGGTGGCAGACATCGTTTACAGACTCGCTATTATCACATTACCAATGACAATGAAAACAACCAAAGCAATAAATCGGATTTTGGCTATGCAGAATATCAGTATCAGCGAAAGTTTGAAAAATTGAAAGGTTTAGAAGTTGCAAGTGGAATTGTAGGCAGTGTTAGCCATGTAACTGCAGAGATTTACAGCAATTCCAGTTTTAACTTAGCAAATTTTGCAGCATACGCCCAATTGGATAAAAAGTTTTTTGAAAGATTAAGCTTGTCCATTGGCATAAGGTATGAACTGAATCAGTTGAATGGGCCTGATTCCATACTTTTCAAACCTATTTCCTTCCTGCCTGGCTCTTATATTAATGCACCAGATACCACTGAGGGTCGCCCAGTTCTACGCTTTGGCATGAATTACAAGGTATCAAGAGGAACTTTCTTGCGCGCATCTTGGGGGCAGGCCTACCGTTTTCCAACTATTGTCGAAAAATTCATTTCTACCTCAACCGGCACACTCGGTATTGTACCCAATCCAAATTTGAGATCTGAATCTGGATGGTCGGCAGAACTTGGCATTAAACAGGGTTTCAAAATTGGTAACTGGCAAGGATTTATTGATCTTGCAGGCTTCTGGAGTGAATATTACAATATGATGGAATTTCAATTTTTAACTCTTTACTTTCAGGTCAAGAATGTCGGCGACACTCGTATCCTAGGAGGAGAAGTCAGTGTAGCAGGACAAGGTAAAATTGGTGGGGTGGCTTTAGACCTGATAGCGGGATATAATTATCTGGATCCAAGATATGTCAACTTTAAAGATTCAATTGATGGGGTATCAATAGAATCAACAACATCGGATGGCGTTAACATTCTAAAATACCGTTCAAGACATACTGGCAAAATTGATGCGCAGGCAACCTACAAATCATTTTCTGCAGGATTTAATTTCATATACATGTCTTTTATGGAAAATATTGACAAGTATCTTGACGGAGAATTAACTTTTCCTTCCATAAGAGCCTTCAGAGATAGAGAAGACGTGCAAAAAGGTACCTTCATCCTCAATGCCCGTGTGTCTTACAAATACAAATTTGCCAAGATTTCAGTTTTGGGTAATAACCTGCTTAACAGCGAATACTGGTTGCGTCCGGGTCGTTTGGAGGCACCCAGGAATATTGCCTTGCGCTTGGATTTCAATATCGAAGGCAAGGAGCGAAAATAATATTCTAAGCTAAAATCTAATCTTTTATTAAAGTCCGAAGGCTATCAGCATTCGGGCTTTTTTTGTATGTTTGCGTCAATATTTTATTTTATGCAGATACTACCTGTTGGCGTTCAAAGCTTTCGCAAGATTCGGGAGGAAAATTTATTATATGTGGATAAGACCCCTCAGTTGGCAAAACTTCCGGGTCTGGGTAAATATTTGTTCCTTTCAAGACCCCGAAGATTCGGAAAATCTCTGATGCTCAGCACCTTAAAGGAGATTTATTCAGGTTCAGAAGATCTTTTTAAGGGCTTATGGATAGAAACAAACTGGCAATGGGAAAAATATCCAGTGATTCATCTCGATTTGAATAGGGTCGATACTATTAATGACTCTTTGAATCAAGGTCTGCTGCTTCAGTTACAGGAAGTTGGAAATGAATATGGTATAAAATTAAATACAGATAGTTCCAAAAATGCTTTTTCTGAATTATTATCCGAACTGCAAAAAATAGGCAAAAAAGCAGTCGTGCTGATTGACGAGTATGACAAACCCATTACAGATTATTTGGGGCAGCAAAGCATCGTTGAAAAACACATTGCCTTATTGAAAGGTTTTTACGGAACTATGAAGTCGATGGATTTTTGTATTCATCAGGCACTCATCACAGGTGTTTCAAAATATGGAAAACTATCCATCTTTTCCGACCTGAATAATCTCAAAGACATCAGTAACCATTATGAACTTGGGGAAATTTGCGGACTGACCGAAACAGAAATAATCTCAAATTTTTCAGCCTTTATACAGGTCGTTGCAAAACGTTTAAACCAAGAGGAAAATGCCGTTTTACAAAATCTGAAATTCTGGTACGATGGCTATTCCTGGGATGGGAAAACAAGAATTTACAATCCTTTCTCTGTGCTTAATTTTATGGGCGATGCCATCTACCGCAATTATTGGTTCGAAACGGGTACGCCTTCTTTCCTAATCAGCGAAATTAAACGAGTGGGAATTGTGCCCTTTGAACTTCAGGAAACCAGCGGAAGCGATATTTTGCTGGAAAGTGCTGACATAGATGACATTGGAATTATATCGCTACTCTATCAAACCGGATATCTGACAATCCTTGGCATCGAAAAAATAAGCGATAGTCTCAACAGATATCATTTAGGCTTTCCAAATCAGGAGGTAAAAGTTTCTTTCAACAGGCATCTTCTTGGAGCGTATACCAATAAATCGACCGACCTGGCCAACAGCAATTATTCTGACAAAATTATAGCCGCGCTGCTGAAAGCTGATTGGAACGCTTTTTTCGAAATCATAGACAGTCTGTTGGCTTCGATACCCTACGATTTATTTGAGCGAAAAGAGAAATTCTTTCATGCCTTGGTTCATGTTTTAATTTCAAGCACCGGGCTCATGACCTTTTCAGAAGTGCACAGCAAAGATGGACGAATGGACCTGGTGTTGGTTACATCAAAATCTGTATTTATCTTCGAATTTAAAGCCGATAAACCAGCTCAGATTGCCATGAACCAAATCAAAGAACAATCCTATGCAAGCCGTTTTAAAATAAATACGCTGCCTACTGTTCTTATTGCAGTTTCCTTCGATACGACAGAAAGAAAAGTGAATGAATGGCTAGTTGAAGAAATTGTTTAAAAATGATAAAACACTTTCTGAAATATTATTTACGTGCAGTAACAAAATACAGGGTACACTCACCTTTTGTATTCAGCTTGCTCACAGATGTTATCGAAGACAATCGTTATTATTATGCCTTCGACCCTTTAAAAACACTGCGAGCCCGATTACTGCAACAAAATCAAACAGTAACGGTATTGGATCTGGGTGCCGGCTCCCGTAAAAATTCAGGAAAAACACGCAAAATCAGCGAGATAGCAAAAACCTCTGTATCGCCCGAATGGCAATGCCAAATGCTCTTTAGGCTTGTTGATTTTTTTAAACCTGAGACAGTTTTAGAGATGGGCAGTTCACTGGGCATCAGCAGTATGTACCTTCACTTTGGAAATCAAAAGGCTAAAATGATCAGCTTGGAGGGTAGCCCCGAAATAGCAAAACTGGCCAGAGAAAATTTCAAAATGCTCGGTGCCGATATTGAATTACTTGAGGGCAATTTTTCCGAAACGCTTCAAACAGCACTCGAAAAATTAAAAAAAATCGATTTGGCTTTTATCGACGGACATCATGCCGAGCAGCCAACACTCAGTTATTTTGAACAAATTTTACCCTATTGCAATGAAGATTCTGTGCTAATTTTTGACGATATTTACTGGTCGGATGAAATGGCCGCTGCCTGGGAAAAAATAAAATTGAACTCTTCAGTGACTTTGAGCGTTGACTTATTTTATTTTGGAATAGTTTTTTTTAAAAAAGATTTCAAGGAAAAACAACATTTTACACTCATACCTTATCCTTATAAATTTTGGCAAATCGGCCTGTTTAAATAACCTAAGATTTTTTTCTAAGTTTTTTTACCACAGAGCACACAAAGTTTTACACAGAGTTTCTCAAAGATATTCTAAGTCTAAGTTTCTAAAAGTCCAATTACCTACACTAAGCAAGCAAACTATCCTAAAGTACAAATACCAATACTACCAATTTCCAAAAGTCCAACTACCACCACGCAAGGCTCGTCATCCAAATACCAACTACCAACATACCAATTACTCAATTACTCAATTTTTAAATCAACCAAGTGGCTCAAAGCGAAATCATACTCACCATCGAAAACGTAGAACTCATCGAATTTTACGGACAAAACGATGCCAAGCTCAATTTAGTAAAAAAAGCATACAGCGATGTAAACATCATACCCCGCGGTAATCAGCTAAAGTTGACCGGAGATAAAAAACGCGTACAGGAATGTAAGGCAACCCTCGAAATGATGCTGCGCATGCTGCAGGAATTTGGCGAACTGAATGCTCAGGCCGTTCAAAACCTGCTCAACGGAGAAAATCCCTTCGAAAGCAAGCTAAAGACCGACAGTAAAAATATCATTCTCTATGGCAGAACCGGACAGGCCATTGTTGCCCGTACCAAAAACCAGAAGAAAATTGTTGAACTGTCCGAAATCAATGACATACTTTTTGCCATTGGTCCTGCCGGTACCGGAAAAACATACACAGCTGTAGCATTGGCCGTAAAGGCATTGAAAAACAATCAGATACGCAGAATTATACTTACACGTCCTGCCGTGGAGGCAGGAGAAAATCTAGGCTTTTTACCTGGCGACCTCAAAGACAAAATCGATCCATATTTGCGTCCCTTATACGATGCGCTCGACGACATGATCATGCCAGAAAAGCTGACCAATTTTATGACCAATCGTATTATAGAAGTAGCTCCGCTGGCCTTTATGCGTGGACGAACTTTGGACAACGCCTTCGTAATCTTGGATGAGGCGCAAAATGCTACCGAAATGCAGCTGAAAATGTTCCTCACCCGTCTGGGACCAAGTGCCAAATGCATTATCACCGGCGACCTTACACAGATCGACCTGCCCAAGAATCAACGCTCGGGCCTTTTCCGTTCACTACGCCTGCTCGATAACATCGAAGGCATCGGCGTTGTGTATCTCGAAACCGGCGATGTGGTACGTCACCGTTTGGTAAAAGCCATTATCAATGCCTATGAAAAAGACGAAGAAATGCAGGCAATCAGAAAACACGAAAGAGAAAGGGATGCTCAGGAAAATGAGCAGAAAAATAAAGATGAAAATCAATAGAAAAAGGGTTCACTGAAAATTATCGGTGAACCCTTTTTGATTTATGCCTTATAAAATCTTAAACTCAACTCTTCTGTTAAAAGCCCTGTTCTCATCGCTGTTATTAGGCACATCGGGCTTGCTTTCGCCATAGCCTTTGGCTGAAAGGCGGGAGATGTTAATACCTTTCGACTGTAAATAATTCACCACCGATTGGGCTCTGTCCTGCGACAAGGTTTGATTCGAAGCATCGGTTCCCACATCATCGGTATGTCCGGCGATTTCGATTTTTAACTCTGGATTTTTATTCAAAATTCCTACCAATCGGTCCAGTTCAGGGAAAGATACCTCTTTGAGTACCGATTTAGCAAATTCGAAGAAAATATTATTCAAACGTATAGGCTCACCACGCACTATGGGAGATAAATAGAGGTCTTTTTTGATTTCTTTATATTCTTTCAGATCGGTCAAATCGATATTTTCCGAAATGGAATAATACTCATTTTTATTGGCCATAAAGCCATATGCCTTGCCTTTTTGTAGTACAATTTTGTAATCACCTGTGACATTATCTGAATTGGCCGTACCCAATGTTTTATCATCCGAAAGATTAGAATAAGTGATAGCTGCGCCAATAGGAAGGCCTGTTTTTTTGTCAAAAACCTTTCCGCTTAGGATGATGACCGGCTCAACATAGGCCGGATTTTTTACTTTACAAATATCTCCATTTGAACTCAGGTAGGCAAAGTCACCCTTAGCAGCCATAAAATAGCCAGTTTCAATTCCTTCACTGTTAATATTCGGTCCAAGATTGCGTGGTTCTGTCCACTTGTCCCAGCCATCCCCAATGCGTTCGGATACAAAAATATCCATATCACCGTAACCATAATGACCGGTCGAAGAGAAGAAAAGGGTCTTTCCATCGGCGGAAAGATAGGGCGAATGTTCGTCGCAATCGCTGTTCACAACTAAACCCAGACTTTGCGGTTTCGACCAGCTGTTTTCTTTTAGCAGGAAGCTGACATAGAGATCTTTCTCGCCCATTCCATTTCCGGTTTCAATGGCCATCAACAGCGTTTTGTTGTCATTACATAGGAAAAAGGAAACCAATTTATTGATATTGACATAATCCTTAATCTCCTGACTCAGCGGCACCTGATATTTTCCATTTATCTTGTATGATATTGAAAGCCCTGGACCATTGGGACTACCATCTGCATTATAGGTATTAGCAATCAGCAAGGAATTGTTGTCGGGCGAGGCCGAAATGACAAAATTATGCGCGCGATTATTTATCGGACTACCTATGTTAGTTAATTTAGACCAGCGACCATCCTCCTTTTTTTGAGCATACCATACATCCTCAAATTCGGAACCACCTACATTCTCCTTACTAGTTCTGATACAATAGAGGTAATTTCCGTCAGGTGAAACTCTTGGTAGACTTTCATTGTCGTTTGAGTTGATATTTTCATCCAATTTCTCCAACTTAATGGAAGCATCGTAATTTTCTATTGTTTTTACCTGGGTAGCAGGATAATTGTTAATTTTCAAATAGTCAACAGAAAGCTCACTTTTCTTATCAACGAAAAAACCGATTTTCTTAGAATAATAGTTTTTAACCCCATTATTTCCATACTTGTAAAAAACTTTACCATCAATATAATAGCTCAAAATATTGGCTTTTTTCTCAATTTTAATGTTAACATATTTTCCTTTAGAAATGCCGGCCTCTTTCCAATCCACGACGCTTGTATTGCCCCTTGTGTTTGGATAGTTTATCTTGATCTTTATCTTATTTCCCTGTATAATTATATTAGTCTCATGAATTTCACCAATATTCCAAATCAAGCCATAACTTGCATCTGATTTGCCATTGACTTTAAGGGAGGTCTCAATGCTAAAATCTGCATCTAAATCCAGTTCTTCATAAACAGTTTTTGTCCAGTAACTTCCGTCAGTATGCGGTTTAATGGTATAATTTCCTTTTTTTAGTAAATAATCTACCTTGTCACCTTTTTCAATTACCCATTTTTTATTGTCCATGTCGAAGTTTTCATCGACGATAATAGTCTGGGCAATCAAGGAGAGCGATAAAGCACTTAAAAGATTTAACAAAAAATATTTCATAGCTTTCAAATTATGTAAATTATTGATAGCACAAAATTCGTTAACTTTATAAGTGCATGCAATACGCAATGTTGCGTATTTTCAACTTAGTTAAAAGATACTTAGCAGTCTTATTTTTTTAATTTTTCCACCAATTTACCCATCGCCGCTCTGTTTTCGGGCGACCAGAACTGTTCCATTGCTTTGCCGTAGGAGGCATCGAAATCGACCTGGATTTTTTCGAGCAGGCCCTGACGGAGATTGACCTTACTCATGCGCCAGGTCTGTTGTGGCAGTTTCAGGTATTTGTGCATTTGAATTTCGGCGCGGTTCATTACTTCATCTGCCTCAGTGATTTCATCAATGAGATGGGCGCGCAGCGCTTCTTCGGGCGTGAGCAGGCGGCCTTCCATGAGGAACTGATAAGCATTTCTGATGCCCACCCAAAAACCATACAGATGCAAAATTCGCTCCGGCACAACGATGCCCACGGGAATTTCATTCAAACCGATGCGGTAATTTTCACCTTCGGCCATTACACGGTAATCGCAACAGCAGGCAAAGACACAACCGCCAGCGGGACTATGGCCCGGAATAGCAGCAATAAGCGGTTTCGAAAAGGCGACAAGTTCAGTGGCCAGGTCTACAAATCTTTTCCAAAAAGCATAAGAACCCTCTTTATCGAGACTATAAAGCTCAACCACATCTAATCCGGCAGTGAAGATTCCGGGATTGCCCGTCAAAATTACGCCGCTGATTTCAGCATCATTTTCAGCATTTTGAAAAAAATCGGAAAGTTCCTGCATCATTTGCAGGTTGATGGCATTTCCCGAACCGCGATGCAGTTTTAGGATCGCAAAGCCATCTTTTTTTGTGAGTTCTAAGGTCTGCATGATCAAAGGGCTATATCAATTTTTTCAACTCTTTTTTGGTGTCTGCCACCTTC
>CAMDAB010000021.1 GCA_945888475.1 Saprospira grandis DSM 2844 | reverse complement strand
AAGGTTTATCTCGACAATGACCCCAATACAGTTGTAAATTCCAAAACAGCCTATATGAAAAATGCCTATGTAGCAGGCTCACCACAGATGGCTTACAACTTTGGTGTAAATTACAGCTCGCCAAAATATTGGTTCCTGAATGTCAACTTTAACTACACGATGCGCAATTTTGTTGATGTAAATCCAGACAGAAGAACCATAGAAGCTGTATCTACAGTTAATAATCCACAATACCAGCAGCAATTTGTTGAGCCAGGATCCGCTCAATGGGATGCTATTCTTGCTCAGGAGCAATTGCCTAATGCATTTACCATTGATATTTTTGGCGGAAAATCATTCAGAGTCAAAGTCGGAGAAAAAACATCTTTTATTTATGTCAACATTGGTGTTAATAACATCCTGAACAATAGAAATATCCTCACTGGTGGATTTGAACAGTTACGTTTCAATTTTGAGAACAACGACCCTTCAAGCTTCCCTACTCGATATAACTATGGTTTAGGAATCAATTATTTCGCAAGTATAGTTTATCGTTTACCTATTTAATTGGATACAAATATTAAAATAATATCAATCAAACACATATTATGAAAAAGAACATCATTCGCTTCACAGCTGTACTCCTTTCAGCACTTTTATTGGGCAGTAGCATTCAGAGCTGTAAAAAACGTTTCGACGAACCACCAGTAGAGGAATATCCTACTATTATTCCAAATGCAACAATTTCCCAAATCAAAGCATTGCATACAATTGGAAATACAGCAACATTAATAACAGATTCTCTTGTTGTTGAGGGCATTGTCGTATCCTCCGATGAAGCAGGTAATTTTTTCAAACAGCTTATTATTCAGGACGATAGTGCTGGCATTGAAATTCGTATAGAATTAAGTAATCTTTACGCCGAATATCCTGTTGGCAGAAAAGTATGGGTAAAATGTAAAGATTTATTTGTTGGCGATTATGAAGGAAATCATCAGCTTACTATTAATGATGCCGGTGACAGAATTCCAGAGGGAATGCTTTCGAAATTTCTTGTTGGTGGTCCAAAAGATCAAACAGTAACACCACAATCAGTAAGTATACTTGACATTAAAAATAGCACAAGGTACCGCAACATGCTGGTTGAACTCAACGATGTACAATTTGCCGCGGCGGATAGCGGACAAACCTATGCAGATGCTGTCACTTCTTCTTCATTGAATCGCAGTATACAGGATTGTAATGGAAATGCTATCATTCTCAGAAGTTCAGGTTATGCAACTTTTGCATCAGACCTAACGCCTGGTGGTAATGGCAAAGCAGTAGGCATTCACACCAATTTTGGTACAGATGCTCAACTTTACATACGCGATACAGATGATGTTAATGCATTGAACGGAAATCGTTGCACCATATCTGTAGGTGGTAACCTTATTTCTATTTCTACCCTTCGTGCAGCTTTTGGCGGTTCGGTGCCGACAAATTCAAAAATCAATGCCTATGTTATTTCAGACCGCACAACAGGAAATATTGTTGGTCAAAATATGGTTGTGATGGATGCAAGCGGCGGTATTACGATGCGCTTTACATCGGCACATACATTTAATGAAGGAGACCAGGTAGAAATTCCTTTAGATGGAGCTACACTCGGAGAATTCAGTGGTCTAATGCAGTTGGAAGATATCCCAAGCGGATCTGTAACTGTTGTATCAACCGGCAATGTGGTTCCACCGACAACCGTAACCGTAGCTAACCTTTTGGCAAATCCTGAGACCTACGAATCTTCATTGGTGAAAATTGTGAATGCTGGCATCAGCGGATCTACTACTTATTCCGGTGGTCTTGATTTAACAGACGGCACAGGTACTATTGATTTATTCACACGTTTTACAGCAAGTTTTGCTGCTAATCCCGTACCATGCGGAACACTAGAGGTTGTTGGTATCATGGGTCAATTTACCACTTATCAGGTTCAGCTGAGAGATCCAGCTGTTGACGTAACAGGAGGAACACCTTGTGGAAGTGGAGCAACTTTAGAAAATATCGAAGATGTTCGCGCGCAGTTTACCGGAGCCACAGGTAATGTTAGTGGAAATCTTAAAATCAGGGGGGTTGTAATTTCTGACAGAGCTAATGGAAACGTTGTCTCTCAAAATGCTGTAATCCAAGACTCTTTAGGTTTTGGCGTTACAGTTCGTTTTACATCAAATCATACACTGAATCTTGGAGACAAAGTTGAAATCAATATTAGCGGAGCAACACTAGAGGAATTTAACGGGCTTTTACAAGTAAGCGGTCTTGCCCTTACAACTGCTACCACGGTTTCTACGGGCAATAGTGTTAGCCCAAGAGTTGCAACATTGGCACAAATAAACACCAATTCTGAAATCTGGGAATCGACTTTGGTAAGAATCGACAATATTAGTTCAATAACATCTGGCGGACCAACTTTTGGCGCTGCAGGTGGAAATCTTGTCATTAGTGACGGTTCGGGTTCAATCACATTGTACACGCGTACAGCTGCTACTTTCTCGGGAAGTACTGTTCCTGCCACTCCTTTCGATGTAATAGGTATAATAGGACAGTTTAATACAACAAAACAAGTTACGATGAGGAACGCCTCTGATTTGATTCCATAAAAGAAACAACTTAACATAAAAAAGGACTGTCTTACTATAAGATAGTCCTTTTTTTTTGCTTTACAAACACAGATATAATCACAATTATTGCATCGGAAATTCTGTTAAAGCTCAATCACATTGTATGCACTATACAAGATAATGCAACTCAGTCAACTTTTTTCGATCACCATAGTTGTGACTAAAACGCTTTCAATATATTTACTTTTTAACATATTTTATATCACTATTACGAAGTTTTAACGAAATAATTGGGTTTAACATCAGTATTACCAAAAACTTACAAATAAATTCTTTAAAAGTTTATTCAATTTTATTCTAATTAAAAAAAACTTACTTATATTTACCACGATGCTACATGAAAATTGAATGCCAGGATTGTATTTTGCTATTTAATTTTTTGCATAAAATTCACAAATTCAAAGTTTTATAAGAGATTTTTTACTAAAAAACTAAAGCAACAATGAGAATCTTCAAGGGTTTAATGCTCATGTTTTTAATGGGGTCAGCAACAGTTACTTTTGCTCAGGACATTCACTTCACTATGTTTGATATGTCACCCATTAACCTCAATCCGGTTTATACAGGTTATTATTCCGGGACATTCCGCATTGGCGGTATTTACAGAAGCCAATGGCAAGGTTTGGGTTTAAATGGCACAGGTCTTGATCCAAAATTTGGTGGTTTCCAAACACCTAATGCCTATGCAGATGTTGCATTGGGCATTCCGCCCAAAAGCGGACGTGAAATGAAAAGCTGGTTGGGTGCCGGTCTTAATTTCTACAATGACAAAGTTGGTAATTTGAATACAATGCGTGCTGAATTAGCTTTGGCTTACCACTTAGGCCTCGGACAACGCGGAAGAACCAGATTATCTTTTGGTTTGAAAGGAGGTATTTATCAGGTTTCTTCTAAGGGTGATTACCTTTGGGGTGAAGAACTGGAAGGCAATATCGACCAGGATGATATAACCTACAACTCTAGCTCACCAACAGTAAGCGCACCAGATTTTTCAGGAGGATTGATGCTTGCCCATCGTGGTACAGGTTGGGGAATTGAAGTAGCCGCAGCAGCAAATCACTTTACGCGTCCTAAATTAACCTTTGGCACTGAATACAGACTGCCTACAAATATTATAGGTTCTGTTAAAACCAACTTCTCTTTAGGCAATCAGTTCAGTATTCGTCCAATGATGTTTATGCAAATAATGGCTAAAGTCTTTGAAATGAATGCTCAGGCTTTGGCAGTATACCACTTTACCAACACTAAAGATGTAAATCTATTATTTGGTGGTGGTTACAGAATTGGTGATGCTGCATTTGGCCGTGTAGGATTCGAGTTCAAAGGTCTTACATTGGGTGTAGCTTACGATTTCAACCTATCTAGTCTTAGCCTTAGCGGAAACAACAATTACAACGGAACAAATCCAAGAGCAATGGGCTTCGAATTCGGACTTTCTTATATTGCCAAAATTTACAAAGAAATGGCTGTAAAAGAAATTCTTTACAACCCTCGCTTCTAATTCTTGCTGTAAAAGCTTGTTATTCAATGAAATTATTATAAATCACAATAATTTTAAAAACAATGAAAAATTGTATTTTAATTGCATTTGCTTTCATGTTGGCCTTAACACACAACTGGGCACAACCACCTGTCGGACAACCGGTTGAAAAATTGGAAACCCTGGCCGATGAAAATCTTGGCAAAAACGATACTTGGAATGCGTTAGACCTTTACATGAAAGTGTATGACAAAAAACCAAACGATGCCAAAGCTACATACGATGTTGCTTACACCTATTTAATGCTTCGTGACTATACGGATGCAGAAGTCTGGTTTAAAAAAGTTTTAGATGCAGACAAAGAAGGTATCTTTAAGCTTGCGCGTTGGTACTATGCCTATTCAATGAAATTGAATGCCAAATATGCAGAATGTATTCCTGTTTATGAACAATTCAGAAATGAGTACGATGGAACAGAGGCCGACAGATACAAAGCTCTTGCCCGCATAGAAATTGACGGTGCCAAAATGGCTCAGTCTGCAGGAACAAAATCGAAAGAAGAATTGAAAATCAAAAATGCCGGTAAAGAAATTAACTCTGCACTGATGGAAAATTTTGCTTACCCGGTTGGCAGAAGCAAAATGATTTTCTCTTCACTTCGCAGCGATACCATCATCTTTGTAGAAAAGGCAGATCCAAGAGTAAAATATGTAAGAATTTTCTCTTCCGATTATGACGGCAATGCCAAAGAATGGGGTAAAGCAACTGAGTTCAATCCAAATGTACTGTACAAAGAAGGGTCGCACAGTGTTAATCCTACTTTCAGTGCCGACATGAGTAAATTCTATTTTGTTCGTGCAAAACTCATAGGTAATGTACTTGAGAACAGTAAAATTTATTTTGCATCTTTTGATGGCACTACTGTAGGTGAGCCTGTTCAACTAGACTTTAACAATGATTCATACACTTGTAAGAACCCAGCAGTTGGTAAAATTGATGGCAAAGAAGTACTTTTCTTCTCTTCAAACATGCCTGGTGGTAAAGGTGGTTTTGATATCTGGTACGCTGAAATCAATGCCGATGGAACTACCCGCCAACCGCTCAACCTCGAAGCTGTAAACTCAGTAGGTGACGATTCATATCCTTTCTATGACAGCCGCGATAACAATCTTTACTTTGCATCCAGCGGCCACCCTGGCTTCGGAGGTATTGATATGTTCACCAGCAAGCGCTCAAAAACAGGCAGTTGGGGAGAAGTAACCAACATGGGCCCCGGTTTCAACACTAGTCTTGACGAGTTTGCATTTATCATCAACCGCGAAGGCAAAGACGACTGTTACGGTTATTTCATTTCTAACCGCGAAGGAACAACCTCTGTACCCGGCAAGAAAACTTCTACCGATGATATTTTCTCTGTATTGATGCCTGAAAGATGCGATGTTGAACTTGCTATCAAAGTATACGATCAGGAAAAAGGTAATGCTCCTGTGAATGGTGCAGTTGTTCAACTCATCGAAAAATCTACTGGTAAAGTTGTAGATGAACAAAGCAATGCCAACGGAAACAACTATACTTTTATGCTTGAACAAGGTAAAGAATATGAAGTTGTAGCCAAAAAAGATGGCTGGGAAAGTGGTGCCAAAACTAACATCGATGCACGCCGTCCTGCACTTGAAAAACGTTTCGGTACAATTGATAACCCTATGGCTTGGGAAGATAAAACTACCCTAAAAGAAATGGGCCTAATTGTTGAAACTTACAACAAAAAAACAAATGAGCCACTCGGTGGTGTTAGTGTAATTGTTTACGGCGCTAATAATGAAATCCTAAAAGAATCAACCGTTGGCAGCAACCGTCACGAATTTAAAATCGGTCGTAGCAATGATGTTCGTATTCAAGCACGTCTTCAGGGTTTTGTAGGTGAGAGCAAAACAGTTGCTAAAGCCGACTTGAAAAATGTCCAAAAGCTTTACCTCACTCCACCTCCAATCTTTGTTAATATACTCTTCGATTATGACAAATTTAATATCCGTCAGGGTGCAGCCGACACCTTGGATATGATTGCAACTATCCTGAAGGATCATCCTGACATGGTGGTTGAAGTACGCGGACATACAGATGCGCATGGTTCAAACACATACAATGATCAGCTTTCTCAAAATCGATCTAATTCTGCTATGGATTACCTGACTAATAAAGGTATTGAAAAGTCGAGAATGATTCCAAAAGGATTTGGTGAAAACGAGCCGGTTGCTCCAAACGAAAATCCTGATGGAAAAGATAACCCTGAAGGACGCCAGCTAAATCGCCGCGTCGAATTCAAGATTATCAAAGGAGAAGGTGCTCTGGGCGACAATGGAAGCAATACTGAAAATACAGTTGTTTCCACCGAAAAAAAAAATAACTGAACCCGAAACTAAAAAAAGAGTCCTAACCAGTATTAAATTTGATAAAAAGGAACACAATTTCGGAGCTATCAAATTTGGTGAATCAAGAGAATTGACTTTTGAATTTACGAATACAGGAAAGGAAGACTTTAAAATTGATTTTGTTCAGGGTGGATGCACTTGTACAGAGCCGCTCGATTGGTCGAGAAAACCTGTTCAACCTGGCAAAAAAGGGTTTGTTAAAATTAAATTCGACAGCAACTTTGCCGAGCTAAAAAAAGGATACAGTTCAGCAGTTGAAATCTACGGTAACGTAAAAAATGACATGGAACTTTATTTTCTTTCTGCCGACATCGTAAAATAAATCATAAAATATTTTCGAAAGTCCTCAAACCAAAAGTTTGGGGACTTTTTTATTTTTGTAGATTCAAAACAAACAGACATGTACAAAAGCATTGACCAAAAAGATATTGACTTTTTCAAAGCCATCCTTGGAGTCGAACATTGTATCTTGGAGCATCTACAGGATTATGGTCACGATGAAACTGAAGATATAAAGTCCATGCCAGGCATTGTGCTGAAGCCCTCAAACACTGCTGAAATTGCTCAAATTCTTAAATATTGTAACGAAAACCTAATTGCAATTACAGCAAGGGGAGCAGGAAGCGGCCTAGCAGGGGGAGCTATCCCTTTGAAAGATTCAGTAGTTGTATCGATGGAACGATTCGATAAAATCGTTTCTATTGATGAAAGAAATTTGCAAGCCACAGTAGAACCAGGCGTAATCACTGAATATTTACAGAATGTAGTAAAAGAAATGGGGCTTTTCTACCCTCCCGATCCTGCAAGCAGGGCTTTTTGCTTTATTGGAGGTAATGTTAGCACTAATTCGGGTGGACCAAGAGCAGTAAAATATGGGGTTGTAAAGGACTATGTGCTGAATCTTGAAGTTGTACTTGCCAATGGCGAAATTATTAATACTGGTGCCAATACGCTAAAAAACTCAACCGGCTATAACCTTACCCAACTTTTTGTTGGTTCGGAGGGCACATTAGGAATCATTACAAAAATACAACTAAGGCTCATACCTCATCCCAAACATAATCTTCTGATGCTGGCCTCATTCAAAAGCAGTGAAGCAGCCTGTGAAGCTGTTTCTGCTATTTTCAGAGCAGGTATTACACCCTCGGCACTTGAATTTATGGAACGATCAGCAATTGACAAAGCAATAGCTTTTCTGGAGGCTTATCACATTAAGATAAAAGATGAAACAGCCGCGCAACTTCTTATTGAAGTGGATGGAAATTACCTTGAAACATTGCAGGCTGATTGCGAAAAAATAAACGATGTACTCGAAAAATTTGATTGCACAGAGCTATTATATGCCGATACCGAAAGTCAGAAAAACGAGCTTTGGAAATTGAGAAGAAATGTTGGCCATGCTGTCAAGAAAACATCTGTTTATAAAGAAGAAGATACCGTCGTTCCCAGGGCAGAATTGCCTCAATTATTAACATCAATAAAAGCAATTGGATTAAAATATGGCTTTGAGTCCGTCTGCTATGGACATGCGGGCGACGGAAATTTACATGTAAACATTCTGAAAGGCAATATGACTGATAATGAATGGAATACAGAACTTACGAAGGGAATACGAGAAATTTTTACGGTTGTAAAATCACTTGGAGGAACAATATCTGGCGAACATGGAATAGGTTTGGTACAAAAGTCTTATCTTGACATTGTTTTTTCAAAAACAGAATTGAATTTAATACGTTCTATAAAAAAAGTATTTGATCCAAACGCTATCCTGAATCCAGGAAAGATTATTGATTTATAAATAAATGAAAAACTTCTACAATATATTGCTTTTGATAATTCTGACAGCTTGCACTGCTAATGCTACGCATATTGTAGGGGGTGTTTTGAGTTATCAATGCCAGGGATTCAATGCGATCAATAATACGATAACGCTGCGCATAACCCTTAGAGTTTATCGCGATGCCATCAACGGTCAGGCTCCTTTCGATAATCCAGCAATTGTTGGGGTTTATGCAGGAGCTTCAACAACAGTTTTTCAGACATTGCAGCTCAATAATCCGGTCATTACAAATGCCCCAATAGACCTCAGCAATCCATGTTTAACTGTGACACCAGGAACAGTTGGAGTGGAAGAAGCTGTTTACACCACAGTTGTAACACTTCCTTTCGATGCTGCAGGATATACCTTTGCTTATCAGCGCTGCTGTCGCAACCAAACCATCAATAACCTCATCAATCCCGGTGCTGTAGGTGCAACCTATTCCATTACTTTAACAGGTACGGCACAGCAGGCTTGCAATAGTAGCCCGGTTTTTATAAACTATCCGCCAATTGTAATTTGCCGCAATCAGCCAATAAATTTTAACCATGCCGCAACCGATGCTAATGGAAATACATTGGTTTACTCACTTTGTGACCCTGTAAATGGTGGTTCTCAGGCAGTACCTGCGCCAAATCCGCCCTCTGCACCGCCCTACACGCCAATTCCTTTTTCGCCGGGATTCAGCTCAGCTTTTCCTATGCCGGCAAATCCTGCCGTCAGTATCAATTCAAGTACAGGTTTATTGACGGGAACACCAACTCAAACAGGCCAGTACGTTGTAGGTGTTTGTGTTCGTGAATTTAATTCAAATGGAGTTTTACTGAGTACCACCATGCGTGATTTTCAGTTTAACGTTGTGAACTGTTTTTCGACATTAGAGGCAGCCATTCAATCCGATTCGATCGATGTCAGCGGCCAGGCTTTTATTGTCAATACTTGTAACAATAATGTCATCACTTTTATTAACCAGAGTACAGCGCAGCCACAGTCGCTAATCACTGCTTACGAATGGACTTTCGACTTAAATAATGGTAGTTTTGCAACATCTAACAATACCAATCCGACTATTACATTTCCGGGTGCCGGTACTTATAATGGATTTCTGGTTGTAAATCCGGGACAGGTAGGCTGTACCGATACCGCAGATATTACGCTTAATGTGTATCCACCTGCTGTACCACGATTTTTAGTTACAATCGATTCCTGTAATCCAGCACTGCCTCCAATTCAGTTTACTGATTTGACAATCACCGACCCATCTGCACCAATTGTAGAATGGCTATGGGATTTTGGAGATGGCAGTTTTTCAAACCTTCAGAATCCTACACATCTATTCCCTAATGCAGGTTCATACACTGTAAGTCTAACAATGACCGATACAAACGACTGCGTTCATAGCTTTACCTTACCCGTCGATTGGTTCCCGCCAGCAAGGCCAATTTTCTCAGTTAATGATCCTGATGGTTGCGAGCCACACACAGCCACTTTTACGCATAGCTCATTTCCATTCTTACCAATATATTCTACACTTTGGTCATTTGGTGATGGGAACATATCTATTCAAAGTCCAACAGTTACGCATACCTATCCCAATCCTGGAAATTATACGGTCAGTCTGCAGCATGTATCTCCCTGGGGCTGTATATCGAGGCTTGACAGTATAAACCTGATCAGCGTTTTTGAAGGACCCACAGCTGATTTTACTTACACTTATGACAGTTGTGTGTATGAAGCAGTCGATTTTATTGATACCTCCACGCCTAATACCCTTGGCACAGCTATTGTAAGCTGGTTTTGGGATTTTGAGGACGGAACTACATCTACATTACAAAATCCATCACATTTGTATCAGTTTGCTGGTACTTATCCTGTAAATCTAACCGTTACAGATGCAAACGGTTGTACCAATACCGTTGCCGACAGCATCTATTGGTACCCCAAACCTGTTATAGATGTAAGTATTACTGCCCCGCAAGGCTGTTCTCCTTTTACAGTGTTTTTTGATAACCAATCCTACCCTATCAACGGTTATAGTACTGTCTGGAATTTTGGGGATGGAAATGGCTCCTTACAGGCAAGTCCAACACATAGCTATACCAGCCCGGGCATTTATTTTGTATCCCTTGTAATTACCTCACCTTTAGGTTGTACCGATACCTTCCGGGATACGATTGAAGTTTTTCAGCTACCGAATGCTAATTTTAACTTTAGTTTCGATCCCTGTGTAATTGGTGCTGTAAGTTTTAACGAAATATCCACGCCAAATGGAGCTGGAATTCCGCTTACTAACTGGCAATGGAATTTTGGCGACGGAACAGCTTTAAATGCTCAGGATACTTCACATTTGTATACAAACTCCGGAAATTTTAATGTATCCCTGGTAGTTACAGATGCTAATGGCTGTACCGACACGCTCACTCAAAATGTAGCCTGGTTTCCTGCTCCAATAGTTGCGGTGGACGTCAGCGACAGTGTAGGCTGCCAACCGTTGACTGTTAATTTTACAAATAATTCCTATCCGCTCAATGGCTATACAACTACTTGGAATTTTGGCGATGGCGGCAGTTCCACGGCAGCAAGTCCTACTTATACTTACCAACAATTTGGAACATTCCGAGTACAACTTTTCATTCTATCACCAACTGGTTGTACCGGAGATTTTTTCGATACCATTATAGTTCATCAAAATCCTACAGCTAATTTCGATTTCAGATATGATTCCTGCAGTTTCAGTGGGGTATTTATCAATGACCGTTCGCTCGAAAATCTGGCAGGAGATTCTATTACGCAGTGGAATTGGGATTTCGACATCGGGACAGCTAGTCTTGGCTACTCAATAACAGATTCGCTCATAGCCTATACACCGAGACAAAATTACACTGTGAATTTGGATATTGTTGATATTAACGGTTGTCGCGATACCATCAGAAGAACCATCCCCTATTTCCCCGCTCCTGTTTTCCCGGTTCAATCACACAATGAAGAAGCCTGTATTCCTGTCAGTATCAACTTCAATAATAATCAGCTGAATAATTTTCCGGGATATAATTTCTTCTGGAATTTTGGCAACGGACAGACCTCCACTGTTTTTGATACAAGTTATGTTTATAATTCAGAAGGTATCTTCTATCCTACTTTAACTGTTGTTACAGCTTCGGGTTGTACCGAAACTTTCAGAGATACTATTATTGCCAATGGTATTCCCAGAGCCGTTTTCGATGCGACTTTTGACCCCTGTGCACTTGATCCTGTACGTTTCAGAAATCTGTCTATTCCATCAGCACAAGGAGTTTTGAACGGGACTTTGTGGACCTTTGGCGATGGCGACAGCAGCACTGCTCCCCTTGCCTTTCATAGCTACAATTGGCCCGATACGGGAAATTATACCATTACACTTTCTATTGTTGATGACAATGGTTGTACGGATGATTCTACTGCCAACCTATATTGGCGCCCGCAGCCTGTTTTTCCAATCGGTTTGGCCAATAGCAGAGGCTGCGTGCCGCATATTGTGCCCGCTGCCGATCCGAATCCTTATCCAGGTAATGGCTACAGTACTAACTGGACATTTGGTGATGGTAGAACTAGTACAGAGGCTGCTCCTCAAGTAGTTTATGAAAATCCTGGCATTTACAATCTGCAAGTAATTGTACGCTCGCCAATAGGCTGTATCGACACTTTCAGTAGTACGCATACCGCTTTGGAAGTTCCTGTTGCTGGTTTCTCTTTTAGTCCTAATGGTACCGATTTAAACATTTATAATTCCACAGTTCAATTTAGCGATTCCTCTCAAAGGGCCGGACTATGGATCTGGAATTTTGGAGATGGGAATAGCTCAAGTCAGAGAAACCCACGACATGTCTACAGAGATACAGGTCAAATTACTGTCACTCAGGTAGTTTTTCATCAAAACGGCTGTACCGATACTGCTCAGGCAGTGCTCGACATCATTCCAAAATTCAGTTATTTTCTACCCAATGCTTTCACACCAAACAATGATGGCAAAAATGACGACTATATGGGTGCCGGTTATTTCCAGTACATTCAGGATTTTAACATGAGTATTTACAACCGTTGGGGAGAAAGAATTTATGAAAACAATAGTCCTTATGAAGCCTGGAATGGTCGAAAATTCAATAGCGGTGAGTATTGTCAGGCAGGTGTTTATGTGGTTGTCGTACGATTTAAAGGGCCAAGGGGTGAAATTGAAGAAATAAAGGGTTTTGCTACGATTGTATACTGACAATTTAATACAAAGCTTATGAAAGCATTAATCGTAGGTGGTGATTTTGGTGAAACTCCAAAAAGCTCCTCTATCATTACAAAATTGGCGAAGTTTTTCGAAAATGCAACAGCCCTGAATGGTGGCAATATATCAGAAATATCACATGCTGCTAAGCATTGTTCCGATTATGATGTAGTCATTTGGATGCCCAACATTTCGAATGATATAGAAAAAATATATCCCCAAAAAGGAAGAGGCGCCCTACTTTTTTGTTCTAAGGTGCTGAGAGAAAACCGAAGCGAAGTTGATGCCATTGCCCGAATTTTCCGTATGAACGGAAATGCAGTTTTAGCAATTTCAAAAGAAGATAATCTTTTCTCTTTTAAGCTTATAGATGCATTGGGCAATTGCTGGATTAAAACAAGTGAACTAAACTTGCTTGCAGAAAAAATGCTTGAATTAACTGCATGGACAAATTCATCGATCAGAACAGCTACAAAAGCTGCCGAATTTGAGTTTCCGGAATACCCTGATGAATTGGAAAAACTGGTGGAACTGAATAAAATTGTGGCCGATAATTTCGAAGCTATTGGCAGCCGTTATTTTGGTAATGTTTCAACTCGTTGTATGAAAATGTTTCCTTCCGTCCGGCTCGATTCACTCTACATGCTGGTATCGAGAAGAAACAGCGATAAGAAAAGACTCAGCAGCGACGATTTTGTCAAAGTCAGGTATCAAAACAACATTGAATATCTCGGTTTGGAAAAACCTAGTGTTGATACTGCAATTCAGGTAAACATTTATAAAAACTTTCCCAATATTAATTTTATCATTCATGGGCATGGTTATATCGATGGGATGCCCTTTACAAAACGATACTATCCCTGTGGCGATCTGCGCGAATTTGAAGAACTCCGCCCCCTCTTACAAGATAATGGCATCGTCAATCTTATCAACCATGGTTTTATTATTTTTGCAAATAATATTGCACAAATGGAATTATTGGTAAATAATCTAAGATTTAGTGACAGGGCTATCGGCAACGAAATTCCGCTGCTTTAACCCTATAATTTTTCCAAATTAACTGCATTGCTGAAAAAAGTGGGGAAAGTATAATATATTTACGGCGATTTAATACTGATATTTACCTCTTTGTCGGTATTTTACAAAAAATATATTAAAATGAATGTCCCTGTTCTGTTCCTAATTTTTAAACGGCCCGATACAACACAAAGGGTTTTTGAGGCTATTAAAAAAGCGCAGCCCAGACAGTTGTTTATTTCGGCCGACGGAGGCAGGAATGAAGCAGAAATCGAAGCATGTAATGCACTAAGAAAGCATATCCTATCTCAAATCGACTGGGACTGTGAACTAAAAACACTTTTCCGTGAAAAAAATATGGGCTGCAAAATGGCAGTTTCTTCAGGTATCAGCTGGTTTTTCGAACAGGTAGAACGTGGTATTATACTCGAAGATGACTGTCTTCCTAATGAAAGCTTTTTTACTTTCTGCGAGGTCTTGCTAGAAAAATACAAAGACGATCAAAACATCTGGCATATTGCCGCAAATAATTTTCAGGATGGCATTAAAAGAGGCGATGCCGATTACTTTTTCTCTATGTACAGTCATATCTGGGGCTGGGCGAGCTGGCGCGATCGTTGGCAAAAATATCAGGTAGATGTAAATCATTATAACCTCGACAATGCTTTGCCATTTTACACCAAAAACAAAATGCAGTTCAGGTATTTCAAGCACAGACAAAAACAGGTGGCATCGGGTAAAATGAATACCTGGGACTATCAGTGGCTTTATTGTATGTGGCAAAACAAAGGCCTTGCTGCCCTGCCTAATGTCAATCTTGTAGAAAATATCGGTTTCGATAGCAATGCTACGCATACCAAAGCCGACAGTTTTTTATCGAGGTATAAAATTTCTGTACTCAAGCTCTCAAAATTTCCGGATGAAATAATTCAAAACCGGGATGCAGATGAATATGCTTTCAAAAATGTTTTTCTAAAATCATCGGGCCTGCTTACCCGTTTGAGGTATCTTTTTGGTCTTTAATGTTTTAAAAAATTTTATAAAGAATAAATTACAATGAGCGATACTGTCAAAAGTCCAATCACAGGTTCTGCCAATGTTAAAAAAATAGACGAACTGAACGAAGATTTTTTTGTAAAAAATTATCAGCAGAAATACGGCCTCAACGTTACAAGATTTTTTTCTGAACATAAAAAAATTGGGGTTTATCAGTGTCTCGACTCCAACTATATTTTCTACTACCCTTTTGTGGTTGGTGACAGCGCATTTTATGAAGATCTGGAAAAGTTCGACTGGTACTACAAAACCGAAAAATGGGACTATGACTTTTCGGAAAAATACATCAAAGTTGGTTCTGAAGTTTTGGAAATCGGCTCCGGTTTTGGATTTTTTCTCAAAAAACTACGTGCCAAAAACTGTATTACTGAATCAGTTGAATTGAACCAAAGTGCAGCCAAAAAACTCGAAGAACAGGGATTTACTGTCCACTGCACAGCTTTCGAAGACTTTTCTGCTGCTAATCCCGACAAAAAATACGATTACATCTGCGCATTCCAGCTGATGGAGCACATACCAAATGTTGGCGATTTTTTAAGTTTGTATGCTAAACATCTCAAGCCAGGTGGAAAGCTAATCATTGGCGTACCCAATAATAAAAGCATTTTACTGAGTTATAAGTCTAACACCTTGAATTTGCCGCCACATCATGCAGGGCTCTGGAGTGAGGAGTTTTTTCAGAAAATTCCTGTGCTTTTTCCAGATTATACACTTGAAGGGGTACATTATGAGCCTATCGACCTGAATAAAAGAATCAAATCGGGTGTGTTTTATTCAAAAGAAAAGCATGCTTCCAAATCGGCCGGATTTTTTCTTTCCCTGCCATTGAATCTTTTCAAAGGACTCAGTGCCGACTCCAAAAATATTTCCATGCACATCATTGGCATTCTGATTAAAAAATAAGTCTGTTTTTATGTTCAAATTCTATCATAAGCAGCTTTTTGCGCCAAATTTTCTCAGCATCTTTATCAACTCTTTTTATTTTTCAAGAAAGGGGCTGCATCGTAAATTAAAAAAAATCTGTCCGACCATCAATGGCTCGGTACTGGATTTTGGCTGCGGCAGAAAACCATACAGAGACTTATTTAACAATGTTTCAGAATACATTGGGGTAGATTATGAAAACGAAGGCCATCCACATGAGAATGAAGACATCGATGTTTTCTACGATGGAAAAAGTCTGCCATTTGAATCGGAACGTTTTGATGTGGTCTTCTCGAGTGAGGTTTTTGAGCATGTAGAAAATCTGGACGAAATGATCAAAGAGTTGCATCGTGTGTTAAAACCCGGAGGAAAATTGCTGGTCACAGTACCCTTTGTGTATATGGAGCATGAAATGCCCTACGATTTCAGAAGATTTTCAATTAACGGGCTTTCGTCTTTTCTTAAAAATAACGGATTCGCAGTTTTGGAACAGCACAAATCGACCAAAGACATCGAAACGCTTTTTCAGGTGATTGCTTTCAATATTTATTCATTTTATCTGAATCAAAATAAATACCTCAAACTGCTGCTCAATTTTATATTCATCGCACCTTTTAATATTTTAGGCATTATACTTTCCTCTATTTTGCCAAATCGCGGTCGTTTTTATAGCAATTGCATCATCGTTTCGGAGAAAGCTGCATGAAAATTCTTCACATCACTACAAATGCCGGCGGCGGTGCCGGTAGAGCTGCACTCAGACTGCACCAATCACTGCTAAAAAAAGGTATTGAGTCGCATATTCTTTTTTTGAAAGATAAAGTTGAGGGAATACAAAATGCGCATTGCTATGCCGATCATGAAAATAAACTGTTTTTTAAATTCAAAGATTCTTTTCACAGACTTCAATCAAAAATAGCCTCCGGTTTCGATAAATATCAGGCCTTTTCACTAGCAAAAACACCTTTTGATCTCTTAAAGGTGCCGATTGTAAGAGAAGCTGATGTCATTCACCTGCATTGGGTTACAAAGTTTTTGGATTACAAAAGCTTTTTTAAAAAGATTGGCAAGCCTGTTGTCTGGACCCTGCACGATATGCTGCCCTTTTCTGCAGGCTATCACTATTTGTTTGGTTTCGATTTAGCTAAATTCGAACATAAACTGAATGCGAATCTTACAATTAAAAAAGCTGCTTTGAAAGATTTCGATCAACTGAGCATAGTTGCTCCCACGCAATGGCTACTCAATTTATCGGCTAAATCGGAGCTCTTTTCAAAGTATCCCCACAGGGTTATCAGAAACCTGCTCGACCGCGCTGTATTTTATCCAAGGCCCGACCTGGCTGCACTCAGGGCAAAATTCGGGTTCAGTACCAATGATAAAATTCTGCTCTATGTTGCCGAGGATATCAACGATAAAAGAAAAGGAATCGATCTCTTTCTGGCTCTTACAGACAGACTTTTAGCAAAAAAATATAAAATCCTGCTCATCGGTTCGGGAGATTTCGAGAAAAAAGATCCGAACATCGTAACAATGGGTAAAATATCTGCTGATGAAACTTTGGCGGCTATGTACAGTATTTCCGATGTTTTTGTCATTACCTCTCGGGAGGATAACTACCCCAATACCGTGCTGGAATCACTCGCCTGCGCAACGCCTGTGGTAGGTTTCGATAATTCGGGCATTGCCGAGATGATTCAGCACCAAAAAACAGGCTATCTTGCATCCGCATTTAATACTGAAGAAATTCTAAACGGCATCGATTATTGTATCAGCCATCGCAGAGAACTTTCGGAAAACACCAAAGCCTTTATTGACGCAAACTGTGATGAAACTATCATTTGCAGTCAATTTATTGAACTTTACCAAGAACTGACAAATAAATAAATCTGCTATGAAAAAGCTCATTTTCAGCCTATACAGAGGCATTTTTGCCCGAAAGATGTTTTATGGTTTCAATAAAATGCTCATTCGTCTTGCTTACCGCGGAATGGGAATTCTGAACTATGAAAGCGACAAGGCAAGCGGTGAAGATTATCTGATAAAACAGCTTTTGTCAAAGATTATCAAATCGAAATCTGTAATTTTTGATGTTGGTGCCAATGTGGGTAACTTTTCAAGAACATTGACTGAAAAATTTCCCGATGCCGATATTTACAGTTTTGAGCCGCATCCGCAAAATTTCCAAAAATTACTGGCACTGAAGGATAAAATAAACTGCGTTGAAATGGCGTTGGGTAGTAAAACAGAGACTGCTGAAATCTTCGATTATTCAAGCGGAGAAGCCTCTGAACATGCTTCACTTATCAAGGAGGTCATCACCGATATTCATCACTCGGATGTACACAGAATTGAAATAAAGGTTGAAAGTCTTGACAATTTTGTGGCAATTAATCAGATTTCCGAAATCGACTTTCTGAAAATTGATACCGAAGGATTTGAAATCGATGTATTGCAGGGCGCCGAAAAAAGCCTTGCTGCCGGAAAAATAAAGGTTATACTTTTTGAATTCAACAGCATGAACACAGTGCGCAAGGTTTTCTTCAGAGAATTTGAAAGCGTACTAAGCGAATATCGTCTCTATCGACTACTGCCCAAGGGTCTGCTCCCGCTTGAAAATGAAGAAATTATCTTTAAGGAAATTTTTGCTTTTCAGAATATTTTGGCAGTGAGTAGGAAGATTGGTGAACTGTAGACTTGAGAGTAAAAGATACTAGACTTGAGAGTAAAAGATACCAGACTTGATACTAGAAGATACTAGACTTGAGACTTTTACACGCTGTAAAAAACTTTGTGGGTTTTGTGGTAAAACTACGATGCACTTGCTCTTTCATCCTTTCCGCTCATCTAGGCTATTTTTCACGCAAAGGCGCGGAGAACGTACCTGATCTACATTTACGCAGAGGCGCAGAGATTAGCCAAGTATGAATTATGATCTCGTCTATCGGACGAGAAGAAATTATAAGTTTACGAAATTCGTACTTTGTGTTGCGCTGTGTAACCCCGAAAGCTTTCGAGGGTTTGTGCGCTCTGTGGTAAAATTTAACGCTGTGCAGCGGCATTAAAATACCGCGCTCCGCTGCTATTGTTTTTCTCAAAGGCCCCGAAAGCTTTCGAGGGCCGTTTGGAAAAATTCGCTACGCGAAACTTCATTTCTTTCCTCTTCTGCGCTAAAAATCTTTCACCCTTTCTCCCCCCGATAGCTATCGGGGCTATCGGGATTTCACCCTTTCATCTTTCATACTTTCATCATTTATTTCATACAAATCTGGTAGTCGATTACCAGATTTGCATAAATTTTAAGAGACTAAAACAGATTGTAAGACAAAGCAACTTAAAATTATAAAATTGATAATCAATTATATATAAATTAATATTTTAAAATTACAAGACATGTATTTTAATCCTAGCCAAAAATTCCTAAATTAATAGCTTTAGGGTAAATAACGCAGCTATTGTAAATTCAGCAGCTAAAATCAAGTTTAAAATATAGCGGTTTATGCCTGAATCGGACAGCCGATAGCGGAACAGTAATGAAAATAAAAAACCAGTTACAGTATAAAAAATTAACAAGATTGTTTAACTTAGAGTTATGAAATAAAAAAGGAATCTATGAGTCAGTTTTATATGGTTGAGTTTGATTTGCCTGAGGTATTGAATCCCAAGTTTTTATCTAAAATTCCACAACAACGGAATAAAATAGATGAGCTGATGGCATTGGGAAAAGTACGCTCCTATTCTTTGTCTGAAGACCGCAGCAGACTCTGGATGATAGTAGTTGCAGAAACGGAAGATGATGTATTGGAAATTCTGAAAGAGATGCCCTTGAACAAGATGATGAGCAATCATATTGTACCATTGATGTTTCATTTCTCAAATGAGAATGTTATGGCTATGTCGTTAAATTAAAAAGTAACCCTAAATTAACAAAAGGCATTAAAACTTAAACAAGTTTTAATGCCTTCTTTATGATGAAGATCTATTTTGACAATTTAAAGAGGGGCCTCAATGTGAATAATCTCCTTTTCGGAACAGTCTCTGAAAAAATTGAGGCAGCCTTTTACCGAAATGGCCAGTTCAGAGGGGTCTGATTCATTAAATTCACTGGAATGAACAAAGGTATAAGCACCATAGCGGTTGGTCACTATCCAACCTATACCACCCAGATGGACAACATCCTCAATAAAAGCAAATACAGTGAGTTTGTAACGTTCAAACTCGCTCAGCAGCTCATTTATCCACTTCCTCAGATCGTTGCGCTTGCTGGCAATTTCCGTCTCTAAAACTATAAAGGTGCCGTTCGACAACATGACCCAGTATGGATATATAGAGGGTATAACTTTAGATAAAACCGATTTTAATTCTTCGGGTGCTATGTTTTTCATTTTGAATTTGGGGTATTGCTGTAATAATTTCATACAAATTTACCCAAAACCAAAAGAATATACAAGAGGCAGAAGTAGCCCTTAACAATGGAAGGAGGCTGACTGCCGATATTATGAAATAAATGTTAAGTTAAGAAAGTATCGATTTTAGCAACATAAACAATATTGGACTGAAGGGAATTATCCAAAGCCAGAAATAATTCTTCCTGCCCGGCAATGCAGATTCCACTTCTTCTGGCTGCAACCACTTACCCTCCCAGGCCGATGCCAAAAGCCACTTGTAACGGTTGTGAAGCAGAATGAGCGAAGGCAAGAGCAAAAGTGTGATAAGTGTTGCCACGATTAACCCAAATGCCACTGAAATTGCCATAGGTATAAGGAACTGGGCCTGAATGCTTTTTTCCAGAATCAATGGTCCCAAACCTAATACAGTTGTAACCGAGGTTAGCCAGATGGCCCTAAATCGCGAGATGCCAGCATGATAAACTGCATCGTTTGTATTCATTCCCTCTTTGACATTATCATTGTAGGCGGCAACCAATACCAGTGAATCATTAACCATAATTCCAATGAGGGCGATAATTCCAAGCACAGAGAAGAAACTGATGGGTGCATCGAGCCACCAATGTCCCCAAACTACGCCAATAAATCCGAAAGGAATCGTAGCAAAAACAACTGCAGCCTGACCAATTGAACCAAAAGTAAGGGCAATTACCAGAAACATAATAAATAAAATAAGTGGTGCATAGGCCTGAATCGACTTTGCGCTTTTTTCATTTTCTTTGTTCTGACCTTCGAAACGGAAATTGACCGATGGGTATTGGGCTTGAATCTGGGGAATGATTTCAGATTTCAGTTTTGACGTAATATCTGTAACAGATACTTTTTTATTGGCAATATCGGCATCGACCTTGATCTCTCTTTTGCCATCGAGGTGGTTGATATTGACCACGCCTCTTTTGATCCTAAAATTGGCAATTTCTATCAAAGGAAACTCTCTGCCATCGGCAAAACGAATGCGCATATTTTCCAATTGTCCTAAATTGGAACGATCTTCGACTTTGTAACGCACCCATACGCGTACCTCATCGCGTCCACGCTGCAAACGCTGTACCTCCGATCCGAAAAAGCCCTGACGCACCTGGGCAATGACCTCGGTAAGATTCAAACCCAGCTGTTTGCCTTTATTGTTGAGCGTGATATTTACCTCACGAAGGCCAGCCTGATTGTTATCGAGTACATCTTTCAGCTCAGCCAGACTTTCCAATTCTTTTTTAACGGCATTTACAGCAGCTTCCAATTCGACATAATCATTACCCAAAACAGAAATTGAAATTGGCTTTCCGAAGAAAGAAGAAATTCCGAAGGAAAGATTTTCTGCACCAGGCACAGGTCCTACCCTTTTCCGGATAGAATCCTGAATCTCGAGTACAGGAATGTTTCGATTTTCGCCGTCCATCAAAGTAATGCCTACTTTGCCACTATAGCTAGCAGGACCGATGTTACGCTCTATTTTTTCGATAATGTCTTTGCCATCTTTTCTTTTGGCTTTATAGATTGCATTAACTTCCCAAGCTTTTGCTTCAATCAGATCGAGCCATTTACCAGTGATATCTTCGCGTGTGCCCGCAGGCATGTTGAGGGTTACTTCTACATTGTCGCGTTCGATAAATGGGAAAAAAGTTGTTTTTACATGTCCGCCTGCAATGCCTGCAAAACAGATAATCAAAAAACCCAACATTACTGATACAGGTAGTGCTTTCTGGTATCCTTTTACAGTAATTTTAAGGATTGGTGCATAAATTTTATCTCTAAGTAACATAAGCAGATAATCCATCCACTTACGAAGAAATTCAAGAAAACGTTCAATGAAATTTAACTTTGCATCCCGCTGTAAAGCCTTTGAATGATAAAGATGTCCTGGCAGAATCAGCATACCTTCTACCAATGATATCAGTAGGGTTACAATAACAACTATTGCCAGATCGCTAAAAATATCACCAATTCGACCTTCAACAAAGAAGAATAGTGCAAAGGCTATAACGGTAGTAAGCACAGCGGAAACCACCGAAGGCAAAACATCAAGGGTCCCTTTGACCGCGGCATCGTGTTTCGACATACCTTTTTCGTGATAGGCATATACATTTTCACTG
This sequence comes from Saprospira grandis DSM 2844, assembly GCA_945888475.1. GTDB lineage: Bacteria > Bacteroidota > Bacteroidia > Chitinophagales > Saprospiraceae > Saprospira > Saprospira grandis_C. Next base: position 15,216 of record CAMDAB010000021.1, on the reverse strand, counting down.
ATTACAATACCGTCATCTACCAGAATACCTACCACCAGAATCATCCCAAATAGGGATACCACATTGATGGTCAAATCTGTGGTAAATCCAAAAATAAACATGCCGGCAAAGGCTAATGGAATGGAAGATGCTACCCAAAAAGCAATACTCCAGTGGAGGAAAAATCCAAGACAGATAAGTACCAAAAAGAAACCAATGATTCCATTTTCGACCAACAAATCGATACGTTGTCTAAGAGTAGTAGAACCGTCGCGTATCATGGTAGCTTTTATCTGGCCCCCTTTCTTATTGTACTTTTCCAGGTATTCACCCATATATCCTGCAATTGTGAGCAGGTCCTCAGCATCGGTATTTAAAATATTAACTACAACAGATGGCTTTGAGTTTATAAAGCTACGGGCTGGGTTATCCTGCCACTGGTCCTTGACATCAGCGAGCTGATAAAGGTAAATTACTGAGCCGTCGACAGTGGTTTTTACGGGAACATTTTTTAAATCTTCGGCATAATATCCTTTAGAGCGTGCACGCAGCAAAAGCTCCTCCTTCTCCCCTTTTACGCGGCCTCCTGTGATTTCGAGGTTAGCGTTACGAACAGCCGCAGCAGCTTCGGTGAAACTGATCTGGTATTTTATTAAATCATCCTCTCTGAAAGAGATTTCAATCTCCTCATTCGGGAAACCCGAAACTGCAATTTTTGATATGAAGCCAGTAGCCCTCAGTTCATCTTCTACTTTTCGGGCCTCTTCCTTTAGAGTTTTGAGCGGCACGTCTCCACTCAGGGCAAAACTGTAGGCAAAATTTCGGTTCTCCTGTTTATAAATACGCAGGGCTTCCATATCGGCTGGAAATGAGCTAATTTGATTTACAGCATTTTCAACATCCTGTTTAATCAGATTGATATCATAACCGCTGATGATTTCCACTTCGATTCTAGCAGCATTTTCCGAAGAGACTGAAGATACTCTTTCAATTCCGGTTAGTCCCTTAAGATTTTCTTCAATTTTAAGCACAACCCCTTGTTCAATCTCCTCGGGGGAAGACCCTAGAAGTGTAGCTTCAATCAAAATAATTTTTTCAGGGGCAGCCGGAAAAAATGTCGATTTCATATTGAGCATACTGTAAGCACCGAACAATAAGATAATCACCATCAAAAGATTGGCAACCAGAGAATTCTTTATAAAATAGGATATTATTTTTTCCATCTTGGATCAAAAAACGCTTAGTTCATTACAGCAATTAAAACTGCTACTTTTTTACGGGTTTAACCTTCATTCCATCAAAAGCTGTTGTTATGCTTTCATTCATCAGCAGGGTCGATTCGGGAACCCCACGCAGCATTACAGTCTGTTCCGAAATTTTCGCTATTTGTACCGGAATAAGGCTGAGTATTGAATCGCCCAAAATAGCATATAGCTTTGAATCATCAATCAGGAGTTTGCGGGGCACCTCAATTACATTTGCTACGATATTTGCATTTATTTCGCCTGTCATAAACATATTTTCACGAAGATTTGGTCCACTAACCTGAACAAAGACTTTTACTGTCTGTGTTTTGGTATCGATGGTTCCGGAGATTCTGGCAATGCGACCTGTCCAGTTTCCTTCTACATCGGTACATTTTAAATTGACCAAATCTCCTACCCTCACAAATTTGAGATCGGAAACGGCAACTGCTGTCTGAAGTTCGTGTTGGGCACTATTCATCAGTGTTCCGATTTTTTGACCTGCACGAATCACAGAACCGGTGCTGATAAGTGCCTCTGTAAGTTCCCCGCTGAATGGCGCATAAATTTTGTACTTCAGCAGTTTTTCTTCCTGTGCCTTAATATTATAAAATTGATTACTGATATTTTTCAAAGCAATAAAATCTCGCTCTCTGTCAGACTTAGTGGCAGGCAATTCATTCAGATTTTTTTCAAGATCAAAATTTTTACGATAATTATCCCAGGCATTTACCGATTCGGGAAAGTCGATTTTCAGGTCGGGCATAATTTGCGTAAGCGTACTCAACAAAGCTGCTTTTTGAGCACGTATCGAAAGTTGTAGTTCTGTATCATCAATCGAAATAATCAAATCTCCTTTTGAAAATGCAGTTCCCTCTTTAAATGGTTTTCCCAAGGTTTTGAGCATACCGCCCACCTCTGCAAATAGTTCCGTTTTTTCGAAAGAAAGCAGGCGGCCGTAAACAGCAACTTTAGTCTGAATTTCTTTATTTTCTGCAATAAAGGTTTGAACAGTTCTTGCAGGAGCTTTCATGTCACCTTTTTTGGGCAATTCTTTAGGTTTACCTATTTTGAAAGCCCACGTAAAAGCCAGCAGCAGAATGACAAGGGCGATCAATGAAACTATTATCTGTCTTAACATATAAATTATATAAATATCTACACTGAGCTTCTTTTACACAAAGCTAACAGTTTTTAATATATTTGGTTGCTAAAAAAATTAGCGGCAAAAAAAACCCGAAGTAAAACTCCGGGTTAAATTTTATAATTCTGTCGAATCAGCATTCTCCGCATTTTCTTCTTCTGTCAGAAGGTTTCTTTCGTGCAGGAAGCCAAACCATTTGGTCAATTTCTTAATATCGCTGATCAGCACTCTTTCGCGATCGTGCTCGGGCATTATATTTTCAAAATAAGTTCTGAAAGCAGAACTGTCTGCTTTCATATCTGCGAGAGGATATTGATCCAAACCAGCTTTCATTCTTTTGAAAACATCTTTCAATTCTACTGTTTCCTCCTCATCATTGGTGTAAATGGATATGGAAGCTAATGGCGTAAACTGATTAGTCCTAGCCGAAACGAAAAAACGTTGTTTATTATCGAGATCTTCAACTATAAGTCCGTTTGAACGGTTGCTTACCATACTAAAAAGACCGCTTTTGCCACTGATGGCTACTAATTTTTCTAAGTTCATGATTTTGTAAATTTAATCTTATGCTCAAAAACTGAATTTGAAAGCCTTACATTATTTGAATTGGGTTGTAAAATTACAAAATGACTTTATTTTTCCTATTCATTTGTATTTTTTTTAAGCGAAGCTGTCAAAACTTTAAAAATATTTACAAAACTGCTAACTTTGCGGCTCTTTAACAAGTCAGAAATTAGAAATTAGAAATTAGAAGTCAGAATTATTTTCAAATTATCAAATTAACTAATTCGTTTCGCTTCGCGGAGCTTTTGTTCACGGAACTTCGTTTCTCAAATTTTCTTTCTTATTTCCTCTCAAGTTCTAAACTTTCATCCTTTCATCCTTTCATCCTTTCATCTTAAAAATGTCAAAATACAGATCACACAATTGCAATGCCCTCAGAGCAGCTAATGAAGGGGAAACCGTTAGACTTGCTGGATGGGCAGCCGACATCAGGAATGTTAGTAAAAGCCTAATGTTCATAACTGTACGCGACCATTACGGTAAAACCCAATTGGTTTTCTCAGAAGAGATTGCCGAGGCCTTTGAATTGGCAAAAACCCTAAAGCCTGAAAGTATTATTATCATTGAAGGCGTTGTGAAATCTAGAGGTAAGGATATCAATCCCAATATGGCAACGGGGGAAATAGAAGTGATTGTCAACAAACTCACTATCGATTCACTGGTTGAAAACCTTCCTTTCCAGCTGCATGAAAATCCGGGCGAGGACCTTAGATTAAAATATCGCTTTATTGATTTGCGTCGAAGCGAATTGCAGGAAGCCATCAAAATGCGTTTTAAAATGATGATGGAAATCCGAAATTTCCTCGCAGGTAAAAACTTCCTCGAGATTCAGACGCCTATCCTTACGGCCAGCTCACCCGAGGGTGCCCGCGACTATGTTGTACCGAGCCGACTCTATCCTGGTAAATTTTATGCCTTGCCACAGGCACCACAACAGTACAAACAGTTATTGATGTGTTCGGGATTTGACCGTTACTTTCAGATTGCACCATGTTTTCGCGATGAAAATGCCCGTGCCGACCGTTCTCCTGGCGAGTTTTACCAACTCGATATGGAAATGGCCTTCATAACGCAGGATGAACTTTTTGCACTTTTGGAAGAAATGTATCAATACTTGGTTCCAAAGGTTTGCAGCAAAAAAATGCAACAGTTTCCTTTCCCTAGAATCAAATTCCACGACGCTATGGAATGGTATGGCAATGATAAGCCCGACATTCGATATGATATGAAAATGCAGGATTTGACTCAGCTTTTTGGAAATTCAGAATTTAAAGTTTATAAAGAAATGCACGATACTACCGGAAAATGTGTAAAAGCAATACTGGTAAAAGGTGCTGCTAATATGGCCCGCAAATTTTTTGACAATGCGCAGGCTGTAGCAAAAGAGAACGGTGCTTTCGGTATTGGCTACTTACAATTTGGTGAAGAGGAAACAAAAGGCTCTGTTGTAAAGGCACTGTCGGAAAATGAACTGAGCAGCATCAAATCGAGCTTGAATGCAGAAACAGGTGATGCTGTGCTGCTGATAGCTGGCGAACGTAAAATGGTGAATCTTGCATTGGGTAAAGTGCGCAGCTGGGTAGCAAGCGAACTGAAACTTGCCGATACTGATACCCTTGCATTCTGCTGGATTGTCGATTTTCCTATGTATGAATTTGACGACGAAAAACAGGCATGGGACTTTTCGCACAATCCATTCTCCATGCCACAGGGCGAAATGGCAGCACTTGATAAAGCAATCGAAAGCGGTGATTATGCTGCAGTTTCAGCTTATCAGTACGATATTGTTTGCAATGGCATTGAGTTATCATCGGGCGCTATCCGTAACCATCGCCCCGATATTATGTACAAAGCATTCGAGATTGTAGGTTATCCCAAGGAAGAGGTTGACCGCCGTTTTGGCCATATGATTAATGCATTTAAATTCGGTGCCCCTCCGCATGGTGGAATTGCACCAGGCCTAGATCGTATGTTGATGGTATTCTCCGATAAGGAAAATATCCGAGAGGTTATTGCCTTCCCGCTCAATCAGCAGGCAAAAGACCTGATGATGGGTTCACCAAGCGAAATTACTGATGTACAATGGAATGAACTGGGACTGATGCTACAGCCGGAAAAAAAATAATTTAAAAATACATTGTAAATTCTACTAGAAAGCCCGGATTTTCGCCGGGCTTTTTGTATTTTTGCGCAGCCAAAAAAAAGAAAAAGAAAAAGAAATGAATAAAAAATATCCGCTCTTAATCATCCTGCCCTTGATGATTTTGCTGACAATAACAGCCTGCAACAAAAAAAAACCGGAAAAAAAAACGGTAGATAAAAAAACTGAAAAAGTAGTGATTGACAGTAGTGCAGATTTAGCATATGTTGATACTTTAAAACTAAAACAAGGCGATATTCCTCCGGGTTGGGAAAAAGTTAAGCTTTGGGAAGATGGCTATTTTATATCTTTTCCAAAAAAACCTTGGAAAAAAATAATCTACAGTAAGAACAGGATAGAATTTCACTATCCTAAAAAGAATTACGACACCTATGCCTCGATTACAGATCTTTCGAAAGAGCGTTCATATAATGACACAAAGGCACAAAAGCAGCTATTCTACGAAGTGGTGCTGAATGACCTCATAAAAGATATGAGCGAATCGGAAGACGCCGGAATGAAACCTAAAATCATCAAAAGAGAATCATTTCAGTGCCTCGACCTATACGATGCAATCCGGGCTGAGCTGAAAGCCAAAGACGTTCATATTTATGTAGAATGCGTCCTGATTGGCAGAATGCTTTATACAATGTCCTTTCTAATCTGGGAGGACGAAACGCCTGCCATACTCCAGATAAAGGATCGATTTTTCAAATCATTCGGCAAAGATTTACAAATAAAATAGTTTTAGTAATAATTCCCATTAAGAAAAAAAACAGGAAAAAAATGAAAATTTTAACAGCAGCTCAGGTAAAACTATGTGATAAACATACGATAACCAATGATAATATAAGTTCACTGGATTTAATGGAGAGAGCCTCTGAAACTTTTTGTAAATGGTTTACCCTGGAATTCAGCAAAGATGAAAATCCGGTTGTAAGTATAATTTGCGGAAAAGGTAATAACGGTGGAGACGGTTTGGCAACTGCCCGGATCCTAAAAAAATTGGGCTACGAAACTGAGGTTTTCATTCTGGATGTTTTTCCTGTGTCCAGCGATGATTTTAGTGCAAACCTAATCAGGCTTAAACAAGATAATGAGGTTAAAATTACGCATATAGCCAAAGCAGAAGACCTGCCAATTTTTGATGAAAATGAAATTTTGATTGATGCAATTCTTGGCAGTGGGCTAGCACGAAACCTCGACGGTGAACTGGAACGAATTGTTAGTTTTGTCAATGAGTGTAACAATATTGTAGTGTCGATGGATATCCCAAGCGGTATGTTTGCCGATGATCAAAGTTTTGGAACAAGTATTCAGGCAGATTATACATTTACTTTCGAAGGTCCTAAATTTAGTTTTCTCTTACCCGACAATTTTGTTCGCGTAGGAGAATTTGTATACGATTCTATCGGCCTTGATAAAAAATTCATTAACAGCCTACCCAGTCACAACTACTATGTAACTGAGGAAACTGTGAAAAGAATTTACAAAATCAGACCAAAATTTGCACACAAGGGCCTTTTTGGACACGCATTGCTTGTAATGGGATCGCACGGAAAGATGGGAGCAGCTATTTTAGCTACAAGAGCCTGTCTAAGATCGGGTGCAGGTTTGGTAACTGTACATGTGCCTGGCTGCGGATACGATGTCATGCAAATGTCAATCCCTGAGGCTATGGTTACCCTCGATGAGGATCAGTACATTTTTACCAGAGTTTACGAATTACAGAAATATAACACCGTTGCTGTAGGTTGTGGACTTAGTACCAAAAACAAAACCAGGAATGCGCTTTGTTACATCCTGAAGAACATGGAAAACCCAGCTGTTTTAGATGCCGACGCTCTTAATATTTTGGCTCAAAGTCCCGACTGGATGGAATTCATTCCAAAAAACAGCATTTTAACACCGCATCCAAAAGAATTTGAACGCATGTTCGGACGAACTGAAAATGGTTACGACCGATACGAATTGTTGCGTGCAAAAGCAATTGAACTGGGTGTTTATATCATTTTGAAAGGTGCAAATAGTTGCATTGCCACACCAAATGGAGATTGCTATTTTAATTCGACAGGTAATCCGGGCATGGGAACTGCTGGCAGTGGCGATGTGTTGACAGGAATCATCTCAGGTTTGCTCGCACAGGAATACACGCCGCTCGAAGCCAGTATTTTGGGCGTCTATCTACATGGTCTTGCCGGAGATATTGCCGCAGAGGAGCTGAGCCAAGAAGCACTAATGGCTGGTGATCTGATAGAATATCTTGGCAAAGCATTTATGAAATTGCGACCAAGCGACAAAAAGGTTCATCGGCAGGTTGGCACCGTAAAAATTAGCTAGGAATTAAAGGATTTCTAAAATTTTAGCTTGTTGTCCATTAAAATCAAAATGATCCCCAGCTATTTTGCCTGACATTGCCTTGAATATTGGTGAATTAACAGAAACAGCAAAATAGCTTTCATTGTCAACGATAAACTTTCCGCAGGCCTGAGCTATGAAATAATTGGCATTTGTACATTTTACGATTGCGGTAAACTCCACCTTATTCGATTTTTTTTCTGTGCTCATTGGTTTTAGTTCAGCTAATTGAGTTTGCCAAACTTTAAGTTGCGCAGCATTTTTTTCAATTTCCAACTGAATCATTGCTCTTCCTGTTTCATACTTATCTCCTACCGAACTTTTTGTTTCGTTGTTCGCTGAAAGTCTCAATTCAAAAATACTTTCTTCAATAGTATTTATTTTTTGAGAGACAAATTCGGTGCATTTTTGAAGCAATTGATCTTTTATTGTCATGGCATTATTATGTAAAAAAGCACCGGCCCTAAGAACCGATGCTCATAGTCTCAGTGAGACAATTACAAACTAAAAAACTACTATGAAAAATTGTATTAGTTTCTTGATTCAACATATATAGATCAAAATAATCACTAAGAACCATCTAGATAATTATTCTATTCCTTAAAGAAAGAATCTACAAATTCTCTTTTATTAAAGGCCTGCAGGTGCTCTATGCCCTCACCTACCCCAATGTATTTGATAGGAACTTTGAATTGATCACTTATACCAATTACGACACCGCCCTTTGCTGTCCCATCAAGTTTTGTAATTGCAAGACAGGTAACATTTGTTGCTTTGGTAAACTCTTCAGCCTGATGAAAGGCATTTTGACCTACCGATCCGTCTAAAATAAGCATTACTTCACTCGGAGCGTCGGGAATCTGTTTGGTAATGGAATTTCTGATTTTAGACAATTCAGCCATTAGCTGTTTATTATTGTGCAAACGGCCAGCTGTGTCGATAATTGCAACATCACAATTGTTCTGAACGGCATATTTTACAGTTTCGTAAGCCACCGCTGCGGGATCGGCATTCATCCCTTTTGAGTAAAAATCGCAACCCACTCTGTCAGCCCAAATTTTTAACTGGTCAACAGCAGCTGCTCTAAAAGTATCGGCAGCGCCAAGTACAATTTTATGGCCGTTCGATTTTAGACGGTGCGCAAGTTTACCAATAGTCGTTGTTTTACCGGCCCCATTTACACCTACTATGAGTATGATGTAGGGTTTTTGGGCATTCTTCGGAATATCGAAAAAGATGGTCTCGGGTGTTGTGTTTTCAGAAAGAAGTTGAACGATTTCGTCTCGTAAAATTTCATTCAATTCATTGGTCGACATATATTTATCTTTGGCGACCCGCTCTTCGATGCGTTTAATAATTTTAACCGTAGTTTTAACTCCTACATCAGATTGTACCAAAATATCTTCCAACTCGTCAAGAACTTCCTCATCGATTTTGGTTTTTCCAGCAATAGCACGTCCAATCTTTCCAAAAAAACTCTGTTTTGTTTTTTCAAGACCTTTATTTAAATCTTCCTTTTCTTTTTTTCCGAAAAGTTTATCAAAAAATCCCATTTATATTTGAATCTTTATTTATGCAAAAATAATGAAGTACTCAATAACTAAGCATTTCTTTTTTAGCTAGGTAAAGATTAATGAAAAAAGGCCTCTCCCTTTCAGAAGAAGCCGAAAAAATATTTACCTTGATTACCTGTTACTTAGTCTTGAAAAATTCTTCGACTTTATCTTTGTGGATGATCACTTCTTTGTAAGAGTATTTGCCGGTAATCGGGTCTTTAATACTTTTGACTACGCGAACATGATCTTTACCTGAACCGGCGTTGGTTGCACGTTGCGCAACTTTTGCGTTTTTTGATACTTTTTTTGCCATTGTTTTTCCTCCGGTTTAGAGATTATTTGATTTCTTTGTGGATTGTGTATTTTTTGAGCACCGGATTGAACTTTTTCAATTCCATACGCTCAGGAGTATTTTTGCGATTTTTTACGGTAATGTAACGAGACACACCGGGCATACCTGAAGTTTTATGTTCAGTACATTCCAGAATAACCTGTACTCTGTTGCCTTTTCCTTTCTTAGCCATGACAATATTGTTTAGCTTGGTTCAAAATTATTTAATAACAGATGAAAGTTTAACCTTACGGTTATTTTCGAAAGCTTCTGCAGTGTAAGTAATACTGTAGGTTTTGTGACCATTCGCATCAACAGTCTCTACTCTTCTGTACTTACGCTCAGTACTTTTAGTTTTGATAGTGTTTGGATCTTCAACCCATACGAAAGGATCAAATCCTTTACCGAGTTGTTCCTTTAGGAATTCATAAATACCAAGTTTATTCATGGTACGTATAGCCTGAGTGCTCACTTTAAGGGTTACCCAAAGACCAGCTTCAGGAACAAAAAAACGTTTTGTTTTAAGGTTTGCATTAAAACGACGTTTGGTCTTACGGTTGGAGTGAGACACATAATTACCAACCAAAGATTTTTTACCGGTCAACTGACAAATTCTCGACATGACTTGTTATAATTTAAAAAAGTTCCAACAGGTGGAACCAGCTCTCACAATGATTCAAAAAATTAATGTAAACTGTGATTCTGAAGGGATTCGAACCCCTAACCTTCTGATCCGTAGTCAGATGCTCTATCCAATTGAGCTACAGAACCCGATAACTTTTATTCAAAAGCGAGTGCAAATATATGCCTATTTTTCTGAACTGCAAATATTAATTACTTTTTTTTATTAATTTTTGAAAGTTAATGATCTCCCAACTTTAATGTTGGATAGCTTGATATTTTTTGATCCAATTTTATTTTATTTACACCAAATCACCAGTCATAATCCTGTCCTCAATTAGAAACAGGTCATAATCATCGGGCATTTTTTCGTTATCAATAGCTGTAACATAGGCCTCTGTAGTCCAGTAATCGGGGTCGGGCACTTCAATTTTACGCTCTGACATAGCATCTTTCAGCTTACTGACAAAAGATTCGATTAGGAGCATACTATTCAACGAAGGCCAGTCAATCTCTTGCTGCCCACCCCTTGGGGCATGGTCGAAAGGATATTCAAACTGGATAAGATGGTCGATACAATCACCATCCTGATGATTTGATCTGATTAAAACGCTAAATATTGCCATTTTACAAGATATTTGAAACTAAACAATAAGCTAAATGTCTGAACAAAATAATAAATTATTTTTTATTCTGTTTAATATTAGTAGTGAAAAAGGTTACTAGCTGAGTAAATTATATATTTGCATTCCGTTTTCCAAAAATAATCAATTTATGAAACTCGAAATTCTGGCCATAGGCGCTCATCCCGACGATATTGAAATCTCCTGTTGCGGTACCATCCTGCATCATATTGCTTTAGGACATAAAGTTGGTCTGCTCGATCTTACTGCCGGAGAGCTGGGTACGCGCGGCGATGCTGAAACCCGATTAAAAGAGGCCGGAGCAGCAGCAAAAATGATTGCTGCCGAAATAAGAGAAAACCTGATGATGCCTGACGGATTTTTTGAACAGAGCAAAGAAAACATGCTTGAAATCATACGAAAAATTAGGCAGTACAAACCTGAAATTGTTTTGGCCAATTCATTGTCTGACAGACATCCCGATCATGGCCGAGCAGCAAAACTAATTGCCGATGCCTGTTTTTACAGTGGTCTGGTAAAAATCGAAACTGAATCGGAGGGCAAGTTTCAGGAAGCCTGGCGACCAAAAGCCATCTACCATTACATTCAGGATTATAACCTGGAACCCGACTTTGTCTTCGACATCAGTAACTACATAGAACGTAAATTTGAAATTCTGATGGCCTATAAATCGCAGTTTTACAATCCAAATTCCAATGAGCCAGAAACGCCCATTTCATCTAGGGAGTTCATTGAATTTTTAAAATCGAAAAGCTGTACTTATGGCAGAGCTGCTGGATTTCATTATGCAGAAGCATTCAATGTCAGTCGATACATCGGCGTAAAAAATCTTTTTGATTTACTGTAGTGAAAACTATCTGACGCTGATAAAATCTCTTGGGTTTTGAGATTTTCGGGGCTTTCTTATCTCATAGGTGCCTATCACGCCATTTTCATATGATTCATAGTGCACACACCTCATTTGATTGGAGAAAAATATATGTCTGCCGCTTTTTCCAAAATCGAGATCCAATCGACTATCATTGACCAACATCTTGGTTCTGAAAGTTCTCAACTCATTTTCCCAAGCATAGGAAGATACATTACCCAGAACCATGAGCGGCTCGTTTGATTTGGCCGTTTTTTTCAGGTCGGATATAGAAACCAAGGACTTATTAAGCTTTTTGGGATTATCCGCAATCTCATCATCAATGGAAAAACTTAAAATGCTAATTTTTTTACCTTCAATGCTGTCAAGAATTATTTGAACACTAGCGCAGTGAATATTATTATCGGCTATGTTCTTAAAATAACTGATTTTAAATTTTGAATATAGGTAATTATGCTGACCAATTGGGGATATACCCAAATCAATCGTATGCGGATAAATTTGAACTATATCATCCTTAACATTTGAATTAAATTCAGCATCAAAGGAAAGCGAAATTAAATCAACGCTTAGTGCTTTAATTTTATTCAAAATGAGTAAATCTTCTTCAGTATTGCTTATTTTGAAATGCGCAACACTTATTGCATTTTCCTTATCCTGCAGTTTTGTATAATAAAATGATCCCTCCGTATTTCCTTTTAGAAATTGACACAGCATAATAGTGCTTATCCATGAAAAAAGCATTAAATATGGCCTTTTTAAAACCAGGGCAATAAAACCAGACACAAAAAAGAAAAGCATGACATACGCTGCATGCTCAGCAAAAATACGGCATATTGCATTGTCGGCAGGCGAAGTACACTGATAATATACCAACAGAGGAATTGATATCCCAAATAATTGAAGGAGAAGCCCCGGATGTAGAATTTTTTGCCTCATAAAACCAAAATAGTAATTGATGCAAAGTTAACTTTAGCAGTCAAAAATAGGAATTTATAAGTGTTATTTTTTGGTTATATAGATTTTAACGAACTTAGTGATTGATTTATTTTGAGCTCTTAGTTAAAGTTTAAAAGAAATATCATTACGAAGAATAGTCCCGAAACAAATACTGAATCGGAACGCTTCTTTTAAAAAAGACTTAAGACATTATTTTTCTGAAAGCATTATATCAACTCTTCTATCTGATGGGTTAATTGCAGTTGTTCCCGATTTTGTGTTCTCCTGCCCCATTGGAAGTACAATTAATTTATCTTGAGGCACACCCTTTTCAATCAGGTATTTACGAACTGCAATACAACGCTTGGATGAAAGCTCCATATTTCTGTTCTGATCTCCGTCGGTACTGGCATTGCCGTATAAATAAATTGTTGCGTTGGGGTTTGTACTCAGCGATGGGCGTAAAGCATCGAGTTTTGATTTTTCAACAGCACTCAAATCAGAGGAACCGATTCCAAAGCCAATTTCACCCATCTTTTTATATTTCATTGGCTGGCTTTTGATTGCCTCGCGCAGTGCTTCAATGTCTTTGGTGTTTTTATCGATCGCATTTTGTTGCGCCTTAATAAGATCTTCCTGCTCCTCCATTTTCTTTTTAAGCTCTTCTGATGCCTGATTGCCGCTATTAGCAGCTTTCTCGACCTCATTCAACTTCTCATTCATTTTTTTATTGTCCTCTTCAATTCGCTTCGTATTACCCACAAGGGTATCAAGTACAGTATTTGTTTTGTCAATTCTATCTAAAAGCATTCGGTCATTTTCTTTGAGTTTTTCAATTTCTTTACGCATCGAGATCAGTTCATTTTCCTTTTTGTCATCTTTGCCAAATCGGTAAGCCATCATAAATTCGTGCTGGGTACCCAAGGCACTTAAGAGACTTGCGCTGGGGGTAATTTCGAAATTGTAGGCGATAAAAATTCTGTTTTTTAGTTCAACACCCAAAGACGATGTCAAAGCGGAGGTAGCAGTTTGCCAATTGCTCGATCTGTAACCTAAACTTGCCCATAAGAGTTTTTTCCAATTTCCCACAACGCTAACTTCAGCCTGTACGGGTAGACCAGGAACAATTCTGGTCATAACAACCGGCCTGACCAGCCATTCTTTTTGAGTGCCGAAATTAAAATCATAACTCACATTGCTCATAAAATGCCTTGTGTTGATATATTTAACTTCCTGGCCAAAGGCAGATAAAAATCGAATCTGATTGTTGAGTCCCTGTAGCATTGAAAGCCCTACATTAAGCGCTTTCCAACGGTAATTAAGCCCCATACTAAAATCAAATGAGGTTCCTCTGGCAGTAGATGCCAGAAGCTGGGCATCATTTGGATTTTCTACAGTTGCTGCTTCAAAATCGAAGCTTTGGTGTATAAAGCCCATTGAAATACCGGAAGACAACCTGTGTAAATAGTCTTTACTGAATGGGATATGGTATGCATAGGTGCCCATTCCTCCAATTCTGCTTATAATGTGTGTCCGGTCGGAATAAAGCATCGCTCCGATTCCCATGTCGTTATTATTTATAGGTGTTTCCATGCTCAACATTCCGGTTACTGGTGCATATGGCATAGCCGTCCATTGTCTTTTGAAGTTAAGATTAATGGAACCCATTCCGTTGTCTCCTGTACGTGCAGGATTGTATAGATATGGATTGTAAAGATATTGACTTATTACAGGAAGCTGCTGAGCATTCACAGAAAATGTTGTTCCAAGTGCAGCTGCTATTAAAAATTTATATATGGATTTCATAGTAATGCGATTATAGTTTATGATAGGAATAAAAAACTCAGCTGTTAACGTTTGATGGTTACAGCACCTGAATACTCATTTGCATCGGTACGAATTATGTAATAATAGGTACCATCGGGTAATTTTTTACCAGACTTATAATGAGTACCATCCCAATCATTTGTATAGTTCTGTGAATTTAAAACCTCCAGACCTCCTCGAGAGAATACTTGTAAGGTATATGGGCCGACATTATTTAAAAATTCGATCACCCAGGTTTCATTCACACCATCCCCATTTGGCGTAAAAAGATCTGTCACAACAATATCGTCTGAAGCTTCTACTGTAATATTAACCTCTTCTTCCGCCGAACAACCTTTGGCATCCTGAATAAAGACTGTTAGGGTGTATGTTCCGGCAGGAGCACCTGCAAAAATTGTTGTCGGAGAAAATGGACTGGAAAGGAAAGTAGCAGGAGACCATTGATAAATGATGCCTCCCGATGCGTACAGCATCAGTTCATTTGACGATTCAATTGTTGTATCAGCAATTACACTAATATTTGGCACAGTGTCAATCACAACATTTACATCTAGTTCAGTCTGGCAGTTATTACGGCTTACTGTAACTGTATAAATTCCAGCTTCGGCAGCTGATACAGGTGTAACAGAAGGCGTACGGTCGGTAGAAGCAAATCCATTTGGACCAGACCAACTATACGTAGCTCCAAAAACCTCGGCAACACTTAGATTTAATGTCGATCCGGTACAAAGCGGGCCATTGCTGATGGCCATGCCAGCCTGAGGCAAGGAACTTATTTCAACTAAGGTTGATAAAGGTAAAGAGCTGCAACCATTGGCATCAGTGACTATCAAAGTATAGAAGCCTTGTTGGTCGAATTCATTTACATTATTAACTGTAGAAACTGCCTGAGTTGAATTGTAACCATTCGGGCCAGTCCATTCATAAGTTAATCCTGCTGTTGTGGGTGCTGTCAAAGTAAGATTCTCTCCTTCACAAAGCGGCCCATTGTTGCTTATTGC
>CAMDAB010000020.1 GCA_945888475.1 Saprospira grandis DSM 2844 | reverse complement strand
AATCCCAATATCAAAATTTACAATTGGTATGGCCCCACCGAAACCACTACTTATTCGACCTGTATCGATTTGACAGTTAACTTTTTACCCTCTGTGGGCAGGGCACTCAGGCATGAAAGTATATTTTTGGCCGATGCAATTGGATTGGAGCAAGAGTCAGGACTCCCCGCTGAGATTATCATAGGCGGAGCAGGTGTAGGCAGTTATCTGAAAAATGAAAACAATAAGTTTCTCAGCAGTTCAAAGCTCAAATTTTACAGAACAGGTGACCGCGCCTACATGAAAGACGGATTATTGTTTTTGTTGGGAAGGGAAGATCGTCAGGTAAAAAGATTGGGGCAGCGTTTCGAACTTTCCGAAATTGAGCATTGGGTATCCAACAATTACAAAGCAGTAAAAAGGGTCTATTATCATAAAAGCGATGCGGAACAGTTTATTCTTTTTGTCGAATCTGTCGCTGTTAATTCAGAGGAATTAAAAACTGCGCTTGGTCTTAATTTTCCAGCCTATATGTTGCCCGACAGCATTGTAGCAATGCCTGTTTTTCCGGAGAATAACAATGGAAAAATGGATGTAAAGCTGATGCTCAGTGAAATAAAAATAAATGAAAATACATTTAACTTTGATTCGGAACTACTCGTCTCGCTGAAAAAGAAAGATGCTTTGTTCAAGTCCCTCAAAGGCAATCAAAGTTTTACAGCGCAGGGCGGCGATTCGATTTTGGGACTCAGAATCATTGGCAAACTGAAAAAAATGGGCTATGCCATTGAGATTTCCGACTTATTAAATGCGACAAGCCTAAACGAATGTTTGAGTCAATTGAACATTGCTGAGTCAAATAGCATAAAAATCAGGGATACAGACCTGCAACTAAGTCCCATACAAAAATGGTTTAGAGAATATTATCAGGGCAATGCCAATCACTTCAATCAGAGCGTATTGCTTGAACTTTTTTTGCCGATGCAGGCAGCAGATATATTTGAAAAGATAAAACTTTGTTTCGGAAACATCGATATTTTACAAAAAGTTTTTGATGGAAAATGGAAGCCAGGCAAAGCGCCTGTTTTTCAATTTTTGGAGATTCAGCATAGCATGGAAATTACAGCACATTGCGAAAAGCTGCAGACTGCTTTTAATCTGCAGGAAGGGCCTGTGTCCGCCATCGCATTGTTCAATAGCCCCGATGCTGTTTACTTGTTTATCAGCATCCACCATTTTTATTGCGACGGCATCAGCTGGCGGGTGCTGATGGATCATTTGCAGGACGCACTTGCAGGTAATGAAACTGCCGAAACTGATACAACAGTTTTTGGAGAGGTACTTAGGGCTTGTGGCGAACTAGGAAATTCAGATCAGCAGCTCGATTATTATCCACAGGTCATATCCAATCCATTTCATCAACTGACCGTCTGTTCCTACAAAGATTCCGAATTCAGAACCTTGGAATGGAGCATCGATCAAAGTCATGCATTCCTTAGAAACTGGAATCCTGAGCTCAGTTTGAATGAGAAATTTGTAAGTTTTTTCATGCACTGCTGGTTAGCGGCCAAACAGCCAAAAAGCGCAATTTTCCTCGAGACACATGGCAGACAATACAGCGGCATTCCCGAACTCTCAGATGCTATCGGTTGGTTCACACAATTTTATCCGCTGAGCGAAAAAGCTTATCCTGAACATGAGGTTGAAATAAACGCCTATGTCAGACAGGCATTTGCCGCCTTGCCCAATTTTGGCCTGGGTTATATGGGAATGAGCAATTGGCAAAAACCACCTTTCCCGCTACTGCTCAATTTCCTGGGAAGTTTCGATGAAAACTGGAACTCGATGGCTAGACCGGCACAGTTCGATCAAAGCAATCAGGTCGATCCACAAAATCCCATGCTGGCTTTTTTCGAGATAAATGGAATTATTCTGGAGGGCAAAATCAGGTGGATGTTCAGAACGCATCCCGATTTTAAAATTGATGACTTTGTTGAAAAATGGACAGCGCTTGCCAATAGCCTTCTATCTAGTTCTGATGCAACTTTTTACAGCGACGATAGCATAGACAGCGATGACTTGAACAAAATATCCGATATGCTCAACATTTTGGATTTATGAAAAAAGAAGACATTTTATCCATCGTTCCACTGCTGCCGGCACAACAGTTTATGCTGAGCGCCTCGGTACGGGAGGGCCAAAAAACCTATGTGCAGCAATTGCTTTTCGAAGTGCGCAACATTGAGGGAAAGTCGCTAGAAAGCGCTGTTGATAAAATTGTTCAGGCTTATGAATGTCTTCGCTCTATTATACTTTATGAGGGCTTGAAACAAGCGGTTTGGGTCAGTCTGAAAAATATGAAGCCAAAGTTCAGTTTTCATCAACTGAATGAAATCGAAATAGAAACCTTTTGCACAGCGCAACTATCTCGGGGATTTATATTGGATAAGGAAGCTGCAATGAGCCTCGATTGGATAGAGACAGACTCAAAAACATACCTGCTTTTTACATATCACCATATTCTTTTCGATGGTTGGGGCCGACAAAAAATTTTGAGCGAACTGCTTTTTGCGCTTCGTTATCCGCAGGCCATTATTCAGCCAAAATTAAACAAAAACTGGTACGAAGCCTGGAAAAAACTTAATCATGCTGCTGCGCTTGAGGCATACCAAAAATATCTTACAAATTTCGACCAGATTGCCGGACTAAGTTTTCATGGCAATGGGCAGCACAAAAACTGCAGCCATAGGGAATTTGTGGAAGAAGCAGCTGTTGCTGGTGCAGCAAAAAACTTGGGGCTGACGCAGGCCGAATATGTACTTTTTGCCTGGACCTGTTTTATTGCCAAATGGAGCAACAGAGAAAATGTACAGCTTGGACAAGTAAAGCAAAATGGTCTCATAGAAAATTGTCGCGACGGTTTTGGACTTGGTATTCAAACCCTGCCCTATCAGCTCAAAGTCGATTTTAATGAAAAAACCGCTGAAATCCTACTGCGTTTCAAAGAACGGGAACGTGCCCTAAGCCCTTTTGCCTACGCAGACACAACAAGTGAAGTCTTTCAGCAGCTGAATTATGATTTTATCATTGCTTTTGAAAATTATCCGATTGAAAGCTCCCTCGAGGCCTATGAAGCGGATTTTAAGCTCTTAAAAAATTACGACTTTTCTGAATTTCCGCTCAGTTTGGCAATCAGTCCCAAAAATGGACAACTTGTATTAGATTGGCATTATAACCAGGTACAGCACAGCACAGCACAGATCGAAATATTGGCAAAATATTTTACGCGATTCCTTAAAAAACTAGAACAGTATTCCAATATAAAATTGAGCGAAATTGAGCTTTGGGATAAGCCTGAAATGCCGGAATTTGACTTAAATAGCGGGTCTGAATCTTTTTTTCAAAAAATTGAATCAAATCTTGCGAAGCAAAATCGTATCAGTATGTACCAAGCGCTGACTAACTATTTCCATAAAAAAGAGATCCGAAGGATATGGATTGTTGGGAATAAGCATCCTAACAGTGACCTAGTCTTTGTTGCTGCCTGGCGCGCCGGAGTTGAAGTGTTGAGCCTGAATGAGCAGGAATCGCCTGCATTTATAGAAAAATTGCTGGAGGAGCATCCTGCCGATCTTATTTTTACAAGTCAATCAAATGATTTACTCCCGGAAGCAATTGCGCTCGACAGTTTGGAACAGCTGCCTGAAAATCCGACCATAAAGGTCAGCGGAAAATCGGCTGCGGCACTTTCCATTTGTACCTCAGGCTCAACCGGAACACCAAAAGTGGTACAGCTCAGCCTAGAAAATCTGCTTGCTTTTTTCGAAGCCTGGGACGCTAAACTACCCTGGAAATCCACAGAAGTTTTCGCAGCCATCGCTCATCCCGCCTTCGATATCGGCGTAGCAGAATTAATTTTCCCCTTGTGGAAAGGCTGGGAAACCCGACTGATTGATAAGGAAATTTTATCCGACAGCCAAAAATTAGCCGAAGCGCTTGAGGATGTGAGTGCCTTTCACATGGTTCCATCTTTATTGGAGCAATGGATAGACCATAGCGAAGCAGATGACAAAAGCCGCATCATCATGACCGGTGGTGATAAGGTTCCACCACATCTTCATTCTAAACTACACAAAAAATTTCCAAATGCACGCCTTTTTCAATTTTACGGACCTTCGGAATGTTCGGTACTGGCATCTAGTTTTGAGAATAAAGGGCAATACGAAGCTCATTTATTGCCATTAGGAACTGCATTTGCGCATTGCGGACTCAGTATTTTTGACAGTAATAACAAAGCTGCAGCGCCCTTTCAGGAGGGTGAAATCATTGTTTATGGCCCTGCCGTCGGTTTGGGATATGCCAATTCCGACAATCATGAAAAGTTTTTTGAATACCTGGGTCAGAAGGCCTACAGAACGGGCGACCTTGGATTTAGCGATGCTGAAGGAAACCTGTTTTTCAGAGGCCGAAAAGACAATCAGATCAAAATAAATGGACAAAGAATTGAACTTTCCCGCATCGAATCGGCCCTTGCTGAATGGTCTGCTATTGAGCATTGGGTAGTACTCAGCGATGGCAAACAGCTTTTTGCCTTTGCAAAATCGAAAAAACCATCGACAATTCCCGACAGGGAAAAACTGCAGAACTGGCTGCCATTTTATGCAATTCCGCATTTTATCGAGTATCTACCCGATTTTCCACTGAATAAAAATGGCAAAGTAGATCGGCAAAAATTGCTTGAAATAGCCGAAAATCTTAGTATTAAAAATGCCGAAAAGAACTTGGATACTGATTTGGCAGCGATTCTATCAGCGCTTTTTCCCAATAAAAATATCAGTTCTTCACTTTCCTGGTATGCAAATGGCCTGAATTCGATCGATGCGCTCAAGTTTTCGGGTTTATTGAAAACCAAACTGAAAATTAATATCGAAATTAATAAAATTCTGGGGATTAGCTGCCTTGCAGATTTGAATATTGTCGACGCTAAAGATTCAGCAATTACAGCAGAAGTATTGATTGAAGCCGGACAGGAACTGTATTCCACTGCAGCCAGAATTTTATTTCTATCCGAATCGGACGAACAGTTTTTCCATAGCTATTGGATCAACAGCGGCATCGTATTACCAAAAGATAGCGACCTTGCAGCAATCAAAAATTGGATACTAAAGCAGCAAAATCTGCACCTGGCTGCAATTGCCAAAGACAATAAATATGTCTGGAAAAATGCTGAGCCTGCTATTTTTGAACTAAAAGTTGAGGACAAAGCAGCGTTTATCAACTATGTTGAGCATACATTTCTGCCTACAGAAAAGAGTCTTTTCATGAGTTTTTTAGGCAGTTCCGGGCAGGAAAATTACCTAGCATTTAAAGTAAATCATGCGCTTTTGGATGGGCTGGGACTGGAACAGTTGTGGAAAAAACTTCAGCAGGACCTCAATAGCGGCAGTTTCGGTGAAATAAAACTTATTGCACCAAAAGAAGAAAAAATAGACAGGGATTTTTGGGCAAATTATCTCAAAGACATTGAAATAAAAACGCTTCCCTTCCTAAGAAAAAATAGTTTGGACAATGGCGTAAATCGCTTGAATTTCAAACTCTCGCAATACGAAAGAGAAAGCCTGGAAAAACTTTGCGGGGAATACCATTGCAGCCTTTTCGAAGCTGGTCTTATTTTATTCAGCCGCTTATGGAAAAATTATTATAAAGATGGCAATCAGGCAGTTGGCCTCCCGGTAAATATTGGGTCTTTTGGTTCTGAAAACCATATTGCAGCCATGTCGGTCAATATGCTGCCTTTCAGAACCGATGCAGATTCAGCTAACGAAGTACTTAAAAACTGGCGTCTGCTTTTCGATAAAAGAAATACCCCTTTTTCCGAAATTGCCCAACTGGATAAAAATCAGAAAAACGGCTTACCTTTTTTCAATGCCACTTATCTCTACCATTCTCAAAAAGAGCAAAGCAAATTCGAAAGTCTTGATTTCAAAAGGGCAAGCAGCGATTATCTGCTCTCGCTCGACTTTATTGAAGAAGATAAGGAGTTGATTTTTTCATGGGAATACCAGCGCGATTGCTTTTCGGAGTCTGCTATCAGAAAAATTCAAGAGGATTTTTTCAGGCTGGAGCAGGAAAAAGATTCAAAAAAATATCCAAATGTCGCTTCGCTCAAGCAGCTATGGGAAAGGGTTCTAAAGCAATATGCAAACAATACAGCTCTTTACTTTGAGCAAAGCCGCTGGAGTTATGCCGAATTAAATGAAAGCATTGCTGGTTACGCCAAAAATCATGTCAAAAAATCAGAAGGAATCGATGTTTTAATACTCGAAAGGAATGAAAATGCTATTATAAAACTGCTTTTCCACCTTATTGAAGAAATTCCTTTTATCCCGGTTGATTCCGAAACATCGGAAGATAGAATTCAACATATAAAATCATTGGCAGAAAATATCCGCCTTAGTGAAGCTGTCAATCAACATCTTCAGTATGTGATTGCCACTTCGGGCACAACTGGGTTGCCAAAACTGGTGGGAGTTAGTAAAATAGGATATGCTGCGGCTGTCGAAGCCTGGATTTCCGATTATGGAATGAATACCTCCGACTGCTGTATGCAGGCGGCTTCTTTCTCTTTTGATGTGTCATTGGGCGATATCGGCAGAACTTTTTTTAATGGTGCTGCGATCTTACTTTTGAATGCAACAGAACGCAAAGACCCCATGCTGATGTTGCAGAAAATCAAAACATTTTCAGTCACGGTTTTCGAAACTACGCCGCTCATTGCCCGTTGGTGGCTGGCCGATTCCGTTGAGCTGAAAGATTATCCAAGTCTGAGACTGCTGATTGTCGGTTCTGACAGTTGGAAAATGTCGGAATTAAATGCACTTTATAAAACAAAGGATCTGACTCAACTCGTCATCAGCTCTTATGGATTGTCAGAAACGACCATCGACAATAGTTTTTTCGATCCCGAAACAGATAACCACACTGAATATGCGCCTGAGATGCCTGTGCCGATTGGGAAAGCCATGAGTCATTGCGAACTGAAAGTAGTTGATAAAGCATT
This sequence comes from Saprospira grandis DSM 2844, assembly GCA_945888475.1. Lineage (GTDB taxonomy): Bacteria > Bacteroidota > Bacteroidia > Chitinophagales > Saprospiraceae > Saprospira > Saprospira grandis_C. The sequence goes on along the minus strand of CAMDAB010000020.1, from coordinate 30,857 downwards.
AAAAACATTAAATGACGGCATCGAGGGCTTTATCTGCATCACTGGTCCTGCTGTCGGATTCGGCTATTTTGTAGATGGAAAATGGACAAATCCTGAAGCATTGAACTGGCAATCTGCCGACAAAGGTATTGTGGATGAATGGGGCATCTGTCATTTCAGAGGCAGGTCCGACCGGCAGGTAAAAATCAGGGGGCAGCGGGTCGAACTGGAAGAAATAGAAAATATTTTGAGCAGCATTTCTCCCGGAATTAATTGGCAGATAGCCGATTTTGAACAGGAGTTTTCTACAGAAATGGCCGCTTTTTTCAATGCCAATTTATCGGAGGTTGAAATTCAGCAAATCAAAAAAGAGCTATTGGCAAAATTTCCAACTTATTATCTGCCAACCCTCTTTATCCAAATTGATAAAATTCCATTGAATATCAATGGAAAAACCGATATGGCGGCCCTCAGAAAAATTGCCCTTTCGAAATTTGTACAAAAGGAAACCTTGCTGGACGGCGCTGATTTACTCAATCGGGTATTGAACCATTATGAACATTGTTTCAATGAAAAAGCCAGTCCTGAACAGAATTTTTTCCAAAAAGGCAAAAACAGTTTCGATGCAATGCATTTTGTAAGAAGCTGGAACCGCATATCGGAAGAAAAAATGGCTGTTCACCAGCTTTTTGGCGCAGAAAATTTCAGCAGCCTTACCAATTTGATATCGATTGCAATTCAAAAAACTGAAAAAAAGCAAGATTCGCTCAGGAAGATTTCAAAAGCACAGGAAGCCATCTGGTTTGAGGTTAAAAATGGCAATGCAGCGCTTTATAATTTACCGCATATTGTTGAAATTCCCAATACATACGACCTTGAAAAACTCAGCATTGCTTTTGAAAAAACTTTGAAAGCCAGCCAGTCCCTTTTTGTAAAATTTCAAGAAAATGACTTGGGCGATGTATTTGAAATCCCGCTTGATTCAAACAATTATATATTGCCGCAACTAGAGATTGAGGATTTGGAAAAATTCCGTGAGCAGGCTTTTCTGAAAGAAATAAATCTTTTGGAAGGTCCAGCTTTCGAAGCGGCAGTTTTGAGCTGCAAGACTAAAAATTATCTCTATTTCAATCCGCATCATCTAGTCTATGACGGAGGTTCGGATGCTGCTTTTTTGAATATTTTCCAACATTATTATGAAGGGAAAAATGAGCTAATTGAAACGAATAATGAGAAAGCCGCCGGAAATCCTGTCGATTGGGAAAATTATTTCAGCCTGATTCAAAGACCTGAAATTTATTTCCGAAAAGCAACTAATTCCTTACAGGAGGCGATAATCTTACCTGCTTCAACCAATGAAACAACATTAATTCATGAGCTTGCTGCAACTTATCAATGTACGCCTACAGTCATAGTCTCGCATTTGCTTTCGAAGGCGCTGCAAGCATCTGGAATTGCCCTCAAATGGCTATCACTGGCAGTCGACCACCGTACAGCGGAATCTGTCGGGATGCATATGCGGGCCTATCCCTTCCCGGCTTTTGATTCAGAAAACAGTACAGATATAAACATTGCAAAACAGAAATGGGCACTTGCACAGCTCTTTGCTGCAGGCGACCAAGCTGTAATTTATCCTGAAAATATAGCAGTTCAGACCTATCATCAGTTGGGGCTTATCATTCAGCATCCCTTTTACCTGGAAAATTTTGTGCCTGAGGAAAAAATTGAACTTGCACGTCCCCGTCTTCCGCTGACACTCTACGTCGAACAAATCAATGAACAGTATTTATTCCGTTGGGAATTCGACCATAGCCAGATCGGGATGGATAAAATTCGAGCAATTCATCTTTCCTTTTTCAATCTGGCAAAGGAACTGTCCTCCGAAAATAAGCAAATTATAAACTATAAGCCTGCTGGCATTCGAAACAACTCATTTGAAAAAACTGAGGATATTTCGCCAGAACTAAAACAGATCTGGTATAAATACACAGACAGCCAAAAATTGCAAAGTCAGCATTTTTTCGAGGCAGGAGCCAATAGCATCAAGGCCTTGCTCATGTTGAAAGAAATTGAAAAAAGCTTGCAGATCCGAATTTCTGCAGCCGACTTTTTCAAAGAACCCACACTTAATTTCCTGAGCAGGGCAACGCTAAAAACAGCAGCTTACAACCTGATCTGGAAACTTAAAGAAGGCAATAGCAGGAAAGAACTTTGGCTTTTGCCGCCAATTATTGGCTTTGGTTTTATTTTTAACAGCCTGAATCTGCCAAAGGATTGGCATAGTTATGCCTTCAGTTATCCCGCGGCAATGGGGCAGGAAAGCTGCAAAAGCATTGAAGAAATTGCCCGATTGCTCTTGCGTGAGCGTATGGTCATGGGCGAACTGCCGGAAGAAGTCCTGCTGCTGGGATACTCAATGGGCGGACTCACTGCTTTTGAAATGGCAAAATGGCTCGAGGAAAATGGCGTTAAGGTTAAAAAACTGATTATCCTTGATAAAACTGCACAGCCCGAGTACGGCAAAATTGTTCAGAAAGTAGATCTTAAAGGAGAACTTATGGAAATTGCCCGACAAATTGCCGCCGATGCCATGGATTATAATCGGATAATTGATTACCTTAGGGCGCATGAATCGCTGATAGAAGCCTATCAACAACAGGGTTTTGTCAGTTGCCCAATTGAAGTTTTTTATTGCGCGCAGGGCTTTGCGCTAGCTGACTTTCTGAAATGGCAGCGTTTCAGCAGTGCTGAACTCAAAATACAGTCGATTGCCAATTGTAGTCATTATGAAATTCCCAAAATCTGGAACGAACTTAGCTTTGATTTTTAATGATATCGCCGCTCAATCCATATCAACTATTGTTTTTCAACCGTGAAATAAATTTCGGCAATGCCGCCTCCAATATATTGAAAGGCAATGCGGAATTGATTGGCGCTGATTATGAAAGACTTTGGCAATCGATACAAACGGTGCTGGAAAAATCGGAATGGCCCTATCTTTCTATCGACAAAAATAAAAGTTGCTGGCAGTTAAACAATAGTTGGAACGGCCGTTTCGAAGCCTATGCTTTTCAGCCCGATATAGCGCTCGACCAACAGCTTTGGGCGGTTCAGCTTTTGAAGGAGGATGGCAAAATCAGACTTATGCTTTACCTGCATCACTGTCTGGCCGATGCCCATTCTTTTAATCTTTTCTGGACGGCAGTTACAAATCAATACAGCAAAGGAAGTTTCGAATCTGCGCCGCTTTTTCCTGAAATAAGCTGCAGCAAAGGGCTTCAAAATGCTCATTCAAAACAGCTAAGCACTGATCTTGGAATGGGTTCGGTCCGCAGACTTTCTCAGCGCTTCAATGCACGGCTGAGATTGCATTTGAATGCCTTGGCAGAAAGCAAAGGCAGCACATTGATGGCAATGCTCCTGCAATATCTGGACGATGAACTGGTCATTTGCGAAAAAGACCTTGAGATAGCGTTGAAAATTGGCATTGCGCTTCGCAACCGTCGAAATGCGCATCAGAAAAATGCCTTTCCGACCTTAGTTAATTTTTTGCCTCTGCCAGAGGATAATTCATTGACGATGCAGCAAAAAATCATGCAAGTCTTTCGATGTCAGGACTATCCGCTGCTCGATTATCTGAATGATCATGCCTTGCCCATTGCATTCAATGTACTTTTCTCTTATCAGAAAGAATCCTATGCACAAACGGCTGATTTCGAATCCAAATTCACATTTGAAGCCTCTTCTGTCGATGATAACATATTGGGCATTCACCTGCTCGAGTACGATGACAATAGTCTGATGCTTCATCTGGATTATCGCAATGATCTTGCGTCGGAAACTTATTGGAAATCCGTCTTGTCAAACATCAGCAGAAAAATAATTGCTGATTTTCTTGAAATCAAAGATGCTAAAATTGGCAAAAAGCCTTCCCTGTTGTCGCCCTTTTCAAATCCTAAACAGCATTTCTGGAATGATTTTGACAATGCCGACCCCAATAAAACAGCCTTGATTTGTAATGGTCAAAGTTTGAGTTTTGATGAAATCAGAAAAACAATTCAGGCTTTCGAATTCAGTCCTTCACAGCAAATTCACTATCTGAAACCCGAAAGAACCGTTGAAAATATTATTGAATTGCTGGCTGCCTGGAAAAATGGTACAGCAGTGAGCTACCAGCAGGACATTGACCCTAATATCTCACTTGAAAAACATCAGACTGCCTATGTTGCCAAAACCAGCGGCACCAGTGCTTCACAAAAAACGATACTCATTTCATTCGAGGCCTTGAACAGCCTCATACCCGATTGGAAAAGGGTTTATAAGACTGCCCACTCGGTCCATCTCTCTTTGGCCGACCAAAGATTTGATGTTTTTTTTGGGGATTTGCTGCGCAGTATTTTAAGTGGTGAAACCATGTTGCTGGCAACTGATTTGGAACGACTGGATGCTCTGAAAATTAACAAACTGATAAAAAAATACAGGGTCAGTCATTTCGAATCAACGCCTTCTTTTTTGAGCTATCTGTTGCCAGAACTCAGCGACCTCAGCAGTTTAAAGGCAATCATCTGCGGATCAGAGCCGATTCAGCGTGGATTTTATGAGCAGCTTCAAGCGGAAAAATTTCAAAATATTCGTTTTTTCAACAGTTACGGACTGACAGAATGCAGCATCGACTCCGCTGTTTCAGACCTAAAAATAAATGGCGACGGTTATTTTCCTTCGGGATTTCCAGTCGGCGATCAAACAATCAGCATCAGGGATAAAGCCTTGAATTTAAAAGCAATGGGTCTTTGGGGGGAAATCTGCATCGAGGGCAGTTGTGTGGGTAAAAATGCCGAAAGCGGCGATGCTCCAGGGCTGTTCAGGACCGGCGATTTGGGAATGATTACAGTAGACGGACTCATTGTTCAGGGCCGACTAAACGATGATTTTATCAAAGTAAATGGCCGCAGGGTTCCCTCGGCACTGATTGAGCAGCTTGTCTCTTCGCTAAGATCGGTCGACAACTGTCTCTGCATGGAAGCGGATAAGGCCGCGGTGCTCTTTATTTTTGGCAATTGCGAAGAAAAAGCTGTCAGGGAAAAACTATCAAAAGTCTTGAGCCGATATCAACAGCCCGATGCAGTCTTCTTTTGCAAAAGCTGGCCCATCAATCAAAACGGTAAAGCCGACCGCAAACAACTCCAGAATTGGTACAAGGCGGCGCAAAAAGATAAAAAAGCCTGGCAGCCAGCAGAAAATACTACCGAAAAAATACTGTTCGAATCCCTCTGTTCCCGAAACAAATCCTTTGGCGATTTGAATGATAGCCTCATTTCTTTTGGCTGGAACAGCATCGAATTATTATCTTTAGCCAATGAATTGAACCTAAAAGGCATTTTTGTGCCGCTGGCTTCTTTCATTCAAAATCCGAGCATTGCCTTTATTTTAAATTCAAATGCCGAGGATTCAAAAAATGAAAATTTGGAAAATCCAAATGCCGAGGATTTTGACATTGATGATATTTTGTCGGTTTTGAATGATTGAAAAATCGCAAGTAATTGATCATATATGGGGGCAGAAGTTTAGATTTTAAAAGGGTTTACAATAAGAATCTTGTGAGAAAAATGTCAGAACAGGATTTTAAAAGATTATGGGAAGGACAAGATTAAAAAAATCTTGTTTATCCTGTAATCAAGTAATCCTGTTCTGGACAATGATGAAAAGTATAAAATATGAGTGAAAGACAAAACATAGAATGGAAGAAGAGTTGGCACGATGACTATCTGAAATGGATTTGCGGTTTTGCAAATGCCATTGGCGGTATCATATATATCGGCAAAGATATTTATCCCTTGGCTGCGCTGCGTGAAATGCTGCTCAATGCCTTAGTGCACAGAACTTATTTGGGTGCTCATATTCAGCTGCGTGTTTTTGATGACAGGCTTTCAATTTGGAATGAAGGTGGATTGCCATTTGGATTAACCCTGGAAGAATTAAAGGGAGAACATAGCTCCCGACCACGTAATCCAAAAATTGCAAAAGCCTGCTTCATGGCAGGATATATCGATACATGGGGGCGTGGCACTTTAAAAATATATAATTCCTGTAGTGAACATGGTCTTCCTGAACCTTTAATTCGAGAAAAAGATGGTGGTTTTCAGGTAACCCTATTTAACAGTGTAGAACTTGTTGGTAAAGGTAGTGCAATTGGTGGTGCAATTAGTGGTGCATTAGCGTTTTTGTCTGACAGGCAGATTGCAATTTTGAAATTAATTATTGAAAATCCTAAAGTAGGATATAGAACTTTAGCAAGAAAACTATCAATTAATCCCTCTGCTATGCAGACTCATATTGACGTTCTTAAAGAAAAACAAATAATAGAAAGAATAGGAGGAACAAGAGGATATTGGAAGGTCAAAATTAAACAATGAGATGAACTTCACAGAAGCACAACTCAAAAAGCCTTTGCCTTTACAAAAGTAAAGTTAGGCATAAATCAAACAGAATTGCCCTCCATAAACAGGACTATAGCATGAACAGTGAAATCCTCATATGCCAAAACAAATCCGGCGATATCAAAATAGATGTATTCTAAAACCAACAGCCATCCCCAAAAAACCAGCTTCTCAAAACGGAATTACCTGATCGCTGTTCAGATCATAAATCCCATCAAATTGTTTCGAAAAGACAGCGGATTTAATCTTTGCCAAAAGTAATGCTGCTACCGCTGCAACATCCAAAGCTACTGTGTTTCCTAGTTGAGTATTGAGTGACCAAGCTGTATCGTGGAACAATCCGAAGTTTTGGAAAAAATACTGTTCGTAAGCCTCTGTTCCCGTAACAAATCCTTTAGCTATTTTAATGATTCCCTCATTTTTTTTGGTTAGAACTGCATCGAATTATTATCTTTAGCCAACGAATTGAACCTAAAAGGCATTTTTGTGCCGCTGGCTTCTTTTATTCAAAATCCGAGCATTGCCTTTATTTTAAATTCAAGTGACGAGGATTCAAAAAATGAAAATTTGAAAAATTCAAATGCCGAAGATTTTGATATCGATGATATTTTATCGGTTTTGAATGATTGAAAATCTGAATTATTTTAATCATATTAGTCCTATGATTTTAAACTATGGTGAAAACATCCGCAACTTTTTAGCTAACAGAAAATGGGTCGATCGGATAGTTTCGAAACTTGAAAAAAATCGCTTTGATAAAATTGTGCAAAAAAGGAAAAAGCTTTTTTTGCCCGATAATGCGTTCCTAGTAAGCAACTCAGCACTCATAGAAACACTTAAAAATGATGGGATACTTCATCTGCCTGCTTACTTTAGTTTCAGTCAGGAAGAAGTCGAAGATTTGCAGCAATTGCTGAAGAAAAATGCGAAGGAGGCCGACTCGGTGCAAACTTTTTATCCTGATCCCATTCCAGACTCACTTATTAAACTTTACAAGGACAGTTTTATAGAAAATTTAATTAATCATAGCAGGGGTTTCAGTTCACCCAAAAAATTACTTCGGCTCTATCATTCAACCCCTTTGGCCGAGGAAACTGGTTCCTTCCTATGGCATCACGATGGCCTTTTCAACTATTTTAAAGTGCTTGTGTACCTAAGCAGTGTTGAAATCGATAATGGTCCACTTGCCTATTGTGTTGGTTCGAACAAAAATAATTGGGAATATTATTCTTACGAACGTTCTCGTTTTCAGGATGAGGCATTGAACCAATATGAGAAAAAATATTTTACTGGCAATATTGGAGATGTGATTGTATTGGATGCAAACGGGATTCATAAAGCAAGCAACCCCAATCCCGGATATGACAGAATTGTCGCCTCTCTGGCCTTTGTCGACTTTGATTCTAACCAAAGTACAGACCATATTTATGCCAGGGATAATAAATTGAGTTATTTGAAATCTTAAAATTGCCCATGCTTTTCGACAAATACTTTGAAGTACACGATGCAAAATCGAAGATAGATCCACTGCTGAACTGGTCGCTTAAACTTGCGCTAAAAAAGCAAAAAATGGAAAAAATGTATCAGGATCTCTGCAAGGCTATTCCCGATATTTCGAACCAGTACAGCAATCCCGACGGAATGAATTGTATGGATGAAAAAAGTGCCGACTACGCTCCTTTTTACGCTTTTAAGGTCAGGGCGCAGCATACTTTTCAGATTTACTACAGCATTCGAATGATACAAAAATACTGTGGCAACGAAGCCTTTAGCCTGGCCGATCTGGGCGACTCATCGGGTAATCATATCAGATACCTGCAGGCCCTTCAAAAAGATTATAATTTTACGTTGAAAGATGCTTTCAGTGTAAATCTCGATCCGGTTGCAGTTGAAAAAATAAACAACAGCGGCGGCAAGGCAATCCTGCAAAGAGCCGAATTGCTGCACGAAATAGACCTTCAATGCGATGTTATGCTCAGTTTTGAGATGCTGGAGCATCTGGCCTCGCCAGTCGATTTTCTGCAGAGGCTTTCTAAAAACCCACCTGCTAATTTTGCGCTTTTTACAGTGCCCTATCTTGAAAAAAGCCGCGTAGGTTTGCATCATATCAGAATGGGCCTCGACGATATGCCGGCCGACCCGGAGGATGTTCACCTTTTTGAACTTTGCCCCGAGGATTGGAAACTCCTTGCGAATCACTGTGGCTGGGAAGTCTGCGATGAAATGATTTACCGCCAATATCCAAACAGCTTTGCATACAGTTGGCTCAAAAAAATCTGGCAAAAGTATGAATATTTAGGCTTCTACGGATTTACACTGAAACCAAACAAAAAATACCGCGATCTCTACACTGGCTGGTAAAGCAATTTCTGAGAAAGGTAACTATTGAATTTCACAATGAACAAAAAGTACAATAAGGAAGATATAGCATCGGTTTTTAAAACGCATTTTGCCGAGCAGAGTCTGATTGTCATGGAAATGGACCATCAGCAAGCTGCCGAGTATATCGAAACCGCGCTGATAAAGATTGAGCAGAGATGCCTGACTAAAAATGACATTGAAAAGTGGCTGTTGTCAATTCCCCGATTCAGAGACCTTTTTATCTATGAAAAAATTGAGCAGCCACTTCGCATCCGGCTGAAAGCAATTGAGTTAGCTGTAGAATTTGTCGATGCCCCTAATTTGTCGGATGCAGAAATTCTTGACTGGCTCGATGCTCAAAACTTGAGTTTTAATATTCAACAATCGCCACTTTTCAGGATTTATGTCTTTAATGGAAATGGCTACCAATACCTGGCCTGTTGCTATCATCACCTGCTTTTCGATGCCATTTCCATTCAATATGCTTTGGCAGCGCTTTTGGCCGGAACGCCGGTGCCAACTGCCGAATGGATTCCTAAAGCATCTGCAGAACGCATTGAAAAAGCTCATTTTAAAGGCTTTCAACTGCAAAATTTTGTTCCTTCGCCAATTGATGAGGAAAAGGATTTTTTGTATGAAAATCTTGAATTGCCCGCTTTGTCTTACAAAGCAATCATGGCAAAATGGGTCGAATTTCTCTTTTTGGCCAGCGGCGAAGAAGAGGTCTGTATTGGTGAAGTTTTTAGCCTGCGAAATTCTGAAGCTGCTGCGCAATCGGCGCTTGGTTTTTTTGTACAGACCTGGCCTTTGATTTTCAATTCCGGAGATGATATCGCACAATCATTGGAACAGCAGCGCAGCTCGATTCTTTCACACAGTGAGCATTCAGTCGGGCATTATTTTCAGTCGGGAAGCTTCGACCATTGTTGGGTAGTGGAACCTGAACTTAAAAGTGAGTACAAAACCATTTTCAGATCGAAGCCGCATTATTTGCTTTCCATTGTCATTCAAAGCGCCGAAAATGCTTGCTCGCTCTCTTTTGTCTGGAACCTGAAAAAGATTGCATCGGAAGCGGCCAAAGAAATTGTCCGCTCCTTTTCGAAATTTTTGAATGGGGATTTGAATACGCCAATTCTTGGACCTGCAAATTATACCCTGAAACCCATCAGCGAAATCTGGAAAGAAAATGTAAGTGCGCAGCCTGATAAAATTGCCGTTCGCGATTCAAAAGGAAACAGCTTTACGTACATGCAACTCGATGCTTTATCCGACAGTCTTGCCTCGAAACTAGATGTTACAATTCAGGAACCTGTTGGCATCAGAACATCAAATTCTGCAGTATTGATTGTGGCCATGCTGGCTATTTTAAAAAAAAGAGCCATCTATGTACCGCTCGATCCGGAGATTTCAAATGAGCGGTTGAACTATATTCTGAATGATGCAGCAATAGAAACTGTTATCAGCGACCTGGATACATTGCCTGGCAAAAAAATGCTGCATCCACTTTCCGAAAATGCTGAGCCTGTCAATTTCCAAGCACTAAGGGCCAAACTGGACGACATCTGTTACCTGATTTATACTTCCGGTACAACCGGACAACCAAAGGGCTGCGCAGTCACGCAGGCAAACCTCTGCAATCTGTTTTTGGGGACCTTGTCCAATTTCGATTTCAATCAGGATGATCGTTGGATAATGGCCCACAGCTATGGTTTTGATTTTTCGACCTGGGAAATCTGGGGGGCGCTCCTCAATGCGGCATTTCTCTATATTCCCGAAAGGATTGAGGTAAAGGATAGTTTCAAATTGTACGATCTTTTGATCAGAGAAAAAATCAGCATCCTGAATCAGACCCCAAAATCATTTGACAATCTGATGCTGGTGGGCGAATCGAAGCCAAAATTGAATAATGTCAGGTACCTGATTTTCGGTGGCGACAAATTGAATATCAAGAAAGTAGGACCCTGGCTGGAAGAAAATAAACAGCTGACTGCCGTAAATATGTATGGAATTACAGAAACAACGGTGCATGTTACTTTCAAGAAAATAGCTGTTGAAAAATATAGTAATATCGGCAATCCTCTGTCGGGATATGCACTTTCGTTGCGTAATAAAAAAGCTACGATTGTTCCCGATGGTTTTATTGGCGAATTTTATGTTGAGGGAGCCGGTGTTTGCAGCGGATATTACGGAAAGGAAAGCCTGACAGTTGAAAAATTTAATTTCGATAAAACGCCCAGCTATAAAAGCGGCGACCTTGGCTGGCGCATGTCTGAGGATTTTTACTACCTTGGCAGAAACGACCGTCAGATAAAAATCAGGGGTTACAGGATTGAACTTGGAGAGATTGAATTTCTGCTTCAGAAGCATTTTGGACAACTTTTTCGTGTGCTTTTTATCGACAACAGTATCCTAATTGCCTTTCATACCTGCGCCTCGGAGCTGGAAAGGAGCATGAGCAAAGACCTTCTGCCCGATTATGCCAATCCTGCCCGTTTCATCCGTTTGGAAAGCATTCCTTTGAATGTGAACGGAAAAACTGATGAAAAAGCCTTGGAAAACATTTTCAGATTGGGGCAAGGCACTTCTGCAAAGGAAGAAATCACTATTTTGCCTTATCTCACAAAACTCCTGGGCAATAACATTTCCACCCAAAAAAGTTTTGTCGAAAATGGTGGCGATAGCATCAGCGCCATTCGTTTGGTGAATGCCCTGCGCAAAGATGGTCTTAACCTTTCTGTACAGGATCTATTTGCTGCAACAAGTATATCAGCCATAAAATTACAGAAACCAGCGGCAACAATCACAGTTGCCGACTGGAGAAAAGATGTGCAAATTGAGCTTTATAATCACGAAAATAAACCAGAAATATTCGGGATTTTTCCGCTGAGCGAAGCCCAAAATGGAATTTTATACGATAGTTTTGCAGGGGCTGACAACAGCTATATGGTGCAGCTCACCTACAGGGTAAATGCCGAAATTAGCACAGAAAGGTTGAAAACTGCCTATTTAGAAGTTATGCATGCCTTGCCCGCCCTGCAATTGCAACTGACTAAAATTAAAGATGAATTTGTTTGGGTTTTGCCAAAAGAGCCCTTATTCGAAATTCAAAACATCGCTGAAGCAGACAACTTTGAGCAATTGCTTGAAGCAGACTTCAAAAGGCCTTTCGATTTTGGAAAAAACCTTATCAGGCTCACAATTGTAGAAAAGCATGATGGCGAAAAACTGCTAGTCTGGACTCATCATCACCTGCTTATGGATGGCTGGTCACTTGGACTTTTCAGCTCGATGCTTTTCGATGCCCTAAAGGGCAATCTCTTAAAAAAACGAGCGGCTTACCTCGATTTTCTCTATGGCCTAAAAGATAATAAAACGGCAAATGATAGCTACTGGCAATCGAGGCTAAAGAATTTTGATCATGAGCCCCTAATTCCACAACTGACGATTGGCCAAAAATTAAAGGATTATGAGGAAATTTTATTGGAAATTGACGAAATAGCCCTCTGGAAAGGAATTTCGGAACAGGGGCTTACCCAACATAATTTTATTTTTTCGGCCTGGTTGGCCTTTGTCGCTGCTGCATTCGGAAAACGTGAACTTGGGTTGGGCAATGTAGTGTCTTTGCGCGATGGAAATCTTGAAGATGAAGTGGGTATGCTTATACAGACCCTTCCTTTTTATGTAGAAGTTGAGTCAGCGGAAATCTTCTCAAACTTTGCGCAAAAAGTTAAAAATCAACTTATTTTAGACAACAGACATAAGGATTTTTCTTACAGCGCGCTCGATGGCATACAGTTAAATCTGGACCATATTTTTGTCTTTGAAAATTATCCGATTGATGCCTCAATCAGCGAAAATAAAGAGATCAGCATTGGCAAATTCAATGAAAAAACCGCTGCAAAATGGACCTTTATCTGTTATCCTTCTGAGAAAGGCATTAAAATCAGAGCGTTGGTTCAAACAAAGTTTTATAACCCTGATTACAGCACTGAAATACTGAACAGATTTTCTGAATTTATCAGAAATCTTCAATGGGACACTGCAATTGCAAGCGCAAAAAAATCATTGACTCAATGGCCTAGGCTTCATGGAAAAGAGAAAACTTTCAGCATTTCTGACAATTTATTTGATCAGTTCTGTTCAAAACGAGCTTTTAAGCTGATTGGCAATGACTCGATTTTGAATCGGGAGGCAATTATTAGCGAAGCTGAAACTCTGGCGACAGCATTGCAGCTACTGGGATTGGATAACAATGAGGCAGTCGGCATCGATTTGCAGTCGCTAAAGCATTTTGCAACGGCGGTTTTGGCTATCTGGAAATTGAATGCAGTTCCTTGTTCGGTCGATTTTCGTTATCCTGAACAGCGAAAAAGTTTTATCTGGAAAAATGCCTCCTGCCGTTTTGTACTGCTCGAAGAGGGCAATCGAATTCAGATTGAGCAGCAGACGCACTCAAAATCGGAACAGCCTGAAAATGCATCATTTATTCTGCATACATCGGGCTCGACAGGGGTGCCCAAAGGCGTAATTCAAACCAAGGCCTGCCTGGCGCATGTCGCAGACTGGACAGCTACTGAACTTGGATTGAGCAGCAATGAAAAAATACTTGCGCTCTCTTCTTTTGGTTTCGATGCTTCGTATCATGAACTGATTTTATGGCTTTCGCTTGGCGCAACTTTGGTAGAAATGCCCTATGAGTCGAGACAGGATATTCAGGAAATCAGAAATTGTATTTTGACGCAGCAGATAAGTTTGGCCTGGATTCCGGCCCGTCTCCTGAATGCGGTGTTGGACAGCGACCCTCATTATTTCGACCAATGTGATTCGCTCAAACAACTGGTTACAACGGGCGAAGCGCTCATCATTGGCGATGCCCTCCGGAATTGGGTAGAACGTAAAAATATCAGATTGTTCAATTTTTACGGACCAACAGAAACGCATGTGGTAACGGCAAAAATTGTGGATAAAAACAATATTTCGAGAATTCCCGATATTGGAAAACCAATCAACAATGCAGCCATTCACCTGCTCGATGCCAATGCCGAAGCGGTACCCAAGGGTCTGATTGCTGAGATATGGATTGGCGGCCCCTACCTGGCACAGGGATATCTGCATGACGAGGCACTGAGCAGCCAAAAATTTATCGAAAAAGCTGGTCAAAGATGGTACAAAAGCGGTGACTCGGGCTGGATTGACGCCAATGGAAATATTGAATATCTGGGCCGTTTAGACGATCAGATCAAAATCAGGGGATACCGGATTGAGCCTTTCGAGGTTGAATCGTTGTTACACAGTGTGGATGGTATTGAACAGGCAGCAATTGTAGTTGATAAGGCAGATGAAATAAGACTTATTGCCTTCATCAGCGGTCGAAAAATGGCAGATGCTGCGTTCCGAATAGCTTGTTCTAAATTGATGCCCGATTTTATGATTCCCGAAATTCTGGTGTATGTGGAAGAATTGCCCCGAAATATTAATGGAAAAATTGACCGTAAACTACTGCTAGATACTTACAAGGCAAATAGCGAAAATAGCTCAGGAGAATTACCCGAAACAAGGGCATCGAAATGCTGGGAAGCTGTTTTAGGACATAAAAACTTCGGAAATAAGTCACAGTTTCAAGCTGTTGGTGGCAATTCGATTAAAATCATGAAGATGCAGGCCTGGATTGAAAAAAATTATGGCATTGCCCTTTCGGTAAAAGAACTCATTCAGCATCAGCGAATTGAAGCATTGGACCAACTCCTTTTCGAAAAGGAAAAAGAAACGATCGTCTTACTGCCCGATAACTTCCCGCTGAATAGCTTACAAAGAGATATGCTTATAGCAGAAACAGGAAATTATTCAGGGGGCAACTCGCCTTATCTGCTTTCATTTTCATGTAAGCTTAGTTTTAGATTTAGTCCAGAAAGATTTGAGAGGGCATTAGAACATATTTTTGCAATTTATCCACACCTAGGATTTGTGCTTAGTGTTGCCGATGAAAATGGAGAAAGACATTGGAAAAAATGTAATAATTATCGTGATTTTATACAAAAACCTATTAGCCAGGCTAGTTTGAGCAATGGAGAACCGCTTTTGAGCATCTTTTTCGAGGCGGATAAATTAACAGTGCAGTGGCATCATATTCTGCTCGATGCTGTGGGTATTAACATGGTATTAGCGGAATTTTACAAGGCGTTGCAAACGGATATTGGGCATACAGAGAGAAATTATAGGGCATTTTTGTCACAAACAGCATTAAAAAATAGCGCAAAAACGGAATCTGCCTCGAAGCAGGCTATCATTTTTGAGCATTGGCTTTCGAAAGTGAATAAAGCGCAATTTGAAAGACTTGCCTCAGCAAACAGCATAAACCTGCAAGATGCTTTTCTTTTATTGTCGCACAGTATCTTTGGTCGAGAAAGCTGCATAGCCTATACCGATAATGGTTTTCAATGCGGCATTCCAGGCATGTTTACTTTTTTGAACAGCAGCACGCTTGCAGAAAAAGGAAATATAATTGAATCACTTCAAAAAAATTCGGGAACTGATAAAACTGCATCCATAGTCACTAATTTTATGCACAGCCCCGAATTGCCGCTCGATGACCTTGAGATTCAAAGTTCCAGCGTGCAATTTTGTAAATATCCATATGAACTCCAGATTGAAGTTTTTGAGGATAAAATCAGGCTGCAATTTATAGCCGAAGAAAACAACCCTTTGGCAGAAAAAAAGGCGAAGCAGCTTTATGAAAATATTGAACAGCTTTTGAGGGAGCAATCCTTCGAAAGGCTGTTCAGCGAAAAATCCAAAGAAATTCACTTCGAAGATTTTGACTTTTAATGAAAAAGGAACTGAGCAATATTGTTGAAAAACTGGCCATTCAGGGATTCCGAAGGGCAGGCGGCAATAGCTGGGAAACCGCTATGTCGCTCCTGCATGTTTTGATCTGCGAACAATGCCGGGCACCTGAAATTGTGGAATGGAAAGATGACAATGGTATTACTTACCGAAACTTTTCGCTGTTTTTTAAGGGTAAAAATTCGAAAAAAATTGTCATCGGAGCACATTACGACAGTTTTGAAGAAACGCCAGGAGCGGATGATAATGCCTCGGCAGTTGCTGTACTGCTATGCCTTGCCGGGGAATTGAAAAATGTCGAAAATTTACCTTTTGATACTGAACTGGTTTTTTATGCCTGTGAGGAACCACCATTCTTCGGTAGCGATGCGATGGGCAGTTTCCATCATGCTCAAAGTTGTAATAATACCAATACGGCTTTTATGATTTGCCTCGAAATGGTGGGTTATTTTTCCGATAAAAAGGGCAGTCAGTCTTATCCCTTGTCGATTTTACGTTTTTTATACGGTTCCAAAGGAAATTACCTGATGTTGGTCTCCGATATGAGATCTCGGGCAATTTTGGGCGCAATGCGTAAATCACTGAGCGACAGCGCTATGATTTACAAGCGTTTCATTTCGCCATTTAAATCCTGGGGCATGGACTGGTCGGACCACCGAAATTATTGGTCAAAGAAAATTCCGGCCATTATGATTACGGATACTTCGCTTTTCAGAAATAAAAATTATCATGAATTGACAGACCTTCCCGATACATTGAATTATGAAAAAATGGCTATTTTGGTCAATGATTTGGTGAAAATTGTTAAAAATATTAAACTTAGATAGCATGAAAAATTACAAAGAAGTCGTCGGCCTTGCGCCACATGAAGATGCCTATGGCAATAACATTGCAGATACCTACCACGGCAAAGGGGGCGGATACGATATCATTGAAAGAGAAGACGGGCATTTTACCCTGAACGGCGACAGCGATGCCTATACCGAAAGTTTTGAGCTTTGGTCGCGCATTCAGAAAGAAGCCAGCAAGCATATTGTGGGAAAAGTGCTCGACATTGGTTGTGGTGGCGGAAAACATTCGGTCCATTTTCAGGAGCAGGGCCTCGACATCACAGGTATGGATAATTCGCCACTGGCACTGAAAATTTGCATGGAAAGGGGGCTTAACAATGCGCTACTCTGCGATGTACTGCATCTCGATGAAAAAGTAATCAATGGTCTCGATACCATTTTTATGTGGGGTAATAATCTGGGGCTTTTGCAGAATGCCACAGTCGCCAAAATATTTTTCCGCAACTGCCTGAAAATGTGCAATGAAAATGCAAAAATCCTGGTCGAAACCTTAGACCCTGACGGCAAAGCATTTGTTATGGAAGACGACCTTAACTATATTGCCGACAACCGACTGAATGGACGTCTGGGCGGGCAAATCAGGGTAAGAGTCAGGTATCGTCACTTTGTAACTCCATGGAAAGATTACCTTTTTGTATCGAAGGCTGAATTGAAAGAAATTTTAGTAGGTACAGGTTGGAAAATGACCGAAACTTTCGACGATGCCGAGATTGATCAGTACGTTGCTGTGGTAGAAAGGGAGTAAGTTACTTCTGCCTGTCTGAAAAAACTGAAAAAAGTTTCATGCATCATTCAAAAATACAGAACATACACGTTAAATTTTATATAATTTCAGACTAGCCGCCATTCATCTTTGCTTAATTATTACCTTTGTCGGGCAAAAGAATCTATAAGCAAAGTGAACCTTTTATCTGCTTAATAGTTTTCGAAATTAGCTTTGCATAAAATGCGCTGGCAAAAAAGATGAATGAGTCTAACGAAATTAAGCAATAAAACTAAAGCCTATGTGGCACTTGCGGCGGTAAGTTTCTTTTGGGGAACTACCTATCTTGCTATCACAATAGGTTTGGATGGCGGAGATGGAAAGGTTCACGGACTTTTTATGTCGGCATTAAGACAGTCTTTGGCGGGCATACTTCTGGTAGGCTGGATGCTGATGAGCGGCGTAAAAATCCCTCCGCGAAAAACTTTGGGACAATTGGCAATAATAGGTTTAATGATGCTTTGCCTCGGCAATGGGTTGGCAACCTGGGCCATGCAGTATATTCCAAGCGGACTGGGTTCGGTAATGTCGGCAGTGGGACCAGTTTTTATTGCCGTTTTCAGTTATTTCCTGGTTGGTAAATTCCGATGGTCGCCACGTTTGATATTTGGAATGTTGTTAGGACTTGTTGGTGTAATGGGTATTTCTTTCGACTACCTGGAGGCCTTCCTGAATCCTAAATTCAGCTTTGGAATTTTATTAAATATGCTGGCTACACTTATCTGGTCGCTAGGTTCGGTATTTGCTGCCAAATGGAAACCCAATGTGCATCTGATGATGGGTGCGGGCTTACAAATGCTTTTTGGTGGAACTATTATGTGGATTATTGTGCTGATTATTGGCGTGGATAATCTGGTAACAGGAGAAATCACGCTCAAATTTTGGGGCAGTATTGTGTACCTTATTATTTTTGGATCTCTTATTTCTTACTCGGCATTTATGTATACACTCGAAAATCTGCCAGCAGCTCAGGCATCTCTGTATGCATATATTAATCCGGTCGTTGCCGTTTTCTTTGGATGGTGGATTTTGAATGAAAAATTGAATTGGGTTACTGTAGCATCCATGCTTACAGTTATACTGGGCGTTTACTTAGTCAACAGTAGTTTCAATATTGAAAAGAAACGTAAGGAACTTTCGAAATCCTAATCTTTCTGCAGCAGTTCGGGATGAATTCCATACAGCTGTTCTTTTTCCCTGCTGTAACCGAAACTAGCATTTTTGAAATAACGCTCGAGCTTCTCCATCAGGATTTCGGAATCTTTTTCAGGAATTTGAATCTGCAGCATATCGCTGTTCATCAATCTGAAACAAAAGCTAATCCTATTGCGAAAATCAATGCCAAATGGACTGAAACGTACGTTGATACGGTAGATCCAAACAATATTTTTGGGAGCATGAATAATCATTTGCAACAGTGCTGAGCTATCGGGATTCCAAAACCTAAGCAGGTCGCGTAAAAATAACAAGGCAGATACAAAAGCAATGAGCGAAGCAATTGTACAAAGCCCGTAAAGTGCCGTTTCCGTTTGCAAAGCAGCTGCATACAATAAAAGAAAGGCTGTTATTAAGATAAAAAATAGCAGAAAAATCTTCTGCTTCCGCTCACGGTACAGTGCCCTTTTTATAATGAGTACCGTATCGATTAGATGGTCCGACATGGCATTTTATAAATTATTTGCTGTAAAAAATTGACAAAAACAGTAAAAAAACATAATTTTGTAAACAAATAGTGTCAACTTCATAAAATAATTTTTCCCCCCTTTACTGATTCTCTACGAAGATATGTAGTTTCATTAAGGATTTTAAAATAAAACCGAAAAGAATATGGATCAGAACGATCAACTTGCAGAATATGACGAAAGTGCCATAAAATCGCTCGACTGGCGCGAACATATACGCCTTCGTCCGGGCATGTACATAGGAAAACTCGGAAACGGTACCAGCCCCGATGACGGTATTTATATACTTTTCAAGGAGGTTTGCGATAACTCTATCGATGAATTTGCCATGGGTGCAGGAAAAAAAATTGAAATAAAACTTAGCGATGATGGCAAGCTCAGTATTAGGGATTATGGTCGTGGCATTCCTTTAGGAAAGGTAATTGACTGTGTTTCAAAAATTAATACCGGTGGCAAATACGATTCAAAAGCCTTCCAAAAATCTGTTGGATTGAATGGTGTGGGTACCAAGGCAGTGAATGCACTTTCGGCACATTTCAGGGTTCAGTCTTTCAGAGATGGTCAAACCAAGTCGGCAAGTTTTATAAATGGCGACCTGAATGAAGAAAAAGAGCTGCAGCAAACATCCGAGCCGAATGGCACCTATGTCGAGTTCGTTCCCGACCAAGTAATTTTCAAAGGATTTAAATTTAACGAAGAATATATCATTGAGCGGATTTGGGACTATGCGTACCTGAACACCGGCCTCACAATTCATTTCAATGGTGAAAAATATATCTCAAAAAATGGCCTGCTCGACCTACTGTCGAACAGAGTTGATGTCGAAAGGCTGCGTTATCCAATCATCCATCTAAAAGGGAATGATATTGAAATTGCCATGTCGCACGCTAATCATTACGGCGAACAGTATGTAAGTTTTGTAAATGGTCAGAACACAACGCAGGGCGGTACTCACCTCAATGCTTTCAAAACAGCTTTGGTAAAAACCATTCGTGAATTTTACAATAAAAACTTCGATCCGCAGGATATCCGCACGGCTATTGTTGCTGCTGTGAGTGTAAAAGTAATGGAGCCTATTTTTGAGTCGCAGACAAAAACCAAGCTAGGGTCTACAAATGTTGCTCCCGAAGGTCCCTCAATCAATAGTTTTGTAGGTGACTTTATCAAGAAAGAATTGGATAACTTTTTGCACAAAAATCCCGAAACTGCCAAAGAGATTTTACATCGTATCGTGCAATCGGAAAGAGAAAGAAAGGAGATTGCCGATATTCGCAAAGTGGCCAATAAAAACGCAAAAAGAGCCAATCTGCACAATAAAAAACTACGCGACTGTAGGGTACACCTCAACTCGAACCATAAGGATAAAGAAGGTAGTATGATTTTTATTACCGAGGGTGACTCGGCAAGCGGCTCCATAACAAAATCACGGGATGTGAGTCTGCAGGCAGTTTTCAGCCTGAGGGGCAAGCCACTCAACTGCTTCAATCTTACCAAAAAAATTGTTTACGAGAACGAAGAATTCAACCTGTTGCAACATGCCCTCGATATCGAAAACGGCATGGAAGATCTACGTTACAATAAAATTATTATTGCAACCGATGCCGATGTGGACGGGATGCACATTAGACTTTTGTTGCTGACCTTCTTCCTTCAGTTTTTCCCCGAGGTAGTTTCGAACGGACATTTGTTTATTTTGGATACGCCACTGTTCAGGGTGAGGAATAAAAAAACCACCAAATATTGCTACTCGGAAGAAGAAAAACTCAATGCTATGTCAAAATTGGGTAAGGACTGTGAGGTAACCCGATTTAAAGGTCTTGGCGAGATCTCTCCCGATGAGTTCAAACAATTCATCGGTCCGGATATAAAGCTTACCCCTGTGAGAATGTCAAGCACAACGAATATTGAAGATTTACTGTCTTATTATATGGGTAAAAATACACCATCCCGCCAGGATTTTATCATCGATAATCTGCGTGTGGAGCTCGATGAATTGGAAGAAGAAGCAATTGTAGCAATATAGTCATCAGGGGTTCTTAGGATCTCTCAGTGAACTCCAACTGCGTGGAACGCGCCCGTCTTTGGACGAGATCGGTTCACCCTTTCATCTAATTAAAAACACCGATTTGGACTTTGTCCTACATGATGCACACAGATTAAATACGTTAATACAGATTCCTCCCGAAAGCTTTCGATGAAGCTATCGGATTTAACGAATTGACCGACTAGGCTAATAAGTCTTTGTGTTGCTCTGTGTAAATCTTTGTGAACTCTGTGGTAAAATTTAACACGGTGCAGCAGAATTAAAATACCGCGTTCATTCGCTACTTTTTTCACAAAGGCCCCTCCCTCCAGATAGCTATCGAGGAAGCTTCCTCGATAGCTTTCGGGAGGGGCTTTCGAGGGCAGTTTGGTCTCGTCTGCATGACGAGACGAATTCTCAAATTCTCAAATCACCTAATTTTCAAATTGAAAAAATCTTTCATCTTCAAACCTATTTCTCAATATGCCCCAAAATATCTTCTCATAAACCATTCCGCAGTTAACAAAAGCAGGAGCAAAAAGAAAATCCATTTAAGGTGAATAAGCGATTGGGTTTTTACCGTATCATACAGAACAGGCTTGGCAAAACCTTTGGTATTGATCATTTCTGCCAATTTTTCCATATTTTCGGGATATACAACCTGGCCTCCGTTTTTACTGCTTAAAAGATTTAGCAATCTGTGATCGGCGGTAGTTTCAAAAATTTCCAGTTGAATTGATTGCACGGTAAATTGTCCTCCAGCTTTAAGAATCTCCCCTTTGAGGGTAGTTTTTGCTTCGAATTTATAAACTCCGGCGGGGAACATCCCTGCATTTAATGTGTAAGAATTGGAGGTTCGGTTAAAGGAGTAGGGAAATTTTTTGCCAGATTCATTGGTTATTTCCAAGGTGGCATCCGGATCATTGATTCGTTCATAATTTTCGTTGTACAACTCAGCATCAATGATTATTTTTTCATTTTCATTGTAAAGATTACTACCAGCGAATGCACGGAATCGGCGTTTGTCTTCTTTAGTACCCAGGTACTGTATGATTTTACCATACAGTTCATCGAAAAGATCGAAATTTTTGTGCTGCATGTGATCAAAAATCCGCCATTTCCAGATTCCTTCACCGCCAAGAACTGCCATTTTTACGCCACGCTCTTCACCCAAGGCCAGCAAGGGATAATTTGTATTTACTGTGCCAATTTTTTGAGTCAGCAGTATTTCTGCATCGGCTCTTACCTTGAAATCACCGAAAGGCGTGCTAAGGGGCGGAAACTTATAAACATTTTCGCCCATCTTTGGGTTGAGCGTAAAAGATTTAAAGTCAGGGTTTAATACACCTTCTACATCATTTGTCTGATTGAGTCGGCCATTGATAGTCATGAGCGACTGTGCCTGGTTGAGTGCAGATAAATCACTGAGGGTACCAACAATATACCAATGAGGAATCTTTTGATTTTTAATAGTTGTTAATACATCGGTAACAGGACTTTTTTTGGAGGGTAGCTGATGCAGTACCACGAAATCATATTTAGCAACAGGTTCTTTCATTTTGCCTGCATAGGCTACTTCTACCTCGTAATTTTTATTGGTACTAATCATCCGGCGAAGGGCAGCAATGTCGGGATGCGGAGATTCGGCAAGCAAGAGTATCCGCTGGCGAGCATCGAGCACATCTATATAAATTTCCTTGCTATTATTTGCAATGCTTACCTCTCCATTTACTGTACTTAAGGATATGGTATATCGTTGAACGCCAACTGCGTCGGCATCGAGTATAATTTCTTTGGTGCTGAAAAAATCGGCATTATCAATGTTTACAGCTGCATCGTAGAGGAGTCTCCCTCCTCGTTTTATGGTAAGCCGGGTATTGGCACCCGAACAGTTATAAGCCGCAATATCGGTTTGAATTGTAAATTTATCTCCCAAATAGGCAATCTGATTGTTGTAGACTTTTTTCAAAATCAGATCTTTTTTGGGGATAGTGTCACCAAGCGCAATGCTAAAAATCGGAACATTCAGTTTGTTGCCAAAATAAACTGGATTGTTGCCCTGATTGTAAATACCGTCAGTTGCCAAAATTACAGTACCAAGATTCTGATTGCTAAAAACATCGTAAATTTCTTCAAAGAAACGCGAAATGTCGGTTACTTTATCCTTGTAGCTGTATTCGATACCTTCGCGTACTTCATCGCCGAAGGAATAAACTTTAAGATCATATTTGGCTGCAAGACTTTGTCTGAGCTTTTCCATTTTATTTTTGTACTCGGCCCTTTTGGTAGAATCCATCGATTGAAGCAGCGATTCGGAATTATCTTGAGCCAAAACAACGATAGGTGCTTTTTTTTCGGTAATAGTTGCGCGCATGACAGGGTCGAGCAGGAGCAGGCAAATGATTGTTACTGTCAAAAAACGTAGTGTTCCCAATATCGGGTTTAGTTTTTTAGTCTGTTCTCCAAATCTGCTGTCTTTATAATACATTCCCAAAGCATAAAGCAGTCCTACCAGTACACAGATAAAGACAAACCATAGCGGGTATTGAAAAATTATGTTCATTTTAGTGATTTAAAATCAATTGCTTCAATTTGATTAAAAAGCCAATCAGGCCTTTCTGTTGTACCACATATTGTATTCATCTACAATTTTGGCCAATTCTGTTTTTTTAAATTTCTTTGCCTTAATTTTATCGCTAAGCTCCGGATAATCGGTAAAATATTCCGCCAGCTGAGCATAAAACTTTTCAAATTTCACTTCGACCATATCGCCTCTTTTTTGTAAAAATGACTGATAATAACCCTCACCTCCATCGGTATTATAATATTCGTAATAACGCACACTTCCTTCGTAGGGTGTAAAACATTTCATGAAAACAGCATAACCCTGATCAGCTGCACGCATTCCCTTAGGACGATATTCTTTTGATTCAAAATAATAATCTAGACCATAGGGATGCCAGGACTTAATACCATAGGGCTTATAAATACGCTTGGTCCCCGATTTATTATCGATAAAACTTATCTTTAAGGACGCTGTGGAAGGAGTAAGATTTCCACTTATCTTTCCCCAAATCGTGTCATCGGCAACGTTTATAATAAAATCTTTGCCGGGTTTATCATCTTTATTTTTTTGGGCATTCAATTGAATACCAAAACTTAATATACAAATTGAAAGAAATATCAGATACTTCATAATTTGAAATTTTGAGCATTTTAATAAAAAGAGATGCAAGATAATAATTTTATTTGGAAATTAGCGTCTAAAAAAAATCGGAACCTTATACCTTAAGATTGGTTTAACAGCTGTTGCATTAATTGAAATAATTCAAAGACAAAATAATGAACAATGAGATAATTTTTGGTGAAAAGCTGTTGAATTGGTACGACATCAGTAAACCAAGGGAGTTGCCTTGGAAATTAAATAAAAATCCCTATCAAATCTGGCTTTCAGAGATTATCCTGCAGCAGACACGTGTTGAACAAGGTACCCCTTACTACCTCAAATTTATTAGTAGGTTCCCAACATTGAACGAACTTGCCAATGCCGATGATGATGAGGTTATGAAACTTTGGCAGGGTCTGGGTTATTATGCAAGAGCAAGAAATATGCTAACTACTGCCAGGCAGTTAAGAGATGAATATGATGGAATTTTTCCCGCCAACTTTGCTGATATCAGAAAACTAAAGGGTATTGGTGACTATACTGCTTCTGCAATCGCTTCATTTGCTTTCGATTTGCCCTATGCAGTGCTCGATGGTAATGTGTTCAGAGTTTTGTCCAGATTTTATGGCATTGAAACTCCTGTAGACAGTACCGAAGGTAAAAAAATGTTTCAAAAACTAGCAACTGAGCATTTAATTCCTGAGCGATCGAGCGATTATAATCAGGCGATTATGGATTTAGGTGCAACGCTATGCAAACCTCAGCAGCCTCGATGCATAGACTGTCCTCTAGCAGAAAATTGCAAGGCATTACAAAATGATTCCATAGACAGATTGCCTTTAAAGTCAAAAAAACTGATTAAAAAAAGCAGGTATTTTTATTATTTTGTTTGGAAAAGCCCCGAAGCACAGACACTGCTAAAAAAACGAGTTGAAAAGGATATCTGGAAAAGTCTCTACGATTTTCCATTATTCGAGGCCAATAAGCTGCTCGACAAGGATGAACTTTCAAAATTATGGGAATCAGATACTTGGAAAAATATTTCAGAACAGACAAGCCTTGATGAATTTTCAATAAATTTTTCAACAACTTATGTTCAGCTCTTGACACACCAAAAGATTTTCGCTATATTTGTTGAAATTTCAGGAAAAATACCTGCGATTTTAAATGTAGACAAGAGCTACAACCTTGTTGAATTGTCAGATTTGAACAAGTTCGCTCTTCCCAAAACGATTCAAAATTATTTGGAAAAGGACCTCTTTCCCTTGGGTTGAGTTTCGTTTTTCTTTTGGATAAATTTGTTTTTTTATTAATTATAGCTAACTTAACCTAAATATTTTAACAAAATGATCAACAAAGTTACCCTAATAGGTCGCCTGGGAAAAGATCCGGAGAAGAAAACATTGCCTAGCGGCGCTTCATTTGTAAGATTTACAATGGCTACAAATGAATCCTACAAAGATAAAGATGGCGAATGGAAGGATTCGACCGAGTGGCACAATATTATTATGTGGAGAGAGCTTGCAGAAAGAGCAGAAAAACAGCTCAAAAAAGGTGGTCTTGTTTTCTTAGAAGGCAAAATCACCTACCAGAAATATGAAGACAAAGATGGCAAGCAAATTACATTCACTGAAATTAATGCCAATACTTTCAGATCTTTGGAAAAAAGCGAAAATTCATACAGTGCGAATTCTATACCTCCACCAGTTGAGACCTATTACCCCGCAAGTGCTGAGGGTAAAAACACCGCGGCAAAGATTGACAATCCTGCCAATGAATCTGATGATTTGCCCTTCTAAAAAAAAGGCCTTGAAGGCCTATTCTATCACTAAATTTTATTGCCGTGGACTCGGAACCTTATCCTGACAGTTTATCTAATTTATTTTTTCTCTTCAATTCTGTTGTAATTGGCCCTGAAATCATCATATATGCAGTTATCATATTGGTTTTTTTAGTCATTTCAGCACTAATGTCTGGTTCGGAAGTTGCTTTCTTTTCCATTAGTCACAACGACATAGAAAATCTACAGAAAGAAAACAGCAATAGCAAAAATAGAATACTGAAGCTCCTGGACAAACCTCATTATCTGCTTTCAACTATTCTAATTGCTAATAATTTTGTAAATATCGGCATTGTACTTTCGGCCAATTTTATTTTTATTACAGTACTGCCCGAAACTATTCCTGATTGGATAAGATTCCTTATTACGGTTATTCTTGTCACCTTTGTATTAGTTCTATTTGGCGAAATTGCACCCAAAGTATATGCCAGTAATGCGGTAAAATCTAGGATGATTCTTGCAAGATTTATGGCCGGTCCCCTGCTTTTTCTTCGGCTAATGCTTTATCCTATCAGTTGGTTACTTGTAAACAGTAGTAAATTCATCGAAAACCGTTTGGCCAACAGGGCAAAAAATGGTAAGCTCAATATGGTGAGTCACAAGGAAATAGAGCATGCAATTGAGCTAACTGTAAAGGATACAAAATTTGCAAAAGAAGATATCGGTCTACTAAAAAGTATTGTCCAGTTTGGCAATATAAATGTCAAAAATATTATGAAGGCTCGCATGAATGTTGTGGCACTCGATAAAGACAGCAGTTTTTTAGAAGTGATGCAAACTATTCGAATTTCTAATTATTCCAGAATACCGGTATTTGAAGAAACATTTGATAAAATCGCCGGTATTATTCATTCAAAGGATTTACTCAAACATTTTGACAAACCTGAAGATTTCAATTGGCATATGCTCATCAGACCAGCGTTTTTCGTTCCTGAAAGCAAAAAAATTGATGATCTTTTTGGCGATTTTCAAACTAAACGCACGCATATCGCCATTGTTGTGGATGAGTATGGCGGAACCTCAGGAGTAGTGACGCTTGAAGATGTACTAGAGGAAATTGTTGGCGAAATCAATGACGAATTCGATGAACCAGAAGATATGGGCTATTCCAAGTTGAATGATAATACTTTTGTTTTTGAAGGAAGAACAAGTCTGATTGATGTCACTAAAGTATTAAATCTCGAAGCATCATTTTTTGATGATGGCAGAGAGGGAGCCGAAACTATAGGAGGGATGCTGTTGCTTTTGAATGGTACCATGCCAAAGAAAAATACCCTTATCAGTTTCAAGGGCATCAACTTTACAATTCTTAATGCCTCAGAACGAAGAATAGAAAATATCAGAATTACTATTCCTGTCAACGAATCTACAGCAAAATAATTTATGCAAAAAATTATCATAACCGCAATAATTCTTACTATAATCTTTTTTGTTTCCTGCAAAGAAGAAAAGGTTTTTATCCCAAAACCCAGGGTGTATCCTAAAATTGAATTCCCTGAACGGAAGCCTGCTAAATTTAGTAAAGATTTTTGCGCTTTTGGTTTTGAATACCCTGGTTACATGAGTTTTGAGCAGGATACGCTTTTTTTGCACCGAGATGCACCACATCAATGTTGGTTTAATCTTAATTTTCCCTCGCTTAATGGCTCGGTACATTTTACTTACACCGATTTAAAAAAGTGTGATACCATAGCTGCCTGCCTGCATAAAGTATATAATGATGCTTACAGAATGGCTCAGGAGCATGTCCCAAAGGCAAATGCCATGGAGGATTATATCATTAATAATCCTGAAAAAAAGGTGTACGGAGTACTTTTTAATATTGAAGGTCATGTAGCATCTCCTTTTCAGATCGTCATTACCGATAGCGTAAATCACGCAGTGAGAGCAGCACTATATTTCAAATCCAGACCTGAAGCTGATTCTATGGCACCGGTCATTGAATTTGTCAAAACTGACATTATGAATATGCTGAACAGTTTTGAATGGACAGACAAAAAATAAAAATAAACAGCAATGGAGTATCAGGACCTGTCGAAAAAAGAAGACAAAAACAGCACAGAGTTATTATATGGCCGACATCCGGTTGTAGATGCGCTGGAAAATGGAAGAACCATTGAAAAAGTACTTTTGTCAAATGCCATTCATGGGGATTTCGAAAAAAGACTTCGTTTCCTTTGTAAGGAGACAAATGTGCCTATGCAGGTGGTTCCAATAGAAAAATTAAACAGTGTTACCAGAAAAAATCATCAGGGTGTGCTGGCCTTTGTTTCTCCTATTCCATATTATACGCTCGAGGACATCATTCCAATGATTTATGATAAGGGAGAAACCCCACTTATTATTTTGGTAGATGGTGTAACGGATGTGAGAAATATTGGTGCAATCGCCAGGTCGGCAGAAGCCTCTGGGGCACATGCTCTGGTATTACCAAAAAAGGGCACAGCTCAGATAAATGATGAAGCAATGAAGAGCTCGGCAGGTGCACTAAATATGCTACCTGTATGCCGGGTCAATAGCCTCATGCATGCTGTAGAATTTTTACAATTGAACGGCATCACAGTTATTGCAGCTGATTTAAAAGGAACAACCATGTTATACGACCTGGATCTGAAGGGCCCTACTGCTATTGTAATGGGTGACGAAGCAAAAGGAGTAAACCGAATGCTGCTCGAATTAGTGGATGAGCGTTTCCTGATACCGATGAGAGGCAAGACCGATTCTTTTAATGTGTCGGTGGCTAGTGGAATTATACTTTATGAAGTTTTGCGACAACAATTGAAAAATTAAATCTTTGATGGAAAAAGAACTATTGAAAGAAAAAATTTCAGATTTGAAATCAAAAATCAGTAATGAAAGTCTGAGTGCCAGCGAAAAAAAGCAATATAATGTTCAACTAATTGAATATTATGACAAATTAATTGAAATTGACCCCGAGGATTATTTTGCCTATTTAGACAAGGCAACAACATTTATGTATAGTTTTAATGATTTTCAAAAGGCTGCATCAACCATTGAAACTGCAGTTGAAAAATCAGGCTATAATAAGGTCCTGTTTCTAAGACTTGCTGATTCGTATCAAAAACTTGGCAGGTTTTCTGATGCCTTAAAAGCCCTTGATGAAGTTATTAAAAATGAATTTGTAAACAATTATCTATATGGTCAAAGAGCCGAATTAAACAGACTCTTGGGTAATTTACCCGAAGCTGAAGCCGACCAGCAAAAACATGACGCCTATCTAGCTGCCGAGCAGGCCAAATGGGACGACCCGAATCATTATTATCATTACAAATAAAGAATTTCTTTGAATTGAATAAATCCCAAAATCATTTAGACTATGAAAATAGCAATGGCACAGCTCAATTATCATATTGGGCATTTTGAACATAATCTGAATAAAATGCTGAAAGCTGTTGAAACAGCTAAACAGCAGGGTGCCGACATCGTGGTTTTTGGTGAATTAGCTGTAACGGGTTATCCACCCAGGGATTTTCTCGAATTCAATGATTTTATACATAAAAGTGATGCTGCCGTTCAGACCCTGGCCGATGCAGCGCAAGGCATTGCTGTAGTGGTGGGTGCGCCCTGCAGAAATCCGCTTCCTGAAGGCAAAGATCTTTACAACACAGCTTTCTTTTTGCATGGAGGAAAGGTCCTGCACAAACAGCACAAGGCACTGCTACCCACCTACGATGTATTTGATGAATATCGATATTTTGAGCCGGCAAAGGAATTCAAAACCCTTGAGTTCAAAGGTAAAAAAATTGCCATGTCGGTTTGTGAGGATATTTGGAATGTAGGCAATGAAAATCCGCTATACACTATTTGTCCTCTGGATGAAATGCGCGATGAGCACCCGGATTTTATTCTGAATTTATCGGCTTCCCCATTTAATTACAGCCATGCAGATAACCGCGAAAATGTATTGAAAGAAAATGTGTCGCGCTACAAGGTGCCCATGTTTTATGTAAACCATGTTGGTTCTCAAACCGAAATTATTTTCGATGGTGGTTCTGTCGTCATGTCGCCCGATGGCAACAGCTATGATGAAATGCCTTATTTTGAGGAATGTATCAGAACCTATGATTTAGCAGAAGTGCAGAAAGGAGGAGTTAAAAACACCCAAAACCGAAATAAAATAGCGCTGATTCACGATGCACTTGTGATGGGAATCAGGGATTATTTTAGAAAACTGGGCTTAAAATCAGCTATTCTTGGCCTTTCGGGCGGTATCGACTCGGCTGTTGTGGCGGTTTTGACAGAACGGGCATTGGGCGCAGGAAATGTGCGTGTATTGCTTATGCCTTCGCAGTTTTCATCAGACCATTCTATTAATGATGCGCGAACCCTTGCCAAAAAAATCAATATTCAATACGATATCGTTTTTATAGAGGAGATTTACCAGAGTTTTGAGTCGACGCTGAAAACACATTTTGCAGGAACTAAACCTGAAATTACGGAGGAAAATCTCCAGGCCAGAATCAGGGGAATGTTACTGATGGCCATCTCCAACAAATTTGGCAATATTCTGTTGAATACATCGAATAAAAGCGAGGTTGCTGTGGGATATGGTACTTTGTACGGTGATATGGCTGGAGGGCTGAGTGTTTTGGGCGATGTATACAAAACCGAGGTTTACGAACTGGCTCGTTACATCAATAAAGATGAAGAAATAATTCCGAATAATTCACTGACCAAAGCGCCAAGCGCCGAATTGCGTCCAGACCAAAAAGACAGCGACAGTCTGCCGCCATACGATATACTTGACCAGGTACTTTATAACTATATCGAAAAAAGAAAAGGTCCTAAAGAATTGATTGAGATGGGTTTCGACGAAGCATTGGTACAGCGTGTGATGAAACTTGTCAATATTAATGAATTCAAAAGGGCTCAAATGGCTCCGGTGCTAAGG
>CAMDAB010000019.1 GCA_945888475.1 Saprospira grandis DSM 2844 | reverse complement strand
GCTGATGCAAAAACAGTAATCCTATAACTTTGCCCGGTCACCATATTTATATTCGGTGAAAACATCCATGCATTCTGAACATCATTCGAAGTAGTTACCATAGCTGAAGACACACCCGAAAAAGGCAGAGAAGTACTTCTTATCCAGGGGTTACCTGCTCCGGTACTCTCTCTGTTCCATGGGAAAGTTAAAGATTCAAAACCTTCAAAAAGTAAACTCTGTGGAACAAAGACGGGACAAACAGGATCGGGCGTTACCACCAAATTGACAATACTGTCGTTGGTACAATACTCTGCATTTAAAAGCGGATTTACCGTAATTGTTGGTAATGGATTAACAAGATAAATATCGGTAGCGGTATAAACACAACCAAAGATAGTATCCGTAATGATGTTAGTGACAACCTGGTTGCCAGGATTCAACACTAGGGGACTAAAGGTGTAGGAGGGTTGTTGTGTAATTCCATTGATCAACCATTGTCCGCTGAAATTTCCTGTGGCGCTTATGACAATATTCTCTGTCGGATCTGACTTACAGAAAATGCGTTTACCACTGACTGTGCTAAAGTCCGGACTTATAGGCTCAGGTATGGTAATCTGTTTGGTATCGGAATTCTGACAAACTGCTCCAGTAACCGTATAGGTAAGATTATAGACGGTTGTACTGTTTTCGGGACTATGTACATCATAAGGATTCAGAATATTATTCAGCAAGATTGCCCCTGCTGCATATGCGCCTGTACCACCCTGTAAGGTGAAGATTCCTCTGCAAGGGGGATTTGGGCAAGATCCTGCAAGCAGATAAAGTTCATCTTCTTCGCAGTATTGGCTGTTTACAATGGTATCGATAATTTCTACTGTGAAAGGATTCTCAATGTAAATAGGTGTAACTATGGAACCTACTATATACATAATGGTATCAACCGGAACGCCATTGATTCGCTCTATTTTTTTGTACCAATACTCCATCTTGAGCGTATCGGTATTCGCAGGAACCGGTGCAGGATTGTAATTATAGCGCTCCAAATTTAAACTTGAAGGGAAAACTGTCAGGCCCGCATTTGGTCCTCTAGTTGTATAAACGCTGATAATATTTGTAGTGTCCCTGTAATTT
Organism: Saprospira grandis DSM 2844; assembly: GCA_945888475.1. Classification (GTDB taxonomy): domain Bacteria; phylum Bacteroidota; class Bacteroidia; order Chitinophagales; family Saprospiraceae; genus Saprospira; species Saprospira grandis_C. Next base: position 37,646 of record CAMDAB010000019.1, on the reverse strand, counting down.
ATACCAAGCGCAATGCTGTAAGAAGAATCCCGTTGACTGTAAAGCGTATGGCGATAAAAATCTGTAAAGGTCTGATTACGGCACATAGAATCGGGAATACCAATAGGGCTTGGCGCAGGAATTACCTGAATAGAGTCGGTAATCTGATTTGTGCAGCTTCCATTTGAAATGCGGTAAGTCATGGCGTGTTTGCCGACTCCGGCATTTTTGGGCAGGAAGTCGACCGGATTACCTGCAGGGAAGGTAAAATTGCCACTAAAGCTGATATCGCCATTATTGTAATTCTGGCGAATCCAGCTAGGCTGCGACTGATATGGTGTTACGCGGAAAACCAGATTGCTTAGCAGTTCACGATCCTGTGAAACTGAAATTGGATTAAACTTCACTTCATCGAGAAAGACTCCTCTGGCTTCCACAAATTGTGATATGGTGTCAACCTGGGGACAACCTATGCCATTGGTAAATGAATTGGAATAATTGTACACTACCCTGACAGTCTGCATCATATCGTTGCCATAGGAGGCTCTTGTCATGGCGCCTGTATTAAAGTTATTGCCTGTAAAAGCCCCAGTTACCGCTGCACCTTGTGCAAGGGTTCCGCCCGAGAAATACTGAGCTGTGAAGAAGCCACCCGCAGGTGTTCCAGTAAGTGCTAGCGGCGGATTTGCTGAACATACCACGCCAGGGAGACCTGAAATATCAAGATTGGTATTGTGAATCAACAGGAATGGGGTGACAAAACTATCAATATTTCCTGCTGAGGTAACCAGCATAAAGGATGAATAGGCATTGTCGGGAATACCAAGGCGTATGGTACCGTTGTAAACAGTTGCTCCCCCATAGATTGTTGGTGTTAAATTACTTGAATTTATTGGTACTGAAAAATAGGTATTGTTTTCATTAAAAAGATAAACATTTGCTATTTGAAAAGGCATATTGAATACTGACAATTGAATAGTATCTGCCACACAGGCTTCGAATTGCGGAGCATTGTTATTCTCATTTGTAATGCTTACGCTTGGCTCACCAAATACCAGTAAAATGTCATCGTACACAAAGCTGCATCCAAGTGTATCAAACTGGTAATAAATTCTGTGAAAACCCGGACCTGCATCTCCTGGATTCAATGTATCATTTCTTGGGCCTGAAAGTCCGGAATTTGCAGCAAATGCAGCATTGAAGGGTTGGCTATAGAAAGTATCATTCACTGAAGCCAAGGCTGTTGTGGAAGGGAAAACCGCATTTTGCAAGTTGAGGGAAGGCCCTGTACTGGTCAATGGGGAATAAGAAACAAATTCGAGATTTAAGGAGTCAATTGGTGATTGAACAGGTAACAAACTAATTACAGTAGAAGTATCTCTACATCCATTTGTGCCTATGGTCATTTGCAATGAGTAATTTCCAGGATTGCTTACTGTAAGCGAAGGCGTAGTTGCTGATAAAATTGGCACTCCCGATAATAACCACTGAAACTGACAATCAACACAGCCACCGCCAACTCTGTAAATAGTTGTGGTATCTCCATTACAAATATTCTGGTCGGTTGAAGCAACGGGAATACTCAATCCTGATATCTGATTCAGTGAAATCAAATTCGATAAGGCTGTACATCCAGATTGAGTTACCTCTAGAGAATAGACGCCCACTGCATTGGCTCCTGCATCTGTCAAGTAAAAAGGATTTGTGTTTGTTCCAAAAACTGCCGCACTACCTCCTTTTTGCCACTCGTAAAAACAGCCTAAACAACTGGCAGAGTCGGGATAACTTAGGCGAATTGCGTCATTTCCGCAAATGGCGGTGGATGTGGATGTGATGGAGGGAATGAGGTCGATTGCAGTGAGAGGAATCACATTCGATTCTTCAGAACATCCACGGGAGTCCCTCATGACCAATTTGTAGTTACCGCCACTATTTGCTGTGAAATTGGGAAAATTTGATCCACTTATGGCTATGTTATTTCTCAACCACTGATAACTACACCCAAGATTACAAACAGCAGGCAATGAGGCAACTGAGCTGATGAGTTCATTATCGCTGTTACAAATAATATTATCTGCTACACTTATATTCAATGGATAAGATCCGTCTGTAATGGTGATACTGTTCGAAATACCGGTACATCCATTCGGGTATGTAATTTCAAGAGCGTAAACTCCTGCATCAGAAACATCCGATACAATGAGAAAAGTATCATTAAGTGCACCAAATATAATACTTCCGTTTCTTTTCCAGGTATAAGTACAGGAATTACAGCTTTGAGTGAAGATTCTAGGAGTTACGCCATTACAGACTATGTTTGCATTGGTGTTGATAGATGGAGTGATGACGGGAAGGGAGACGACCTGTATGGTATCGGAGTTGGATAAGCAACTACCATCATTTGTTCTGGCATAATATCTACCGCTCGAAGTTACAGGAAATTGATAATTTGTGGTTAGGCTGGCAGTTAAATTTGAACCAGTTGATGCATCAAACCATTGGTAGAAACAATTTGGACATAAGGTTACCTGAAGATTAGCTGTCTCTCCCGGGCATATCTCGGTGAAATTTGGATAAGCATCTACATTCTGCACGTTACTGGAACGAGTCAAAGAAACGGATGAAGTTGCTCTGGAACATCCAAAATTATTTGTTACCATAACCACATAACTACCCTGTAGATTTGCTGAATAGCTTGAATTCTGAGCAGCACTTATTAAATTTCCATTGTAATACCATTGATAGGTATAACCTGGAAGAGCGGATGTTAAAAGATTTATTGACTCATCTCCACAAATAACCGTACTTGATGGCGTATTGATTATTGGTGTAAAGTTTACAGAAACAATTGTATCCGGCAATGAGTATTCTGTACAACCATTAGGATAAGTTACACCTACATAATAAATTCCAGATAAATTTGTCATAAAGCTGGAGTCGGTAGCAGCACTTACCGCTAGTCCATCCTTATACCACTGGTAACTAAATCCTACACCTGAATTTGTTGTAAGCAGGCTTGTAGAAGCAGGAATTGTGCCTGTAGCATTACATATAGTATCGGCACTGAGTGTAAAAGATGGCCTTGTAACTGAAATAGCAGAAATATTTACGATGTTTGAATTGTAGACACATCCGTTGAAATTTCTAGTTCTTGCAAAATAATTGCCACTAACAGTTGTTGAAAAAGTACGGTCATTCCCAAGTATAGTTGTTGGACTTGCAGTGCTATACCAGGCATAAGTACATCCAGAACATGGATCAATGTTTAAAACAGCAGGACTTGAGTTACAGATATTAGCAGGACTAGCACTTGCAACTGAATTTTGACCAATGGCAGAAGAAATTGCAAAAACAGGACCAGAATAGCCGATACAGCCATTGGCATCGACCGCTTGGACAAAATATCCACCATTTCCTGAAACTGTAATACTTGGCGTAGTAGCTCCTGTATTCCAATTAAATCCACAACCTATGCATGATGTTGGATCTATTTGTAAAGTAGTCGGGTTGCCGCAAATATAAACTACATTATTTGGGGAGGCCTGGTTTGATAGATCAGTTCCTGAAGCAGTTTCTATAATGGGAACAGGTAGGGAATATTTAGTAACAGTAACCGCATCAACTTCTGAACAACCATTATTTGTGGTCGTAACCCTATATACATTATCTTGATTAACACTGATATTAGGCGAAACCTGACTAGTACTCCAACTGTAGGTACAGTTCTGACAGTTGGCTGTTGTGGTTGTAAGCGCTACGGAGGAAGTAGGGCAATACCTAGCAGTTGCCCCCTGATCAATAAAAGTGGATGGAAGAGGTTTGTATGTTACCCTCATAGTTTTGGAACTTTCGCATCCGTAAGCATCAGTTACTTTAATAAAAAAATTCTTGGTGGTATCTAGTGAAGGTATTGAAAACAAAGTTATTGGGGTTGTCTGAGTCTGACCTACAAGTTGCCCACTGTTTAAAGATGACAATTGAGACCAATCATAAGTTAAATTGGTTGCACAACCGGGACAAGATGCCATTAAATCAAAAGGACTGCCTTCACAAACAGAAGTGTCTTTTACACTTTCTAAACTAGGTTTAGATACCGTAATAGATATTTCAGCATTTCCAATCTGCTCATAGACTGAATTTCCACCAAGATCCTTATAATAACCAACCGTAACCGCAAGAACAATATTATCAGGCAAAGATGAAGTTATTGGAAATGATAAGCTAGGCAAAGTACTTCCAGAGCTCCACGAATATATTAAAGGAGACTGAGTGCAACCTGTACATTGAGCAGTCAATACTACAAAATCGCCCAGGCATACATGATCGTTTGATGAGGTAGGTATGTTAGATTGAATGGTTACATTTCCACAATCGGCAACAGTTAGTACTTGGCTTACTACTTGACTACAACCACTTGAACTCGCATCAGAAATTGTTACTGAAAAATTATAAGTTCCAACAGGAATGTTTTGATATCCACAAGAGGAGCCGGAACAAGTAGCTCCGGAAGGTGAACTCCATATATATGTAAATGGAGCTAATCCACCGTTTACAGTAGGCTCAATAGTTACATTTGTATTTTGACAGGCGCTGGAAGAAGCATCCAAATCCGCTGAAAAGGATGGACTAATACTAATTGATTTAGTGCCTTCTGTCTTACACCCGTTTACATCCTGTACCAAAACACTAAATACACTAGATATGGTACCTCCCGTATTATTGGTAAGTGTTGTAGTATAGGGGTTCGTTGAAGTAGTTCCAGTTATTGCTACATTGTCAAGTTCCCAAGTACTAATATTTGAGCTACCCCAGGCTACAGACCCATTCGTTGCTGTTAATGTTACTGTTGTCCCACTACACTGCTGGGTTGATGGTCCTGTAATTGACACAACTGGATTGCTGTTTACGTTTAAACTGGTACTAAAACTTGAGATACAGTTATTATTATTTGTGTAGGTCCCGCTCCAGGTAAAGCTTCCGGCACTTGAAAGGGTAAAATTTGTGATGCTGGTCGTAGTACTTCCACTTGCACCGGGCGATGTACCCCAACTCCATTTTGATGGATTATTTAAATTAGGAGCAGTTTGACTGGAAAAATCATTTGTAAATGTGACATCAATAATATTTCCCACACAGGCACTTGGCAACGTTGCGGTTTGTCCACTTAATGATATTTTGGGTGTGAGTGTTACTACAGGATTAACAGTAATATTTTGGGATGCTGTTCCAGTGCAACTATTCGCATTGGTGCCTGTGACAGAAAAAACTGTACTTGTAAGTGGTGACGTTGTTATAGCTGCAGTAGTTGCACCCGTGCTCCACAAATAACTTACTCCGCCACTTGCGGTAAGTGTAACAGACTGTCCACTACAAACCGTAGCAGAACTTGAAACAGTTACAGTTATAGAAGGATTTGGATTTACAGTGAAATTTGATGTTGAAGCGGAAGAAATACATGATATATTATTAGAAGATTGAGTGTAAACTGCAGTTGCAGAAACTGACATTAAGTATGCACCCTGTGTCATAATACTAGACGTTGGCCAGGAATTATTTGATAAATTAGTACTATTCGTAACAGATTGACTTGAAGGTCCACTGATACTCCAACTGTATGACACAGTTGCACCTGAAGCATTAATTGATGAAAAGTTTGTTGCCGTAACAGATGACACTGCAGGATTACCTACACAAACATTTGAGACTGTTATCGCACTCAAAGTGGGTTTTGATTTTACATTTACAGTGTGTACATCCTGTATTTTACATCCGTCAATAGATGTTGCAGTAAGTGTAACAACATGGTTTGATGAACTCAAGGAGGCTGCGTAGGGGTTTGTAGTTTGTCCACTTGACCATACAAAGCTGCTGCAATTTGTACATGAACTTGCCACGGATAAATTTACTGTAGTATTTTCACATCCTATACTATTGCTTGATGTACTTACGCCATTAGCTGGTCCTTGTGTTGGCGGCTGATGTGTGTTATTTGATGTATTTTGTACTGAAGCTGATGGCATTACTCTTCCAGCGTTTATTGTAAGAGTAAAAGTACTTGAGGTACATGTTGGACCTGTAACTAAAGCTTCTATAGGCTCATTTGCAGAAATAGAAGGAGAAACATAAAATTCAAATGCTGATTGAGTGCATCCAGAACCGGAAGTGCAACTCGTACCACTTTGAATAATAATTGCTGAATTATAAGTGTATGTTACAGTCTGATCAGAAGTAATGCCAGATATTACCAATCTATATCTATTTAATTCCCCTTTACATACATTTGCAGTAGCAGATGGTGTTGTAACACTAACCACACTTGCAGAATTATCTAATCTAATAAGTTGTATTCCAGTGGTACCACAAGTCTGCCCCCACAACTCCCCTACTCCTACAAAAAACAAAACAAGTAAAATCTGGAGATTAAAAGTTTTCATATCTTTCAATTTATATAGCATTTGGGAAATATAGCTTTAAAATAATCAGATTGTTTTGAAAAATTGGAATCTGATATTATAAATTTTTGGTTAATTTTTTTTGCAGCGCCATGGCCGCTATGACCTTGGCGCTGCCTTGATTACCTTGCAATGATTACTTTGCGCTGTGCGTAAACATTTTTATTATTGATGCTAAAAATATAAATACCAGGGCTGAAATTTTCGGTATTGACCAAAATAGTTTGGGTACCAGCCTCTGCCCTGCCATTTCTAAGTACTCTTCCCGTGACATCCACTACTTTCCAGTTATATTCCCCTTTGAGTTCATTGCTGAATTCAACATTGAAATAGTTTTGGGTTGGATTCGGATAAAGGTTCATATCCAGAATTTCTTTGCCCTCTTCCATGGCAATTTCATCCACATTGCTCACTGGTCCGTTGAAGATATTGAGGTTGCGCGATGTGGCTACCTGATAAACCTCTTTGCTATTGCGGTTTTGCACAAAAACCACCACTTTTAAGTTATTGGGGTTGTACGTAATGCCTGAAACAGAGGCAAAGTCCCAGCTATTTGCAACCTGTAATAAGTCTCCAGCAACCCAGGTACCTGGCAAGGTAGTACCCGAAGGATCGGGACGCATTGTTCTAACGACCGACATCAGATTATGGCTTTGCAAGGATTCGATAGAATCTTCGGTCACCACTACATGCAAAGCGTAGTCATCATAGCTGATATCTTCCAATGCTGAAACATCGGCAGTAATTGTCATATTACCCTGTTGGATGCTGACCGGATAAAGTCTGATTTTGAATTTGGCATCCTGAAGCATTTGCATGTCGAGCGTTTCTTCTCCCCCGTTTACTAAATCACTGGTTCTGCTCAGCAAACTCTGGCCATTGATACGTATCTGATCAGCGTTGTTGATACCATAGTATAAAACCCTGGAATTCGATTCGGCAAGGGACTGTTGATGCAAATAATCGAAACTGTTATACTCGGTATGATATTGTACTAGATTGACATCTCTGCCATATAAGTTATCATACACCGTACTGTAAAGATCTGTTTCAATTTGACTCATTCCGCTATAGCTTTGGTTGGTAAAATGTTCCAAAAGCACACTACGGGTTCTGTTTCCGATGTAGAAATTATCGAATGCGAAACCTTCGAGATTTTCAACCACAGAGTTTGGCGATGAAGCAAATGCAAGACGCAAACGCAGATTTCGCTGACCGCGCAAATCTCCACCGACAACGTCGAGGCGGTAACGGGCATCTTCCCAGCTATTGCTAATGCCCGACCAACCTATTGGGGCGCCTGCCTGATCACCCGGCGAGGCAATCACATAAGAGGGGTTGTACCAATTGATGCCCTTTTCTCTTACTCCAAGATTCACCCAGGTTTGGCTAGTGTCGAAATATTGCATGATAACTCCATCTACTCCTTCGCGCGTATCACGCCAAATGTCAAGTGCAACCATAGGACGGCGCAGGGTTCCGATGTCGAAACATGGACTCAGTACCCAACCTTTTTCACCACTGCGGTAAGCACTGTCCAGGTCAGTTACCCAAACAAAGTTACTTTCTTGTAAGGTAGTGATTCTTTGACCGGCAGCAAGCCCCCATTCCCAAAGTGAATCGACTCCATTAGTATTGAATACCAATTCATTATCCTGAAACCAATCACCTGGACTGGCTTGAAAATCCTGAAAATATGGTGTTGTGTCATTTACAACAACTTTTGGTGAAACGACAATCCTTTTTGTAAAACTGGTATCGCAGGTTCCGCGATTGACTAGCGTCAATGTAGGGAAATAAACGCCTGTAGTCGTATAGATATGTGTACGATCCGGCACTAGAATCTGATTAGGGAAAGTGGTCACCGTATCGATTGTTCCATCTCCATAATTCCAGATTGCCATGGTAATACTATCGATTGCCGGGAAACTGTTGCTTAGTCCTGCCGGATTTGGCTGGAATAAAACAGCGTCTCCGACACAACCACCACCACTTTCGAAAGCAACGTCGGGCAGATTGTAAACGTCTATTGTTTTTGAAATGGTATCGGTGCAACCTGACAAAGCAGCTGTATCGGTATAATAGTACATTACAATTCTACGCCCCATCTGTGCCATTGGATCGAATAAGCTATCTGACACAATTCCACCTATTACAATTCCACCACTTGCCTGATTTGAAATATCCTCGAAAACACCTCCTGAAGGTATAGCTGAGAGAATAATCCGCTCAGTACTGTCCGAAACACAATAGAAATCAGGAACTGTGGCAGACAAGGTGAGTATCGGCGTAGGCCTGACTTCAATGTATTGGTCAACAAAATCACTACAAACCCCACCACCTTGATACCTTGCGGATATAAATACATACCTCAGCTGATGAATAGTAGTTTGTCCTCCAACGACAAGCGTATCTGGTCGAAGTTCGAACAAAATGGAAGGAATGAGGTTATTATTCCAATAAGTAGCACCGCCAAATGGTGAAGGTATCACCAAATGTGGCATATCGTTGGCGCAATAAACAAAACGATTGGTATTGGGATCTAATTTAAATGGATCGAAACCTGCAAAACCCAACTCAGGCACCGTATCCACAACAATCGGTTCCGACCTGGTATTGGTACAACCTCTTGGGTCTGTATACACAAAATTAATCGTATCTAATCCTGCTTGAGCCGAATCTGCGATATAATCCCAATAGCCAAAGGAAGGTACTATTCCGTTTCCACTACTTGTGTAAAATTGGCCCCCGATTGCATCTCTTGTTATAGGCGTTGTTGAGCCCATGTAGGTATTGAAACCCTGCAATGGAAAGGTAGCAGCACTGAAACAAATATGGAAGACAGGGTCAGTAGAATTAAAGAGCGTATCGCCGGGCATAAAAATTAGAAGTTGCGGCAAAGGGTTCAATGCCACAGTATCGTACACCGTATTGGTACAATTATTACTGTTGTAGGTATAGGTTACAACAACGTCTCGGCCTCTGTCATAAATGCCGGAAAGGTAAGGATTGAAGTTGCCGGTATTGGTGGACGGATTACTAATCATTGCGCTATCTTCCGGGAATAAATACCCAAATGTACCAGTAACCTGAGGACCAGCTCCAAATCCGGGATTTAACACATAAATGGTATCATCGGCACATATCGGATTACTTGGTAATCCAACAATGGTGGCATCCGTGGTGAAATTACGAACTAAAATCGTATCCCTTATGGTATCTATACAGAAGGTTATGGGATCCTGATAGGTGTAACCGATTATCTCAGTATCTGTTGCAGGTAATATGCCCGGAATATTGGCATAGAACATAGGCGGCGAGGACGCTGTATCAAAGTTTGGACCACCTGAAAAATACTGAAGGTTTAGAAAAGTCCCTCCTGCCGGAGTTGCAAAGACAGGGAAAGTATCCCGTTCGCAATATTCAGGGTTTATCGGGTTCCCATTCGTTGTTGTGAGCGTGAGTGCAGGTAGTGGTTTGATAAAGGTTGTTTCGAGGATGGTACTTGAACATCCTGTTAATGTATTGGTAAAGGTATAGCGGATGGTATCGAAGCCAGTACCTGCTGCCGAAGGATTATAGATAGGCGCTGTTGGATTAAGTCCCCCAAATTGAACGCCATGACCACTTAGTGTTACCTGAAAATTGTTATAGGGTGCATTGTATTGATTTGCCTGTAAATTCCAGTCACTTATATTATTGATATTAAAAATAGTGTCCTCGTAAAGTTCTATACTAAAAGGTGTATCATTGAGACAATAATCCGGATCGAAACTGTGCATTCTAAGTTTCGGCATTGGGTTGACATTTAATGTTGTTGAGTCTACTGCTGTACAGCCAAAAATATCCCGAGCAATGCATTTCACCAAATTTGGGCCCAGCTGGGCAGGCGGCAGAGCAGGATTAAATAATTGTGTGGAGTTGAATGTATTTACCAAGAATACACTTGCTGAATTATCCATTAAGGACGGGTTTGAGCTCGATACCCTGATGGAATCGGGCTCATCAAGCTGACAATAGTCGGGTCCATTTTGCGCAGTAATGGTTATGCTAAACTGAGCAGGAATAAGAATATTTGTTGAGGCAGAATCGGTACAGGCATTTCCTCTAAAAATATAAGTAAGCCTGTTTACTCCTATATTGGCATTAACACCAGTTACAAGTCCCGCTACCAAAGAATTTGGGTTAAAAATGTTACTTGGCAATGAGTCACCATTCAGATAGTACTGACCTCCATTCGGTATACCTGAAAATTGTTGCGTACTATTATCCTGGCAGAAAGTAGTATCATCAAGAATTGCAGGACTTATTTGTGCCGCAATTGGAACTTCTACATTGACTGTTTTTGTCACTGCAGCAATCACATAATTGGTCGTAATTGTTGGTTCAGTAAAATAATCGGTATTTCGATTATAAGTAAAAGTAAGGGTAATATCTGTCGACGTTCCACTAATCAGTTGGGGGACTAAAGCATATCGATCTGCCCCTAAAACTGGATTGATGGTCAATAAGCCTCCATTCGAAGAAGACAGCGCCATGATATTTATTTTTTCATCATAGGAATAATCGACCCCATTGGTAATACCCTGATTGTTTTCATATACATAATTAGCATCCGAAGTATAGGTCGTTCCGTTTCTTGTCAGATAGAGACCACTGGCATTTCTGCCAATAAATATAGTATCATCACTTTGGCAAACCCATAATGGGATGGAATCTAAAATGGTCGGTCTTTTCCACACGGTAACTTCTTCACCAATAGTGTTAGAACAGATGCCATTTGTAAAAGTATAAAATACCGAATCATTTACCGACGTTGCATTAGATGGAATTGGCAGCGTATTCGCCTGGATATTATTGCCGGTAACATAGGTTCCCACATAATTGCCAGGATAATTTCTGTTTTCGAGCGGCCAGATAAGACGGGTAAGTGTTGCTAAAGGAACATTTGACTGCGTTTCAGAAATAGGCGTGTATTCAATACTGTCCAATTCCATATTATTGACCTGCACGTTGAGTGAGTCAATAACATCGGGACAGAAATCGGCATTGTTGGAATAAGTTGGCGTATAGGTGTAAGTAAGTTTCAGGAATCGTGATCCACTGACAAGGTCATAATCGCTAATATTTTCAACGAGGAAATTATTTCCACTCATGAGCGATGTGATAATCACATTCGTGGAATCGCTATAAGCAGCTTCAAAACTACCACCCGCAGGAAATCCGCTCAAGACAATTGTGTCTGCATTGGAACAAAGCGGTTGTGGCACCCCGTTAAGACTCAGAGCCACTGCAGGATTCTGTACCACAAGGAAGAAAGGAGCCTGAAAACGATCGCCCAAAACACTATCTCTAAATACTACCTTTCCTGTAACTGCTCCATTGGGAACAATTACATTAATATTCCCGGACCAAACACCCGCAAATTGAGTCAATCCGGCATTAGAAACTGTTACCGTATCGAAAGTAGTGGACGATGTTGGGAATAAAATCTGGTTAGGTGCAAAAGTAAAATTAGACAATATGAAGCGTATGTTATCGAATAAACAGGACTCATAAGGTGGTGCCGATGCGTTGAGGTTTACAACATCGACAGCCATTGGCGAGAGTACCTGAATAGTATCCCTAGCAACAAAACTGCAGTTTTGGAAATTGTAGGTGTAACTGACAAGATGAGGTCCTGAACCAGCCGATGCTGGAGAAAACTTATCTCCCGCAACAATTGCAGCCGGTTGTGGAACCGAACTATAAGAATTTACTGTTTGTAATGAGCTTGGATTGAGATATGGATCCAAATTAAAATCGGCATTTGTAAGCGGCACTACCGATACCGGATCTAAAACAAGACCAAATCCTGAAGGCGGATTGACCTCAATAACCGTGGTAGTAGGCGGTGATGTAACACAACCATTGTTATCGATGGTAACCAGTTGATAATCCCCTGCAGAAATGACCAAATTGGATGCTCCAATCGCACCTGCAATTGGTACCGAGTTTTTGTACCATTGATATGTAATTGGCAGGTTGCAGTTTGATACACAGCTTGCCGTAAGTGTTATGGGAGCCCCGCCACAAATATTTGCATAAGGTGCTGAGCTGCTATCAAGTGTGTAAACCGGTGCAGGTACATCAACCAGCAAAATAGAATCGAATACCTGACAACCAGCCTTGGTTATTCTAATCTTATACATGCCCTCTGCTGCAGCACCATTTACTGTATAAAAAGTATCATTTACACCTGATAGCGGAATATAATTCAAACCGCCTCCAGCAATTGTTGTATCACCATCGTAAAACCAGGCATAGGAACAAGCAGAGCAGGAATTAACATCGAGCGTCACCTGTCCTGAAGGACCGCAAATTGCAGCAGCTGATGATTCGAGGTCGACTGAAACGGAGATGTCGGAGAAAGTGAGTGTATCAGATATGTCCTCACAACCAAAAGAATAGGGCGTTGTAGAAAATGAAGGATATGTTTGTTTGACAACAACATAATAAGCTCCACCCTGCGTAACTTGTAAGGTATCGGACGTAAGTGGAACAACAACCCCTACGCCATTTCTATACCAATAGTATTCGCAATTAGGACAAATTGTACGATTAGGCTGAGCAAGGATATAAGAACTATTAGCATTGCAAATATTAGAGGACCCCAACAATGCCAATTGTGCATTGAATGGCAGAATCGTAACTGGAACAGAATTTGAATTTGGAGTAGGGCAGTCACTTGCATCTGTTACTACCACCTTATAATTTCCTGTTGCTGTAGCTGAATAAGTATTCTGAGCAGATAATCCCAATGAGGTAAAGGTAGTAGCAGTTCCTGTTGGTTGCCATTGCCATTCATAGGTACAGCCAGCACAGGCTGTTGTGGAGATTATGACCGGGTCGGTACTGCAGATGTTACCGGCTGTTGAAATTGCCGGAGCTATATATTGAGTATCGCGCACCTCAAAAACTGGCGAGATGTACAAGCAACCAGATATGGTATCTATAACTGAAAAGTAATAGCCCCCTGCACTTGTTGCAAATATCTGCGTGCTATCTCCGCCCAAAATCGCTGTGTTTCCTAGTACCCATTGGTAAATACAATCGTTACATGTACTTGTAATACCATTGAGCGTTACGGTATCATTTGCAAGGGTTGAGCAAATATAGGGTGAAGATGTTGTAATATTTGGATTGGAACCTGCGACGGAATTATTTACAGTCAGAATATTTGTTGCTTTCAAACAACCACCAAGGTTTCTTACCTCCAGATAGTAATCACCGGCCTGAGTTGCATTAAGCACATAGCCCTCCTCTGCAATCAAAGGAGCTCCATTAAAATACCATTGATAGGTCCAGTAGGGCGGTGTCAGAAAATTAGTTGGTGATGTCAGGTAAAGCGAAATAGGCGCGCCATTACAAAGATAGGGTTCCGCAGGACCAATTTGAGGAAGAAAAGAATTGGCATTATTAATTATAGTGGTATCATTTGAAAACCTGACACAACTATTTTCATAGGTCACCTCAACTTTATAAATTCCAGCAATATTTCCGCTATATTGATAACTGTTTGCATTGGTTATCAGAGCATTGTTTAAATACCATTGATAGGAACAGTTGTTGCAATCAGGGGTAGAAAGCGTGACCGTGTTATTACCGCAAAGGGTATTTGTTGTTGCCCTGATTAAAGGGCGGCTGGCAGTGTCAGCGCCTACATTAAGTACTGCAGAATTTGAAACACAACCAAAGGTGTCTGTCATTCTTAGGTAATAATCGCCCGGAATAGTAACACTCACAGAACTATTACTAACCGGTAAAATTAAACCGTAGTTAGCTAGAGAGGTGTCATTATTAATCCAGCTGTACACACAACCCGCACAAGGATTTATCAGTTCAAGATAGGCACTGCTAACTCCGGCAGCAGGAGAAATATTGGTGCATACACTTCCTGGAGCACCCGTAATTGTAGGAGCGGGGAAAGTGCTGTTCCTGATTACAAGATTGGAAGAAGACCCAATGCAGCCAGTAAGAGCATCTGTCACCGTCACACTGTAAGTGCCAGGATTAAAAGCAAAGGCATAAGGTCCAGAAGTTCCATCACTCCAACTGTATAAGCAGGTTGCACATTGACCATTACCCGTTCCGTATGGTATTGAGGTGAGGACCAAAGGCTGATTATTACAAAGCGCATTAATTGTCTGATTGTTTGCATTTATGGCAGCTATAGGCGGCGTCAAAAACGCTGCAGTACCAACACTTGCACTTAAGGTTTGCTGACAACCAAAGGGATCCACAATATTCACGCCATAATTGCCCGGAACATCGGCAGTAATGGTATTGGAAGTTGAAGATGAGGTTGATGCCGGTGGTGGGGTCCATACATAATTACATCCAGGACAGTCTAAAATCTGTAGAAATGCCCCACCACTTCCACAAATAGCCGGATTATTAGGATAAACCAAAGGTGAATATGGCGTATGATTATCAAGATTTACATTAAATGAACTTTGACAACCATTTATATCGGCGACAACTGTATAAGTGCCTGGATCAGTGGCAGAAAAGTTTGCACTGCTACCCTGTAGTATCGTATCAGCAAATTTATACCAGTTATAACTGACTCCAACAGCGGGTGAGGCTGAAGCTGAAAAAGATACCAGCGCTCCCGGGCATACTGTAATAGTAGTTGGTGAGGCAGAAACTGTTACAGCCGGATTAATCAGAATGTCTAAGGTATCATAGACAACACAATCTGTATTTGCCTCAGTAGCCTGCAAGATAATTTGATTAGTCCCAGAATTTCCTGTAAATGAATAGAATGGGTTTGTGGTTGTAATTGTGGTCCCATTCATAAGATCTCTCCATTGATAGGTATAGGAACAACCTCTGCATCTACTGTAAGCATTAAGGGTAATTACCTCTCCGGCACAAAAGGTATCCTTTTCGGGTATGATTTCAACTTTATGGCAGCCATATTTAGCAATAAATCCGTCAGAGGCTGGATCAAAGGAATAAAAACCAAAACCACCAAAACCGCCAAAGCCTCCAAAACCACCAAATTCAAAAGGATCATAAAATCCAAAGTCATCAAATTTGATTGGAGATACTCCAGAAGTTGACAAAATATAACTGGATGCAGTGGGATCAAGATCAGGAGAAAGCTGAGTTTTACCTCCCAAGAAAACATACCCTTCTGAATCTGTTGCTATGCCACTTCCCTCGTCCTCGCCGGATCCACCAATTACATTTGCCCAAACTCTGTTTCCTGCTGAAGTGTATTTTACGAAGATTATGTCTTTGCTTCCTAAGCCACGTGATGATGTGGTAACCTTTGAAGGATTACTTACTGAGGTAAAAGGTGTATTGTAGACCTCTAGAAAATTACTTGAATTAGCCCAAGTGTAAAAAAGACCATAAACATTATTGTTATTATCAATATGTAAAACTGACGCATTAGGGTATCCTCCATAAATAAATCCATCACTTAACTCAATCAACTGAGTCCAGTTGACAGATAATTCGGTACTAGAGTTATCAATGACTTTAGAAATAAAACCAAAAGTATAGGAAAGTCCATTACTTGGAGTTAACACCTTGTTTGTACCACTAAAATTCATATCCAAATTGCTGGAAGTTCCTAAAATGTAAATGATACCATTTTTAGCCTCAACATCAACTATGCTAGAACTTCTGCAATTTGTTGATTGGCTTTGAAGTTTTTTATTCCAAACAAAGTTTCCATCCTGATCCAGTTTTACTAAAAAACCGCCAGTATAACATGTATTTAGAGTTATTGGCGTTGAATTTGAACAAGTTGGAGCAGTAAAAACAGGAACTTGTCCTAAATTCCAAAAACCACTTGTATTATTTACATTTTGTAAATTATTCCCTGCGTTAAAGTAAGTTCCACCTATGAATACGTTATTCCCATCTACTGCAATACCTCCAAGTGAAGCACTATTAAGAAAGTCAAGACTTTTAGTCCAGACATTGTATAATGAACTCGAGAATTTAAAAATAAAAACATCATTCCCAGCCGTTCCGGAGCATGTATTACTTCTCAATATACCATTGTTCGATGAAGAATAGATACTTCCATTAAAATTGCCGGCGACAAAAACATTATCAAATTGGTCTACTTGAATATCTACGGGATAAACTTGGTCATATCCTGTTGCTCCAGATTTTGTATATTTTAAAAATGAAAAATTAGAGCGCTGACCTGTAAAAGAAAATTTCACAACAATCCCCCTTGTTGAATCAACATTATTACTTAAAACAGAGACTGTACCTGATGTGTCTGTTATACTAACAGATGTTGTTCCATCTATGTAAGTTTGTGCAAGAACATAAATACCATCCGTCCCAATCGCTATCGAGTTATCTACGGGATCAATATCATGGGTTGATGAATGAATGTCAGATTCCCACTTAAGGTCACCATTTGGACCGTAACAGTATACATATACTGATTTCTTTTTATTTGAATTGTTAATCTTTTTACTAAATGAACCCGTTAGGTAAACATTACCATCTATATCTGTAACACAGCCTCTTGTTTTTTCCCCAGGAAAGTAAACACCTGAGGTGCCAGTAGACACAGCCATGGTAGAAAGCGATGTAGCACTTGATGGATCACCCTCATCATCATCATTATCAGCCCAAATCGTATTGATATTTGACTGGGAAAACAAATTAGTGCTAAGTAAAATCGAAAATAAAAAGTACAAACTTCTCATTGTGATTAGTTTTAGATTCAAAAGGGATTTAAGCTAAAATATGAGCTAAAAATAGGAAAAAATTCTTAAAAACACAATATTATAATTAATTATAATCAAATTTTAACCTTTAAAACATCAAAAGCTGCCGATGGCAGCTTTTGATGTTTTAAAGGTTAAAATTATGCACTAAGCTTTTACTACTTTATTGAAATAGATTTGTCCTTTCTCATTGGTTAATTTGATAATATAAATACCACTTAGCCATTCGGTAGTATTCAACTCAAAGTTTTGGCCTGTAAGCTTGCTGCTGTAAATTTTTCTACCATTCAAGTCTGTTACTTCCAAGGAGTATGCAGCAACTTCTTCAAGCTGAATATTCAAAGAATTATTGACTGGATTTGGAAATAATTTTAATTCATTTGATGAAATCATATCAGTTGAAGTTGTCGAAGACCAACTTGAATTTAAGTTGTAAAGATAAGAAATCTCAGCCGTATTTAATGGACGATTGTGAATCATAACATCATCTAACTTGCCTATATAACCCAAGTTTGGCAAATAGTTAGATCCTACTAAAAAAAATTGCGTTGTAAGCCCATGCAATTGAGTACAATTATCAACAATGCTTTTATTGTCGATTAGTACTGAATCAATATGAAGGGATAGTTGATTGTTATTTCTGATTAATGTAAGCATATGCCACTGACCATCAGTATAGGGGTTGGGATTTGCAGAAGATGGTGCAAAAGCACTATTTTCATTTAATCCACAGAAATTATTATCATACGCTGTGTAATTACCTTCAATGTACGCATTAGAATTTGGACGATTAATTAAAGCACTTGTGAATTTTCGGGGTTGCTGAATATCATCTGACCAAGAAAATAGCCTTACATAATTTGAAGCAACTGTATTGAACCAAATATTAACTGTGTAGCTAGAATCCAAATCGAAATTAATAGTTGAAGTGCTAGCAGTGTTCTGACAATCATAAGCTTTATTTGGAATTCCAAATCTATCAGTTGATAAAACAACACTAGTACCATTATACCCATTTCCACTTTCATCATTGGCATTTCCATTATAGGGATAATAAGCCAAAAGCCCATTCGCAATATTTACCTGTGCACTTACACTCACAGCAAACATCATCGCCGCAAAAAATATAATTTTTTTCATTTTTTTAGTTTTAAAATTGTTTAGGAATGATGCAAATATAGTTTTTTAGTTTAAAAAATGTGGTATTCGGGAGAAATTTTAACAAAAAAGAAGAAAGAGTGGAAGATGAAAGAATTATTTAATTTGAAAATTCGGTGATCCGATAGCTATCGGATTGATAATTTGATAATTAGGCAAGCTGAAGTCTGATATCTGAAAACTGATTTCGTCCCAAGACGAGAGCGCCCTGCGAAGCGAATCTGATTTCTATTTAAAAAAACTGAAGTCTGATGTCTGAAAACCGATCTCGTCCCAAGACGAGCGCGCTCCACGAAGTGAGGTAACACCTAGCTACACGAAGTGAAATGAAAGGATGGAAGAGGCTAAAGCCTTCAAAAAAATCTGATGCCCATGAAAGTTTAAAAACAGATACTTATCAGGGAGTTTTAAAATTATGTAGGATTGGAATTTTTTTTTACAGATTTAATTCAGATGTTTCACTATCTTTATTTTCAATCCAGGAAATTCCATCAAACTTAAACTTGCTGAAAGCAATGAATACAGCTTACAAACTTTTGATTTTCAACTTATTTTTAATTTTTTCGGCCAATGCACAAGCGCCCTATAAATTCAGTTGGCAGGCTGTCATCAGGGATCAAGCAAATAACCTAATTGTGAACAGACCTGTTGGACTACGATTTATCATTATTCAGGGATCCGCAAGCGGTAACATTGTATATGGTGAAACACAGCGGATAACAACAAACTCAAGCGGTTTGGCAACTGCTGAAATTGGCGGAGGAACTGTTTTGTTCAACAGCATAGCCAATATCAATTGGGCAAATGGTCCATATTTCCTTAAAACCGAGATAGACCCCAGTGGCGGTTTTTCCTACAGCATCAACGGAACAACTCAAATGCTTTCGGTTCCTTATGCACTTTATGCCGAAAACTGTCCCAATGCCTGTAAAGATTGTTATTCCACCCTTATAAAAACTAACAATTTGCCAGCAGGCAGATTCTGCAGAAATGGCGGTTTCCGCATTGAATTTGGGCTTGATATTAATAAAAACTTACAACTCGACCCAAACGAGGTTAATAATGCGCTTACAAAATATGTCTGTAATGGCATAAATGGCAGGGGGATTGTTTCAACAATCGATAATGGGAATGGCACTTTTACCTTCACCTATAGCGATGGCACAACCTTTACCACTTCAGACCTCAGAGGTCCGCAGGGACCGCAAGGCATACAAGGTCCAGTTGGAGCTGCGGGTGTTGGCATTTTATCTACATCTGATAATGGAAATGGTACTTTCACCATAAACTACAGTGATGGCTCCTCTTTTACTAGCGCAAATTTGACCGGGCCACAGGGTGCTGTTGGGCCACAGGGAATTCAAGGAACTCAGGGGCCTGCAGGTGCAAATGGCAATGGAATTATTTCTACCATTAATAATGGAAACGGAACTTACACCTTTAATTATAGTGATGGCTCATCTTTTACTACTGCAAATCTGACCGGGCCACAGGGACCGCAAGGAAATATCGGTCCTCAGGGACCTGCGGGCAACAATGGGCAAAATGGCATTGGCATTACAAATTCCTATGTGCAGGGCGACAGTCTCTTTGTGGTACTGAGCAATGGTCAAATCCTGAATACTGGATATGTAAGAGGTCCGCAAGGCAGCGCTGCCCCTGCGCAAACCCTTAGTCAAAACGGATCGAATCTAACTTTGAGTAACGGTGGTGGCACTGTGAGCATCAACGATGCCGATTCCAATCCGACCAATGAAATTGAGCTACCATCTATCCCGGGAACAAGCGGTCAGGTATTGACCGCAAACGGCAGCGGTGGAGTGTACTGGAATTCAGCATCGGGCTCCGCAGCCGGTGCTGTAATGTATATTTACAATGATCAGCAATGCCCATCGGGCTGGACAAAACAGGAAATCAATGTACAAATTTGGGGAGTAACCCCGGTTGATGCCTGCTGGACAACTCAGCCCTGTATGGTTATGTACATCTACAACGGACAGAGTTGCCCAACCGGCTGGATTTTTCACGACATCAGCGCAGCAGTTATCAATGAATCCACTATTCCGGTCGATGCTTGTATTAAATATTAAACATCAATCTTTGAATATTTAAGTGTAAAATTTATCCATTTTAATTGCATAAAAAAGTATACAAATTAGTAATTTATTTTTTCATTTTATAAAAAGCTATATTTAATTCATAATAAATGTTTTATAATAACAATTTTACAAATTATGAGCATTTCATTTTACAAATTGTGAACATTTCATTTTACAAATTATGAGCATTTCATTTTACAAATTATGAGCATTTCATTTTACAAATTATAAGCATTTTACTTTACAAATTATAATACTTTCTTGTATTAATAACCAAGCGATGACAGGGAAATAACATTAACACCATCGCTTCTGGTATAACTGACACCGGTACCTGTTATAATATTCAGCGATTTTGCAGTATTTACATACTGTTCATCCAAAACACTTGCAAATTTAAGCAAGTTTTTGGCAGCATCGTCTATTTGTCCAACACCCAGTTTTATTTCGAAAGCGCACCACTCACCACTATATTTTTGAACAATGGCATCCACTTCGAGACCACTTGAGTCGTAATAATGGTATACCTTGGCATCGTTGGCCTGCGCATATACCCGAAGGTTGTGTACCGCAAGTGACTCGAATAGGAATCCGGTAAATTTGATATCTTTCAACAGCGATTCCTTGCTGATACCCAAAGCAGCAACAGCCAGTGAAACATCGGAAAAATGGCGCTTAGGCGATTTTCGCAACATGGCTGACGAGCGGATATGGGTATTCCAGACCGGCTGATTTTCAATAACCATCATTCTTTCGAGGGTTTCAAGATAATCATAAATGGTGGGTCTGGAAATCTCAGCCCTGTCCCTGTCTTTAATGTCTGATTCTAATGAACTGATATCCGCCATAGTAGCCGAATTCCTAGCCAATGAGCGCAGTAGTTTTCTAATTTTATCCGGATTTCGTTTCACATCCGATACCCGGCTCATATCCACCTCGGCCAATAAATCGATATAGGCGCGATTGATTTCGGCCGACTGCCTGAGACTTTTGTTGATCAGCGAGGGGAAACCGCCTTTGATGATTCGTTCAACAATCAGTTCCAGATCAGTAGCCTCATCGTAGATATCAATATTTTTTGACTCAAAAAGATCGCTCATCCGAATTTTTCCGCTGGAATAACCCAGTTCCTGCCAACTCATGGTACGCATATCCAAAATGGTAAACCTACCGGCGCCAGAGTGCATTTTTACACTTTCCTCCGGATTGGCAGAGCCAGTCAGAATAAATTGGGCAGTTTCGTTGCGGTTGTCTACTTCGTGTCGCACATAATTCCAGATTTTGGGGTATTCCTGCCATTCATCGATGAGCCTGGGAGTATCGCCCAAAAGCAACCTCTGCGGAGCAGTCTGCATCAGTAAAGCCACCTGATCGTCCTGATCGAAAGCCACCAAACTATTGGCAAACTGTTTGGCCGATGCAGTTTTTCCGCAGGCTTTCATACCTCTGATGAGCAGTGCACCCGAGGCCTCAAGTTTTCGCTCCAGTTCCGCATCCGATATGCGCTGGGTATATGATTGTTTTCTTTGCATAGCCTTTTAAGCATTTATTTTTATGCAAAGATACAATTTCATTTTACAAATTGTAAGCTTTTTACTTTACAAATTGTAAGCTTTTTACTTTACAAATTATGAGCATTTCATTTTACAAATTGTAAGCTTTTTACTTTACAAATTATAAACGTTTTACTTTACAAATTGTAAGTATTATTTAATTGATAATCAAATAAAATTAAGATTTAAATAAGGCATTTTTATCTTAAGAAAATCGCGGTATTTTTTTACTGCATTTGTATTGCTTAATGCAAGTGAAATAATCAACTCTGATTCTACAAGAGCATTCTCCCATCGGTTATGTTTATAGAAGTCGAGCGAGAGATTCAGCTCATGGCATAATTTCAACACTGCATAAATGGGGGCCTTATACTCTACATTTTCGTGAAAACTGTTGAAGGCTGTGATGCATTCCAATCTCCATTTTTCATGGTTTTTTAGGCAATTGTAGGAATTTGTATAGCATAAAGCCCTGCAGAACCTGCCGACAATCACAAGAGTAGCCAGTGTGTTATTGTAAGCAGCTGTCAGCGCTAAAACCTGCTCTGTTAGTTCCATCACATAATCTTCTATATTATCCTTGTTACTGATGTATTTATGAAGTAGTTCAAGCTCAAAATAACGTGCCTGCAGATGATAATTGATATTTTTATGATCAATTTCAGGCAGTTCCCTCATTGTTCCGTTCAGCAGATCTTTTCTGAGAAGGTAAAGTGACTTAAACAACTCTTTCTCTTCTTTAAACTCCGACTGATACTCCATGTTCAGCAGCGCATGGCGATAATGGCCCATCAGATCATCTTCACTTACAAAAAATTCGAGAAAAAAGGGTGCATTTTTTTCTTTTGAGAGCAGATATTCCAATGCTTTAGCCTGAAAAATTTCAGCATTAAAAATCGACTTACCAATAATCTGTGCCAAATCGGCGTGATACTCATGCAAGGAGGAACCGAAATCGAGATAATAATCAATCGCCGAAATATAATCATCATTCAACAGCAAAGATTTGATTTCGAACTCTGTTTTGAAATATAACTCATCTTGCCTGATACGGCTAAAAGAGAAATATTCGAATTCATCGAAACTTGCAAATCCAAGGTAACGACTCAAGAGATTCAGCGTCTCCATACGGGGCGTTACAGATGGCTTATTATCAGAAAAAAGTCGGTTCAAAGTACTATAAGAAACCTGAATACCATTGGCATAGAGCAGCTTCTCCATTCTTCTGAATGAACTCACTGTATTGAGCGGAAAACCGGTCTTTTGCTCCAGGGCTTTTTTGAGATGCTGAACCATGAAGCCAATATATGAGATATATATTCGGTATGTCATCACAGGCATCAAATGAAACAAATATGAAACAATTGTGGGGGTATATTATGGGTTGTGGAAGTTAGATTTGTAGGGAAATATAAAATTACACGTTTTTTATAAATCTTTAAAACTTCATTAAATGAAAACTTTAACATTGAGCAAATGCTTATTCCTACTTTTTATGGCTGTTTCTTTGGTTTCATGTGATTCCAAAGACAACAAAAGAATTAGAGCTGAAGTGATGACAAAAATAACAGATGACGTCGTTGTGGTTTTGGACTTGGCGCTTAACTCAGTTACAGCAGGTCAAGGTGCAAACATTGCGAACATGATTCTATCCAAAGAAGGCAAACAAAAAATGATTAAGGACAATCTACTTCCGCACATTACACAAGAATTAGATAAAGTTAAAGATACAAAAAAACTTGAGGACTTAAACGCAAACAAAGTTAAACGTTATGCCTTTGCGCTTGACGCCTTGGTTAAAAATACCGATAAAATCAAAAAAAATCTAAGCGGCTTTACATTAAAACTTTATGATGGAATTTTGGATTATTTAAAGAAAAATAATTCTTAATTAACCGCCTTTAATTGTGGATAATTATATTAAAAAATTATTTTCTTCAAAATTAAAATCGCAGTTGTTAATATTGGTTTTACATCCCAGCGCCCCCAGGGGCGCTTTTTTTATTATTTACCCTATTCGACAATCGAATATCATCTGAAAGATGGAGTCAAAATTTCTAATAACTGATAAATTAATACCTGATTATTAGCAATTAAAAAATAATGGGTTAAATTTGTTTTGCTAAGTCTAAACTGAATTTTTTATCATAATCAAAGGCAAGGGAAAATATGTTTTTAAAAATTTACTTTCTGATGATGCCATTTGCATTGTTGGCGCAAAGCAACCTTACAAGTGGTGGTGGAGAATTCAAAGGCGAAGGGGGAAGCATTTCGCAAAGTTTCGGGCAGTTGTCCTATACTTCGATGCATTCCGATGAAATTAGCATTTCGGAGGGGGTCATACAGGTTTTCGAAATCGCCGTAATATCAGGTCTTGACAACAATGCTATTCAACTTTTTTACAAGGCCTATCCCAATCCGGTGCAGGAAAGCCTTTGTCTGGAAGTTGAAAATTATACGTCACAAAACCTTGAATACCAACTTTTCGACAGCAATGGAAGACTGCTCGAAAAAGGAGCTGTTGCCAATACAATTACAACTTTTTCCACCCTGGAGCTTATTCCTGCAACTTATTATCTGCAGGTACTGAAAGACGGAAAGTCTGAAAAGTCATTCAAAATTGTCAAGATATAAATCTGAAATCTAAACTCAAAATTGAGTTATCTATGAAATTTTATAAATTTCTGTTGCTGATATTATTGAGTGCAAGCTTTATGAAGGCACAGGCACCGAATAAATTTAGTTACCAGGCTGTTATCAGAGATCAGTCGAATAACCTTATTGTGAACAGGCCGGTCGGACTCAGATTTATCATTATCCAGGGATCCGCAAATGGAAATGTTGTATACGGGGAAACGCATCGGACAATTACAAGTGCAAGTGGTCTTGCCAGTGTAGAAATTGGCGGAGGAACGGTACTTTTCAACAGCATAGCCAATATCAATTGGGCGAATGGCCCATATTTCCTAAAAACAGAGATAGATCCCAATGGGGGCTTTGCCTACAGCATCAGTGGAACTGCACAAATGCTCTCCGTTCCTTATGCACTTTATGCCGAAAACTGTCCCAATGCCTGTAAAGATTGTTATTCCACCCTTATAAAAACTAACAATTTGCCAGCAGGCAGATTCTGCAGAAATGGCGGTTTCCGCATTGAATTTGGTCTTGATATCAATAAAAATTTACAACTAGACCAAAACGAGGTTAATAATGCGCTTACAAAATATGTCTGTAATGGTATAAATGGTAGGGGAATCGTTTCAACAATCGATAATGGGAATGGCACTTTCACCTTTACCTATAGCGATGGTACCACATTTACCACTTCAGACCTCAGAGGTCCGCAGGGACCGCAAGGCATACAAGGTCCCGCAGGAGCTTCCGGTGTTGGCATTTTATCTACAACAGATAATGGAAATGGTACTTTTACTATAAACTACAGTGACGGATCTTCTTTTACTACGATAAACCTGACTGGCCCCCAGGGACCTCAGGGAATACAGGGTGCAATAGGTCTGCAGGGACCAATTGGGCAAACAGGTGCTCAGGGTTCTGCTGGCACAAATGGGGTTGGAATTATTTCTACCATTAACAATGGTAATGGCACTTTCACCTTTAATTATAGCGATGGATCATCATTCACAACGTCAAATCTGATTGGCTCACAGGGAGTTCAAGGGCCAATTGGACCACAAGGACCCGCTGGCAATAATGGCCAAAATGGTATTGGTATTACAAATTCCTATGTGCAGGACGATAGTTTGTATGTACAGCTGAGTAATGGACAAACTTTAAATACCGGTTATGTGAGAGGGCCGCAGGGCAGCGTTGGCGCTACAGGTCCGCAAGGTCTGATTGGATTGACAGGACCGCAAGGTGCAACCGGAGCAACGGGACCACAGGGAGCAACTGGCGCTACAGGTCCGCAAGGTCTGATTGGATTGACAGGCCCGCAAGGTGCTACTGGAGCAACGGGACCGCAAGGCGCAACAGGTGCGCAGGGTCCGATTGGATTGACAGGACCGCAAGGTGCAACGGGTCCACAAGGAGCAACCGGAGCAACAGGTACGCAGGGTCAGATTGGATTGACAGGTTTGCAAGGACCTGCCGGAGCCACCGGTCCGCAGGGCCCCGCAGGAATCCTCGTTAACGGCACTCAGGGACAGACATTATACAACAACGGCACAACATGGGTTGCGACCTCCAACCTATATAATAATGGAACAAATGTTGCCGTAGGCAATAGCAACCCAGATAATTCTGCAGCCTTTCAAGTTTCTTCTACAGCTAAAGGAGTTTTATTGCCCTCTTTGACGCTGGCTCAAAGAAATTCCATCTCAAGTCCAGCCACAGGTCTGTTGATTTTTCAAATTGATAGTACCCCCGGTTTCTATTATTACAATGGTTCGGCATGGGTTGCAATTGCAGGTTCGGGATCAGGCAGCAGCGGCAGCGGATCAAATCCAAACACCCTTATTTACACTACTGACGGATTTTAAATTATAATAAATTATATGAAACATTTACTCATTTCCTGCTTTTTGCTTTTAAGCTTAAACTTATTCTCACAGGGTAACTTACAATTCAATCAGGTACTGATTATCGATGCCACTGTTGCCGGCAACGCGGTAACAATTCCCGCTGGTAAAGTATGGAAAATTGAGAGTGTGGCAATGGTCAGCAATAATTCTTATTTTCAGATTCAATGGGGTGGTTCAAATTACTTTGTCATCAATACCTCCTCCGGATATAGCAATCTGCCTTTTTGGCTGCCATCTAACACAACTGTTACATTTATTGCCAGTTCCGCTACCAAAGTCAGCATAATAGAATTTAATGTTGTTCCTTGATTTAATTTTAACGCTGAATCTAACTTCGGTCCTAATGGTTTAGGCCTGGTTTAAAGGGACTATGCTTTTATGAGGCTCCTCAATTTAATATTACAAGGCAGCAACTTTAGCACTTTTGGCCCAACTATGGCCCAACTATGACTCTTTTGGCCCAACTATGAACCAACTATGACCTTTTTAAACCAACTTTGAACCAACTACAGCCTTTTTGAACCAACTATGAACCAACTTTGGCCTTTTTGAACCAACTATGGCCCAACTACGACCCTTTTGGCCCAACTAATTTGTAAATAATTCCAGAACCTGCACTATCTTCCCTGCTGAACAATTTATAATTTGCAGTCAATTGAGTTAACTCTCTAGTAGCAGTCCTTTTGGGTTGGACGACAACTTACCTCACAACAATTTTCTCCCCGGCTAAAATCCCTGATTTTCTGTCTCTTATTTTCAAAAAATAAATGCCCGCTGCAAGATTTTGAGGTTGCAATTTTTCGCTGTCTTTTGTATGGTAATGCTTAAAACCTGTTTTGAAAACCATACGGCCACTGATGTCGTAAAGCTCAAAACATAAATCGGTATTTTTCTTTAGATTCAGCTCAACGGTGAATTGAGAATCGGTTGGATTGGGGTACACAGTGATGTTTTTGATCGGATTTTTATCAGTTTCAACTATCCCAAGTCCACGCTGACCATTGGCCAGGGCATAATCGCCTTTTAGCACAGTAAAAATTCTTACAAAACCGAAGGAGCCTATACTCACCTTTGTATAATCGGGATGTTCGCGCCATTCCTGCTGTGGCGATTCTCTATACAAAAGCATCAGACTGTCGAGGCCATTGGCGAGCAAATCGGCATCCAGCACATTATCGGCTTCAATTCTGAATTCTGCATCAAAATCGGGCTTCCAGATTCCATTCACAGTCCAGTAGCGGCTGCTCGAAATTCTGTAATTGTTTGGATTGTTTAAAATAGGATCTGGCGCAAGCGGATGCTGTTCGGCATGAATCCAGGCAGAGTCTGTCAAAGTTGTAACATTAAAATTGGCAAAGCCAACATAAGCTATGGGTTGAACCCCAGTATTTCTAATCATCAGCTGACCATCAAAACGAGCCTGATTTAGTCTGTGCTCCTCATTCAACAAAACAATATCGGGTTCAAAATTTAACTGGAAGGACAGATTACTATATTCGCCCGAAACCATTGCGCGCTGTTGCGATTTTTCCCAAGCATCATTCATAAAAGTAAACTGAACAGGAGTGCTGTTATGAAAGTTCGGCGCTCCCAGCAATCGCTGTCGCACACGGACATTGACATTCCAAATATTCCCATTCTGAACCTTAGTAAAAGAATCGACTTCGAAATGAGAAAAGCCGCCATTAAAAACCCAATCGTTGAAAAAATCAGTCAGGTCTACCCCACTGTGCTGACTGAGAAAATCGCGCATTTGCTGACTGTTGATACTGCGATGTCCAAAACTGTCAAGCACTGCCGACATGGAGGAACGGAAAAGGCTATCTCCTAAATACCAACGCAGATTATGCGCTACCGATGCTCCTTTGTTGTACACATGGTCGCCATAGGTGTACTGATGCGGCATACCGGAAATGGGTCGGTAACCACCTTCTGTCCTGTGCGCATTTTGTAAAACATCGTAGTGGTTCGTTTTTACATCGGCAATGTAGCGGTTCCAACCATAGACATAGCCAATGAATAAATGCTCGCAAAAGCTTGCCATCCCTTCATTGATCCACATATCTTCGGCCGATTCACAGGTGGTCAAATCGCCCCACCAGTGATGCGATAATTCATGCGCCATCAAATCTTCGTAGGTGAGCAAACCATTTAGTGTCGAGCGCGGATAGGCAATATTTGTAGCATGTTCCATAGCTCCGGCATTGAAGGGCACGGCAGAGTAGCCCACCTTATTCCAGCGGTAAGGGCCAAACCAATATTCATAAGCAGCAATGGCGCCAGGAAGATTGGCAAAGGAAGCTTTCATGGCTGCAGTGTCGGCTGCGACGGCTACAAGCTCTATAGGAATAATTCCATTTATACCATTTGTCTGTTGATAAACCGTAGTATAATCGGCCGAGGCGATGCAGGCCAGATAAGTGGGAATGGCAGTATCCATTTGCCAGCTTCTGGTTCTTAAAGATCCGTTTGCAACATCACTTGTGAGGTAACCATTGCAAAATGCAGGCTTATTTGCAGGCGTTGTAATATTAAAAGTATAGGTAGCACGCTCCACAAAGTTATCGAAACATGGGTGCCATACCCGACCAAAATTGTGGGGATTGGCACTGAATCCAACACCCAGGTTATAACTGTAACCGCTTTGAAAATAAAAACCGCCCCAGCTGCCATCACTCTGCGGACGGCCTCGGTAATAGACTCTGAGGTAAGAAGTGTCATTCTGATTCAGCGTAGCAGGGAAACTGACACTAATAATGGTATCATTGTGCGAATATGTGAGGGCATTGCCGTTCATTACGATGGAATCAACAGTTAATTTCAACAAATCGAGACTGATTGAGGAAACAGCATTCATTTTTGGTACAAAGCGGATTCCGCATGACGCACTCACATCTCCGGTTGTTGTATTGTTAATGCTAAAATCGACATCGTAATGAAGTACATCGAAGGTATCACTTCGGTCGTTATAGTTGATATTCAGCGCTTTTTGCCCGCCCCACTGCTGGTATGCAGCCCAGGTTTCTTTTTTCATCCGCTGGCAGGAAGGGCAATTGTCATGTTTGTGAGTATGCTGCGCCTGAAGAGACATTTGCAAAAACATCAGTCCGAAAATTAAAAAAAACAGCGCTTTGGAATAGGATTTCATTTTCATTCTATATTTTTGGATTTGGAGATTGTGATTAGAGGTATTCAAAGATAGGATTTTTTGTATCAAGTAGCAAGTATCAGGTAGCAAGACTTTTTTAATAGACATTACTTTGTATCAGGTATCAAGTATCAAGAAACGGAGTTCCGCGAAGCGCATCAGGACTTTTTTTAATAGACACTAGACTTTGAGACTTTAGACGCTATACTTTTTTAATAGACGCTAGACTTTAAGACTCCAGACATTAGACCTTGAGACTTGAGACGCTAGAAAGCATTTTGGATTAGTATGAATGACGAGACAAATTGAAACCCATTTTCAAATTTTCAAATTTACTAATTCTCAAATCAATATTATCTTTCACCCTTTTCATATTCAGCGGCATTAAAATACCGCGCTCTTTTCGTTTTTTTTCTCTAGGGTAAAGCCCTTTGGAATCTCGTCAGCACGACGAGACGAATTTAAAAAATTATCAAATTATCAAATCACCGAATTTTCAAATTAAATAATTCTTTCATCTTACAATATGATCCTCGCATTAGACCAAGGCACCACCAGTTCAAGAGCCATTATTTTCGACCATAGCGGCAAGATAGTCAGTATGGCACAGCAAGAGTTCCGACAGATTTACCCGCAAAGCGGATGGGTGGAGCACGACCCCATGGAAATATGGCATACACAAATAGCTGTGGCAAAAACTGCGCTTCAGCAATCAGGACTTTCTTCAAGCGATATCAAAGCCATTGGCATCACCAATCAGCGAGAAACGACCATAGTTTGGGATAGCGCAAGCGGACAACCTATCTATAATGCCATTGTTTGGCAGGACCGCCGCACAGCTGAGATTTGCGAAAGATTAAAAAACAAAGGGCTTGAAAACAGCGTCAGAGAACGTAGCGGATTGGTGATTGACGCTTATTTTTCAGGAACTAAAATCAGCTGGATTTTGGACCATGTGGAGGGAGCCCGCGAAAAAGCAGAAAAGGGAGAACTTTGCTTCGGCACGGTGGACAGCTGGCTGCTTTGGAATCTGAGCGGAGGAAAAGTGCATGCTACCGATTACAGCAATGCCTCCCGCACCATGATTTTCGACATCAGAACTCTTTGTTGGGACGGCGATATGCTCAGAGAACTTAATATTCCTGTACAAATGCTGCCCGAGGTGAAGGAATCAAGTCATATTTTCGGCTATGCCGACGCGAAATTTTTCGGTACTGAAATTCCAATTGCCGGCATTGCAGGCGATCAGCAAGCAGCGCTCTTCGGACAAGGTTGTTTTGAGCCGGGCATGGCCAAAAACACCTATGGAACAGGCTGTTTTATGCTGATGAATAGTGGCACAGAAATGATTTTATCCAAGAGCGGATTGCTCACAACCATTGCCTGGGGCTTGGATGGCAAGGTGGAATACGCGCTCGAAGGTTCAGTTTTTATAGCAGGAGCTGCCATACAGTGGCTGCGCGACGAGGTAAAAATTCTCGATTCTGCTGCCGATTCGGAATATTATGCCAACAAAGTTACCGATAATGGCGGGGTTTATGTAGTTCCGGCCTTCGCGGGACTTGGTGCGCCCTATTGGGACATGTATTCCAGGGGTGCCATTCTGGGACTGACCCGAGGCAGCAGCAAGGCGCATATTATCAGAGCTACGCTAGAGTCGCTCGCCTATCAGACCCGCGATGTGCTGATGGCGATGGAAAAAGATTCGGGTTTACAGCTAAAAACACTGCGGGTTGACGGTGGTGCATCGGCAAATAATTTCCTGATGCAGTTCCAGGCCGACATACTTGCTGTTGAGGTGTCACGTCCAGAAGTACTGGAAACTACTGCGCTGGGTGCTGCTTATCTTGCCGGCCTTGCCGTGGGTTTCTGGGAAAAAGCAGATCTTGTTAACGAACGCAAAACAGAACTCAGTTTCAAAGCAACTATGCCGGAGGAAATTCGTGAAAAAAGCTACAAAATCTGGCAGAAAGCAGTTGAAAAAACGAGAGCTTGGTTGGAAGATTGACGTGCTAATTTGTCTCGTTATTACAGACGAGATGAGAATTTGATGATTTGATGATGTCATTAGGAATTATCAAATCAAAAAAATCCGAAGGAAAAGCTCCTTCGGATTTTTTGTTGATAAAACTGCTAAACTTACTGCAGCACAATTTTTTTGATGTCCACTGTATTTCCCGATGGGTCGATGATATTTACAAAGTAAATGCCATTGCCGGTCCAGCTGCTCAAATCCAGATAGTCGCTCTGCTGATTGATATTAGTCTGAAACATCTGTTGCCCAAGAGAGTTGGTAATGCGCAACTGATAGCCTGACATAAGGGCGAAATTACCATAGTTGATGGTAATGTGATCTCTAGCTGGATTTGGATGGATATAAAACTGGTTTTTATCGGCCATCGGCTCAATACTAGTTGTACTACCATTGTATAAATCAGTAATTTCCTGTTGGGTGAGCGCGCGGTTCCAAACACCAAGGTCATCAACATTACCATCGAATTTAGCATTATCATAAGGCGAATTTCCAACGTAATAGTTTCCAAAAGGTGGATTTGGTGCATTGCAATTACCAGACCAGCCAGAAACAACTGTAGGATAACTGTAATTAGTTTTATCAACTCCGTCTATGAAAACTTTTAGTCTATTTTGTGAATTATTATATACATACGTAATTAAGTGCCATTCATCAGTTGTAATCGAATCGGATGACCTAACTACAGATCTATCATACCAAGCTCCCTCGATTACACTGTTAGGAAACTGGTAGTATAAATTTCCAAAGGCATTTATTCCAGGTTGGCCAGGATCTCTACCATTACAGAAAGCTATTGACTGTTGATTGCCATTTAGACTAGCCTGAGAATTTAAATTAATCCAAAAAGAAAAACTATGATCTGCCAAACAAGGTGTTGGACCTAGCAAATCATGAGCAATTCTGATTTTTGAATTAAAATTTGGGAAGTCCAATGCAGCATTTGAAGTACCAAAACGGTCGTTCACAAAAGCTACATTGTTCATGTTTGTTCCATTATTCCCATTTCCACTTTCATCATTTGCATTGCCATTGAAAGGCCACCAGCCGACAATTCCATTTGTGGGTACATAGGAAGGTACATTTTGCGCCATCGCAGCAGAGACGAAGAGCAGCAGAGACAGTGCAGTAAGCATTAATTTTTTCATAATCATTATTTTTTGAAAATTATTAATCCTACTCTGTCCCGCAATAGGGTAGCTATAAATGATCAGCGTGGGACAGTTACCAATCCGTAGCCGAGGTACTAGGATACCCACACACAGAGATGATAAAGCCCACGCCTTGCGTGAGCGTTTATGCATTTTCTCTGTGTATATGAAGATTCCTAGTTTTCGGCTACAGATATTGCTAAACGCGATATTTTTAATTATATGCCGGCCATATAGACCCTTTTATAATGTCATATATTGTATTATGTTGTAAATCAAATTATTAAATCAAGAATTCCTTAGCTGGCCTTTTGATTGACTCAAAGGAAAAACGAAGATACATAAAAAAGTAGAAAATTAAAGATTGCTAGGCGCTATTTTTAGTAGCGGATATCGGTGATAAAGCATTCATAATTATCTTTTGATATGATTTCAAGTTCAGAACTTATAGGAATCAATTCCCGAAAAGTTGCAACTTTTTAGGATTTCATTCCCGAAAAGTTGCAACTTTTCAGGAATATGCTATATCAACGCATAAAAAAGTTGTATTTCTCGTCAGCAATTACGAGAAAAATTCTCATCTCGTCTGTAATAACGAGACAAATTTTCAAATTATTAACCTACTGCTTCAACCTCGGATCAAGGGCATCGGTCAGTCCCTCTCCTATCAGATTAAAAATTGTAACTGTTACAAAAATAGCTACTCCGGGAAAAACAGCCAGCCACCATGCTTTGATGCCCGCATCGCGCGATGCTTTTAGCAAAGAGCCCCAGGTTACTTGTTCGGGGGGAACACCCACACCGATAAAGGAAAGAAAAGACTCGGTAAGAATGGCAGATGCAATGCCAAAGGCAACTGCAATGAGTACCGGCGCCAAAGCATTGGGAATGGCATGGCGCAAAATAATTCTGTATTCGCTGTAACCAAAGGCCTGTGCGGCCTCAATATACTCGAGCGAGCGCACCCGCAAGAGTTCGGCACGTATAAATTTTGCGATGGAAGTCCAACTTACAGCACCGATAATGGCCATGACATAAAAAATAGAGGAAGTTTTTATAATAGCCAAAATCGCCAAAATGAGTATCAGCACTGGTATGGAAGTTACAATTTCTATAAGCCGCATCACTAAAATGTCGACTGGCACTGTTGTTTTAGCACCTAAAAAGGGCACCAATCCAAATAATTTTGACAAGAGATAGGCTAGAAACATTATGATTGAAAATATCACTGTATTCACCAAGATTTCATAAATTAGATAACCGCTGCCAATATTGTCGCCCATGGTATAACCCCTTACGATAAAGGCAATAAAAATATAGGAAATCAGCCCCAATATGCCCATAAAATAAGCTGACCTCGACATGCGCAACCTGCTGTCGCCAAAATATCCCGCCAATGCTCCAAGAATAATTCCTATAAATGTTGCTATTGACATGGCTACAATTCCTACCAGCATTGCGATTCGGGTTCCGTGTATCATGCCGGAAAAAACATCGCGCCCCATATGGTCGGTTCCCAAATAGTGGCGTCTTTTGTACTTTTTTAATCGCTGTTTTTCAAAGGGGCCCAAAGAAGCGTTGGCAACATCTGTTTTTTCGGGCCGGTAGGTAATGGGTGGAAAAATTACAAAATTATAGGTAAAGGTCTGTTCAGAGGGTTGACTCCAGTCATTGGTCAGAAAAACCTCGTTCCATTTCGACAGTTTTAAATCGACAAAATACTGATGTAGTACCGGAGACATTATCTTAGTCTTTTTTTCCTTCACCCCGTTTTCATTGGTCAGCATTACATTTACAGAACAAAAAATGGGTTTATCATTGGCCAAAAAATCGGCAAAAACTGCAAGGGCTAGGATAACAATAAAAAAGCGGAGCGACCAGACAGCCAGTCGGTTTTTGTTGAACTGCCTGGCAACAATAGCGGCATAGCTCTGCCCCGACTGC
The DNA here is from genome assembly GCA_945888475.1 of Saprospira grandis DSM 2844. GTDB lineage: Bacteria > Bacteroidota > Bacteroidia > Chitinophagales > Saprospiraceae > Saprospira > Saprospira grandis_C. The sequence goes on along the minus strand of CAMDAB010000019.1, from coordinate 2,841 downwards.
TGCATGGCAGCTGCAATTTTATCTTCTTTATTTTTACTGAATAACCACATTTATTATGAATCGAAACTTATTTAAACGAAATACGCGGATCAACCACGGCATAGAGAATATCCGCGATGAGATTACCAATTAAGGTAAGTATTGCTGCCAGCATCGCAACCGTAAATACAATTGGCCAATCTCTTTCACCAATTGCTCTCAAAACTAAAACGCCCATGCCGGGTACATTGTAAATCAATTCTATTGCAATTGCTCCAGATAATGCCCTAGGAAAAACAGAACTAAAAAGCGTGATAATTGGGAAAAGTGAATTCCTGAAAGCATGTTTCCAAATGACCTTATGCTCGCTCAACCCCTTTGAATCAGCAGTTCTGATATAATCCTGACGCAAAACACCCAACATAGCACCTCGCATCTGACGCGAAAGGTAGGCAAAAGAACTGATGGTAATACAAAAAGTGGGCAAAAACAGATGATACAAAATATCCATATACTTTTCCGTAAAAGAAACATCCGGATTATTGGCCAGTTCCATCGACTGTACTCCGCTGGTAGGAAACCAATCGTACATCAGTCCGTAGTTTTTGGTTGTAAAAAATACGATAAGCAGCGTACCAATCCAGAACGAAGGCAGCGAATACAAAATAAAAAGTACTGTTGTTGACAGGTTATCCATATAACTGCCCTTGGCATAAATGCCACGTATGCTTATACTGAAATTTCGGGTCTTCTCTTTCAGTTTACCTCTTAGTCTTCTGATTCCCCAAATTGCAAGCGGAATGCTGATTATCAAAAATTTGGCTATAAGCGGAATGAGAATAAAAAGGAAAAACATTAAGGCCCAAATCCAGACATACATCAGTTTTAAAACTAAAATTGAGTTGTCGGCCAGATTTAAGAGCCGGAATCGGAAAAGATTCATCCAAAAACGCAGAATTGATCCCAAAGTCAAATTCCCCTGATTTGCCTTTTCTTTTAACCAAAGTGAGTAAAACAGGAATGAAAGATTCGTCAATATCAGTCCGTAAAAAAACAAATTGTAACTGATTGAACCGTCGAGATAAAAGTAAAAAAGACAAACCATCAATATTGCGGACAAAAAAGCCTCAGTACTTAACAGGGGTTCATAACTATTGGTATGTTTTTTCCAAAACGCACTTTGTACACCAAGTGGAATCGATATGAGGTAAGAAATCAAAATTGAAAGCAGATTCATGAGAATCGTCCAAAACAAAGCGTCGGTAAGCCTTTTAGTCACCGGTAGTCCATTTGTGTATGAGGTGCCAAAATCTCCCCTCAGAAATCCTTTGCCTGCATAAACCTTTAGTGTTTTGTTCAGGGCATCTTTCTCGGCGCTTAATTTTCCGATTTGCTTACTTAAAGGATCTATCTGACTGTTAAAATCCAGCACTACTTCCTCTACTTTTGTCAAAACAGTTTTAATACTGTCCAGTGATTTGTTCCTGAATAGCCGGGTACTGTCGTTTGCCCCAATGAGTTCATTCAGCAGACGCATTTTAGCAAGATAAGGTTTTTGAAGCCTGATGAGACTATCCTCTTTATTCCGGAATTGCCCGATTTCTTTATATAGTTTTTCAACTTTCCTATAATTGGTGCTGTCTACTGATTTAAACCAGGGATAATCGCCGAACATCCAGGTATGATACTGATTATCAAATCCGTAAATTTGAACAGCGGGTATATAAAGCTTGTAAGGCTTGGCATTTTTCTTTAGGTTATTAAAAGTAAGTTTTAATTTTAAAACCTCAGATTTTAGATCATTTAATCCCTCAAAGCGACCTTTGTTAACCATTTCGTTAAGTCTATCCAATTTATACTGTATGGTTTTTTCCTGATAATCTTTGAGTAGCTCCTCTGTTATATCCCTGCTACCACGCCTGATTTCGAAAAGTTCTCCGCGCTCGGGCAATGCGGTACAGGTAATGAGCACCATGCGCAATTGCTGATAATATGCTTTAACAGCATCTGCATTTCCATAAACCGATATCAGACGGCTTACCAGGTTACGGTGTTCCGATTTTATAATTTTATACAAATCCTTTGGATAGGCTGCCGAGGTAAATGCAAAATAGAATGAAGGCTTATCCAGGCCCAATTTCCTGGACTTCATAAGGTAATTCTCCTCCGATGACAATAGATTTTGTGCCCCCAACGAGCCTTGTGGCCCATCGCCAACCATTTGGTTTACAGGATCGCCCGGTGCCAATTTGCTAAGCCCGAAAATTATTAGGGAAATAGCCAAAAAGGTTGGGATAAAGATCAATATTCGTTTGACGATATATTGAAACATATTATGAAATTAATTGCGCTGTCATTGGTAGATTACTGTCTGATGTTCCGACGAACTCCAAAAATATAGAAAACTGCGCTATTTTTTTAAAAAACGTAATAATATTTTAAGCCTTGGAAGTGAGGAAAACTCAAAGCTGAAGGAAAACGGACTTTGACGGCATTCATTCCCTGAAGAAAGATGGATTTTTAATTTGACATTCTGTTTGTTTTTTACGCAGTAAAACACCAGTATTTTTTGAAACAAAATCTAGCCCCGATAGCTATCGGGGTCAGTATTGTCCTTTAAATCCGTGTTTAAAAATCAATTCAATCTCGAATGTTTCGGCAATAATGTGTACGACCACCTAACGGGGTCGGGGCACAGTCACTATGGTGTCTGTTGACTCGTCCTAAAAAAAGTTTACAGATTTAACTAAAATTTATTGATAGTCCTGATACAAATTTACATTTTAAATTTAATCCTAAAATAGTTTTACATTTTTAAGTTTTCAACTGGAATTGAAATTATGGCTAAGTTCAATTAAACTG
>CAMDAB010000018.1 GCA_945888475.1 Saprospira grandis DSM 2844 | reverse complement strand
AGTTTTTTCCCTTTTTTAAGTCTTAGCCCGCCAAAGATAATTAATAACAGATCGGCGGCAACCCAGGCCCAAAGCGCCAGAAGGAATAACCATGAAAAGAAGAGCGCAGTACCCAAAATACTCAAAATTGTTGAAGCTAGAAAAAAACTGATCTGCAATGCTCCGCTCAAATAACGTTTCATGTAAAAATGATGCGCTCCGGTAAATCCCAGCATGGCACAGAGTATAAAGGCGGAGAGTTTAGTTCGGTCGCCGTAGTCGTGAGGGGGGATCGGCTTAATTGTAATTTCGTGATTTTTACATACATTTAAAATGACATTTTCTTTGAATACAAGTTCTGTTTTTGCAGGATGGCTACATAACAATATCATCAAGAGTAATATTGCTTCGAAAAAATTTCTTGTCATAAAAATAAATTTTAATTCAATTGGTCTCTATCTTCAAAAGATATATTTTGATCAACAAGATAAAAACAATAAAAAAAATCGCCTCGAAAAAGGCGATTTTTTATGATTTTGCACTTGATTTAGATGAATAAAAATAACCAGAACTACTTTCTCCTTTAAGTTTTTTTGTTTCATCAACCTGGATGTCTGCCTTAATAGGGTCTAGTTGAACATTTCGTGAAATAACAGGGCTGGACTGAAAACCTCTGTTTGTAGATACGCAACTTGTTAAACTTGTGATTGCTACTAAAACAACAACATTTGATAAACAAATAATAAACCGTCTGTAAGATTGTCTGATTAATAGGGGGCTAGACCACTGTTTTTTTTTATTCATTACCACTTTTGTATTATCGATAATTGTTATGTTGTAATAAAAGCTAAAAGACCGCCCAGTGTTTGACTGAGCGGTCTTTAATTACTGTTTTTTAGCAAATAAGATTTTTAAGTTTCTATTAAGCCTCAAGATAAAAAGTAATACCAGTAAAGGAACTACTATAAAAGCCAAAGGGTTATAAAAATAGGCATCTACAAATTCGAAGTGTATCAAGTGCATACATGCTCTTGTCATACCACATGCATAACACTCCATTTTAAATAAAAACTTTGTTATACAAATTGAATTTCCCTCGTCAAAATAATCGGAAGGTAAAATTAGTAAAACGATTGGTGAGATAAGCAAAAATGAGGTTTGAATCCATAATTTATGATATTTGATTATATTCATTTTTAACTTTTTGCTATAGGTTCAATCCCTGATAAATAAAACAGGTAGTAACATTTAAAAAATGAACAAATTAAATCATGTGTGTAGCTTCTTTTATATATACCTTGTTGGCTGACAAAAGATGGAGTTTTCAACTTAACAAACTATTTTTACAATCAAACGAACTCTAGCAACCAAAGTATGAGCCATACCAAGATAATAATACCTCCAACAGATTGTAAGATATAAGCTAGAATATTAAGTCCAGGAATTATGTAAAAAATTGCACCTACCAAAATTAAAACCAACCCGATTATTAGCAATCTCAATCTTGGGATATTTACATTACTTTTTTGAAGCTTTTCTTCAATGAATGCTTTCTTTTCAGCTTTGGACATACCCTTCATTTCAGTACTATAAGCCTTTCGAATTTCTTTTAGCTGTTTTTTAGCTGCTTTAGACTGCTCTTTTTTGGAAACTGGACTTAGCGAAGCTTGTTCAATCGGATTTGAAACGCCTGCAAAGCTAGGGGAAGGGGATGATGTTAAAATAACTGTTAAAAGCAGTATTGATGTAATAATAATAAATTTTTTCATTTTAATTTTTTAGATTGCTGTTGAAATTAGAAGACCAAGCAAAATAGCAGTAAGGGCAGTTCCAATGCCAATCAAAATCCCATTCTTCTTTTTTACAGTTTTAGGCTCTTCGACTTTTGCTTTTTGGACTATGCCTACATTTAATAATTCTATATCTGCTTTCTCTATTGGTCTGAAATTTTTGTAAGTTGCAGGAAAACCTGTGATAGTTATTTTGGAAGAGCCCATGGTTTGAACCAATTCAAATTTTGGTTCAACGATAACATCTGCATTGTTATCCTTAATTAGTAGAGCGATTGCCTCGTTTTTTGCAGCATCGAATAATGTTCCGTTGATTACATTATATGTGCCAGTAACCTTTGTTGAACTAACTTCTAAATCAGCTATTACGGGCTTATGAATTACTCCTGAGCCATAGATATCCATACTTTTTGCAGTAACAGATTTTTGAACGGAACAAGATCCCAAGGATAGAACTGCTGTAAAAAAAAGCAGATAATGGAAAAAAGACATTTTTTTCATAATATTTTGTTTTTTAGTAAAAAAAACAAATATAGCGTTTAAAGATTAACGAAAAAACATTTTCACTACTTTTTAAACAATTTACTCAAATTAATATCCTTGGTAAGATTACTGATTTTTTGTTTTATGAGCAATTGTCTTGCCTGCGCTTCCCACTGATCATTTTCAATTGTTTTTTCTTTCAGCTGCAGCCATTGACAGAGTTTCTGATTGATAATTTCATCATTGAGGCGACTGAGCTGCTCGTAACTGTTTATGCCCAAAGCAAATAACTTCTCTTCAATTTCTTGATTTATGCCATTGATTAGCTTCAGGTTGTCGGCTTGTGCCTCATTTGGCTGACCAAGCAGTTGAGAAATTGCATCGTTTTCAACTGCTTTGCTCACTTGCGATAAATTATGTTCAATTTCCAGGGCGGTATCATTTGCATCTTCAGATAAGGCTGCTTCCTGCTCAGACATATAGGGCTCATTTTTAGGCTCATCGTGTAGTTCATCAACCGGAGCAATGTAATTATTTTCTAAAATAATACTTTCATCCTCAGCAATTGGTTGTGGTTGTTCTATTTGATTTTTACTCGATTCTTCCTCAGTTATTTCCACAATTTGCTGCTGCTCTTTTAAGATAGAAATCTGTTTGAGCGTTTCGATGTAAAGCTGTTCCTTTTCATTTAATTGGAGCTTCAAATTAATATTTTCTTCCCTTAGGGCAGATTTTTCATTTTCTAATCTTTCAGACTCGGCTTTGTGTTCTGCACTCAGTTTTTTTGATGCATCAGACGAATTGTCAGAATTCTGACGTTCTTTTTCGAGTTGTTCTACCAGGTTTTTATAATCTTCGAGCTTTGCCATCAGTTCATTTTTTTCTGATATAAAAAGTGCAAAACGATCGGCAGCTGAGCTGTTTTCCTGTAGACTGATTTTATAAAGATTTTTCAGTTCCAAGATTTCTTTTTCGCTATTTTCGAAATTATGTTGCAGACTTTCTTTTTCGAACTGCAACTGAGCGATTTCGCTTTGATATTTATTATTTCTCAACGTAAGCTCTTCTATCTGAACCTGCAACTTTGTAGTTTCCTCCTCCAGTCTTTTGGTTTTTGAAACCTGAACCGTGTACTTTTCCTCGTTCAGTTTTACTTTTGAATTCGATATTTCCAGATTTGACTGAAGCTCACTAATAATTTTACGCTTTTTTCTCAAGGCAGGTGCGGCAAATAATAAAAAGGTAAATAAAACGCCTAATATTAAGGTTATGAATAAGATAGCGGAAAAAACTATTGCCTCGTAGCTATTTGTGAAACTGAAAAGGTTGCTCAAAATCTGTTGTAAGTTCATATAATTTATTTGAAAGTTTAACGCTTTTTGTTTTTAGGTTTTAATACTGCCATCTCCTTGACCAGAATTCGAACCCTTCGGTTTTTTGCGATTGAAAGCACATCGGCAGATTCGTCGGGAAGACGATCATTTACCAGAGGTTCTTTTTTTCCTTTTGATATGGATGTGATTTTATTTTTAATACCGGCCTTTTTTAAATAATCTGCAGTCATATTGGCAAAATGTAAGCTGGTTTTATCGGCCTCAGCATCCGGAATGTATGAATCGCAATAGCCAATTATCTGAATTGTTGCATTTGGTCTGGAACTCAAAAATAATTTTAGACTGTCGCAATACTGATTAAAGACAACACTGGGCTTGATTTCATTCAGGTTGGGATCATATGCAGCTAAAATTCCGTTTAATGTAACATTTATAATGCTGTCTTTCCATTGCAGTCCGAAAATGGAATCTTCGCGCTTAATCAGTAATGCTGTTCCGGGCATATAGCCCAATAGTTCGAAACCAAGACCTGCGGAATCAGCATCCCTAAATATTTCAACAGTATTCAATATCGATGTTTCAGGAACCGAATGTTGTTTGACTAATTTTTCAATGATAAATGCAGCTCTTTTTGTGCCAAAAGCAGCGTTTTCCTTGGAACTATGCCGACCCGTTATTAGCAAACGTGCATTTGGCTGAGATTTTAGCATAACAGAAAGTTGGGCAAGAAAATCGTTGTGCTTTTTAAAAATCTTTGTGGTATCAATGTTTTCGGCAAAGATAAATTCAGGATAATTTTCTAAAACAACTATGGCGTCAGTCTCAACAGTAAGGGTATGGGGAATTTTGGATAGTGCGATAGAATCCTTATCTGAAGCGTTTTCTGAGCAAATATTTTTCAATGCACATACATAATAATGAGTGGCAATGTTTATCCAAAGCCAAAAAATTAGAAGTGAAATCAGAATTTTTCCAAAAATCCGCATTATGTCATGAGTTTTTAAACAAGGCTAAAGTTATACATTTTATGTCAATGTTTCAAAACAGTTTTGTTCAGATTTCATAATAGACTTGAAAATACAATTATTTTGAACTATTTTTAGAGGGTCATTAATACGAAAAGTGTAAAATCAAAATTGATTTTTAAAATTTTTCGCCTTTCCTTTGTAAAGAAATTGTAAAATCAGACTAAAAAATAATTTTTATAAATAATTTATTAACAATATAATAGATGTGCTAATTACTATGAACAGTGCATTTCAGGAACTATGGAAAACGAATTGAACGAATCTAAAAAAACCTTTAAGGGCAAACGTAAAATTGAGGAGAATGCCGCTGCCCTAAGTTTTGGCAAAGTACAGCCTCAGGCACGTCCGCTAGAGGAGGCCGTGCTTGGCGCTATGATGCTCGATAAGGACGCCGTTGCAACGGTTATCGACATTCTGCAGCCCGAAAGCTTTTATGTAGAGGCGCACAAACATGTATACAAAGCTATTTGTACGCTTTTCGAGAAGAGTAATCCTGTCGACCTGCTCACGGTGACGGAGGAATTGAAAAAAATGGCGGTACTCGAAACGGTGGGAGGGCCATTTTATCTGGTGGAACTCACCAATAGGGTAGCATCCTCGGCCAATATCGAGTACCATGCCCGCATTGTGGCGCAAAAGCACATACAACGAGAACTCATTCGAGTTTCGACCGAGACCATCAAAGACGCTTACGAAGACACAACCGATGTATTCGACCTGCTCGACAAAGCCGAACAAAATCTTTTTGGTATTACCGAAAAAAATCTTAGTAGGGGTACGATGAGCATGAGCACCCTGGTGAATATGTCCATAAAACAGTTCGAAGAATTATCGAAAAAAGCCGATGGACTTACAGGTGTACCCACAGGTTTTACCGGACTCGACCGTGTTACATCGGGCTGGCAACCAAGCGATTTGATTATTGTAGCGGCTAGGCCGGGCATGGGAAAATGCCTTGGCAAGGGCACCAAAGTAGTCATGTTTGACGGGCGCCTCAAAAATGTGGAAGATATTGTGCCCGGCGATCAATTGATGGGAGATGATTCAACTCCTCGTAATGTGCTATCAATCTGCCGTGGACGCGAACAAATGTATTGGGTTCACCAGAATAAAGGTATGAGTTACAGGGTAAATGAAAGTCATATTCTTTCATTGAAAAGAAGCAGAAATGAAGGTTCTCATAAAAAGGGAACTGTTTTAAATATCGGAGTGCGCGATTGGATAAGCAAATCAAAAAAATTTCAATCGAACTACAAGGGTTACAAAGTGTCTATAGAATTAGATGAAAAAGAAACCTTACTGCCGCCCTATTTTCTGGGACTTTGGCTGGGAGACGGTACAAGTTCAGATGCTACAATTACAAATACTGACAAGGAAATCACTGCATATTTAGAAGTTTTCGCTCAGGATAGAGGTTTTATGCTTAATGTTAGAAAACATAAAAATAAAGCACAAACCCTGGCTGTTGTAGGCGGTACTCAAGGCCACAAAGGTCATAGTCTGAAAGCTGAGGTGCAGGAGACAGGCGTATTGGACAATAAACATATTCCTGATAATTACCTATATAATTCTACAGCTAAAAGACTGGAATTACTTGCTGGTCTTCTCGATTCAGACGGGCATTATCTTGTTCAGTCGAATGGTTATGAAATTACTCAGAAAAACAAGTTTTTGGCAGAACAGATAAAATACATCTGTGACTCATTGGGTTTTAGGGCTTCATTTACTGCAAAAAGGGCTTCCATCAGTAGCACAGGTTTTGAATCTACGGTTTACAGGCTGAGAATATATGGAGATATTGATCGAATTCCTGTCAAGATTAATTATAAAACTGCTAGAACATGGGCCAGTCTTGTCGATTGGAGGGTAAGCGGTATTAAGGTCGAAAAAGATATTATCGACGATTATTATGGTTTCGAAATAGATGGCAATCATCTCTTTTTGCTTGAAGACATGACCGTAACGCACAATACCTCATTTACTTTAGCCATCACCAAAAATGCTGCCCTCGATTTCAATCAGGGGGTTGCCTTTTTCTCTTTAGAGATGTCAAGTGTTCAGTTGGTAAACCGTATTATTTCGATGGAAACGCAGATAGAAGCGGAGAAATTGCGTAAAGGAAGGCTCGAGGATTATGAATGGCAACAGCTTTATGCAGTCGTCGACAAATTGGCTAATGTACCAATTTTTATAGACGACACTCCGGGTATCAGTATTTTTGAGCTTCGTGCCAAGTGTCGAAGGCTGAAAATGCAGCATGATATCAAAATGATTATTATCGACTACCTTCAGCTGATGACTGCTGGAGGCGATGGCAAAAATGGTAACCGTGAACAGGAAATTTCTGCGATTTCACGCTCGCTCAAAGCATTGGCAAAAGAACTAAGCGTACCTGTAATAGCACTCTCTCAGCTGAGTCGTGCGGTGGAAACCCGTGGTGGCAGCAAGAGGCCGCAGCTGTCGGATTTGAGGGAATCCGGAGCCATTGAACAGGATGCAGACATTGTTTCCTTTATTTACCGCCCTGAATATTACCAGATTTTGGAGGACGAGGACGGAAACTCACTCAAAGGCATTGGGGAAATCATCATTGCCAAGCACCGTAATGGTGCCCTTGAAGATGTGCGTCTGAAATGGGACGGAAAATATGCCTTGTTCAGTAATTTGGATGATGATGCTTTTAATAATTTTAATCAAGATGATTTTGGTAGCAATTTTAATAATAACAACAGCAATGATCAGACATTCAATTCCAAACTGAATAATAACGGTAAAATAGATGATGTGCCGTTTTAGTGACTTTGGCTTTCAAAATGTTTAAAATTTGATTTTAAAAAATAATTAATTTGATTTTTAAAAAGCGATTTCATATCTTTGCAACCGTTTCTGAAAAAAAATCAGGCTATGAAAGCATTAAAATCCTTCAACATTAACTTCGTAGGTTTAAAAGAAGGAAAGCATAGGTTTGAATTCCATCTCGACAGAAAATTTCTCGAATCTTTCGAAAATCCTCTGCTTGATGATTTGAATGTTGATGCTGTTTTGGTGCTCGATAAACATAATAATCTGCTTGAACTTCATTTTTCATGGGCTGGAAAGGTAGCAGCTGTTTGCGATATTTGCAATGAAAATTTCGACATGCCAATCAAAGGCAAAGAAAGTTTAATTGTGAAATTTGTGCATGAAAAACCTGAAGATGCTTTTGACCCTGAAGTAATTTATTTGCAAATAGGTGAAAGCAGTATCAATGTAGCTGTTCCGCTTTACGAAGCTTTGGTTCTTCAGGTACCTTTGAGAAAAGTACATCTAAATGATGAAAATGCTAAGCCTGGTTGTAACCCGGAACTGCTAAATTATCTGGATGAATTGAGGGGAGATGAAAATGCAGTTGATTCAAAAAGTGAACCCGAAGAAAAAGGAAGTATTTGGGACGAATTAAAAAAATTAAAATAAAAGGGTTAAACCTGTATTAACAACAATAATAATATAAAATCTTAATAATCATGGCACATCCAAAGACCAGAATTTCGAAACAACGTAAACATAAGCGTCGTACCCACTATAAAATTGAAGCACCAAATGTTATTGCCTGCTCCAATTGTAAAGCTCCCAAGCTTACACATCATATCTGCGGCGAATGCGGTTACTATCGTAGCAAGCCTTTGATTGCAGTAGCAGCTGTCGAAACTGTAGAAGCGGACGAAGAATAGTCAATTTAAACTATTTTTGATTCAATATAATCAGCTCCCATGAGTAATCATGTGGAGCTTTTTAACCTGAACTTAATTGACTTTCTTTTAATAATCTGCTTAGGATGTTTAAACCCAAATCCGTCATTAGAAATTCTATTACAACCCAAAATTGCTTTGTAACTAAGCACTTACTCGTTTTTTCGAGCTTGAAATAGGTGTGACTATTCCTTCACCCGAAAAAACTGTGTGAGCCCTTATTTCCTTCGCACTTTTGGCCTTCATTACGAACTCTAATGACGGAATTGTGTTAAAAAATAAATCTTCCTGCAAAAATAAGCAGCAGTATTTGACCTGCGCAGATAGTGAAAATATTGCGTTTGAAGCTTGATTTTTTATTTTTGTGCCGCCATACAGGCATAGCAATCAGAATTCCCATACTGCCTCCCCATACGGCAAGGCTAAATAGTCTCGATTCGGGAATCCTTCTTTTTCCTTTGCCGGCAATTGACTTATCGTAGCCCATCAGGAAAAAGGTATAGAGATTGAAGAGCAGATAAGCCGCCAAAAATATTTTAAAAAACATAGGGTGTTATTATTTCATTCGATTCCATTTCGAGGCAGCCTGTTTCATAAAGGCAAGCACATCTGCGCGCTTATCGGGTAGCATCCCAAGCCAGGTAGCAATGGAGCGCTGTAGCTTGCCGGCTTCTTCTTTTAGGTCTTCATCTTTTAGTACGACAGAAATCTGTTGATTTAGGGCCTCGCTGAAATGATTCATAAGGCTCATTGCTTCTGCTGTTCTTTTTTTATTGCTTAAAATTTCTGCCAGGTTGGCAATCATTTGAACAATATAGTTAATAGATGAATTTCTTTTACGGCGATGGTCATCTTCATTTAGCTCCATCGATTCTGCCTTGAAATTGAAAACAGCCAGATAAAGCCCATTTGCACCGTTAGGGGCGCGATATATATATTGAGCTCCGCCTTCCTCTGCAACTTCTGCTGCAAACTTAGCAGCTTGTTCATCATTGATATTTCCGATATAATCCGACTTGTAATTGGCAGATTTTAACACAGGCACTTCAGCATCCTGAAACTGACCAATAGCATGTGCCCACATGGCAGAATTGTTTGTTGCCGCCCAGGAAAGGATTGCTTTACACTCGGCATGGGCTACCACCGCACCCGATGCATTTGTCCAATAAATTTTTCCACCCGCCAGATTAGCGCCAAATCCAACAGATTCAAGGCTTTGCAATAATTCTTCCAATGTTTCAGTATTCATAACAATTTATTATTATAAAGTCAATCTCATCTTTCGGACGAGAAGAAGTCAGTCTCGTCTGTCGGACGAGAAGAAATCAGAAGTTTCTTTCCCTCTTCATTTCTTCAAATCTTTCCTCTTCAAATCTTTCCTCTTCATTTCTTTCAATCTTTCCTCTTCAAATCTTTCCCTCTAATGCGGCATAAAATACCGCGCTCTTTCGCTAATGTTTTTCTCAGAGGCTAAAGCCGTTTGGAAAAAATCTTTCGATCTTTAATTCTTTCCTCTACTAATCTTTCCTCTTCATTTCTTTCCTCTTCATTTCTTTCAATCTTTATTATACTGTGGCATTAAAATACCGCGCTTTTTCATCTCATTTGAAGAATGAGACCATTTTCAATCCGATAGCTATCGGATTACCTCATTTTCAAATTACCTCATTTTCAAATTACCTCATTTTCATCTCGTTTGTTGAACGAGACAAATTATAATAATCTTTCCCTCTATTAAAAGACAATCCTCACATTTGGCAACCAGCGTTTAATCTGATTTTTGTGGTATTCGTCAATCGGATTACCTTCCAGTTCCAAACGTTCCAGATGTTTCATATTGCCTATAGCAGCAGGTAATTCTGTCAGATGATTTCTGTCCAGCATCAGTTCTTTCAGGGTATTGATTTCCGAAAGCTGTTTGATGGTTTTATTCCAATCGATATCAATTTTAATTTCTTCTTCTTTTTCTTCAAAGGTAATCGGATCGAAGCCCATAATGACACTCGAGTTTAACTCGAGAATTTCAAGAGATGGAAAGGCCGAGAGGTCAGAAGGCAATGAATGGATTGGATTTCCACTTAAGTTCAGGTGACGCAGACTCTTCATTTTACTCATTCCCTCGGGCAAACCTACAATTTTATTCGATTGAAGGTCGAGGTCGTACAAGTTTTTCAATTTGGTTATTTCTACTGGAACAGCAGTGATGGCATTTTCTTCAAGGTCCAATTCTCTCAGTTCTTTCAATTCGCCTATCGAAATGGGTAATTTTGACAGCTGCAAATTCATTTCTACGTCCAAAATTCTGAGTGTTTTTATTTTGCCAATTGATTCAGGCAATGTTTTTAATTGATTGGATCCCAAATGCAATAACTCAAGATTGATGTTTTTTGCCAAAAGCTCAATATTTGAAGGAATAAGGTTTAGCTTATTTTCCCTAAGCCAAAGCTCGCGAAGGGTAGCAATTTTGGCAATAACAGGAAAGGATTTTTCTAAATCGATGCCGGGGTTTCCTGTAAGTGATAATATTTCAAGATGTTTTAGTTCGCTGATGAATTCAGGAACAACTTTCAGGTCATTGTCATCTAGCTTCAGTTCCTGAAGATTGACCAGTTTTTTGATGTTTTCGGGTAGTTCTTTCAATTTTTTACCCGACAGATTTAGTCGGTGTACTTTATCAGCAGATTTTAATGCATCCTCTATCGAATTAAAAATCGGTGCATCATGCAGATCGATTTCTTCCATGGGCTGTGCAAAAAGGGAAGCTGTAATGACACTGAAAATAATAGATAAAATATTGTTTTTCATAGTATTTTGATTTTGGGGTTTAATAAGAACTTAGGTTATTTTTTGGCTTTTTTACGGCCCTATAAATGGCATATCCAATTAGAAAAAGTCCTCCAAGTGCAAAGATTGCAGCACTCACCAGCACAGCATAGGACAAAACTACTTGTCCGCTACATCCCAGGGAACAGGAAAGTATTGACAGAAAAAAAGCAATAAATAAGGCAAGCAATGCCAGCAGGAAAAAGATAAAAAATGCAGCCACCGGACTTAAATTATCTAAACTTATACTATTGCGCAATTGCTTTTTTTGTTTTGATAAGTATTTTCCTATCGATTTTTTTATTTTATTTTCAGCTTTGGCAATTGGTTTAACTGGAGCAATGGACGCCGTTTCAATATTTTTAGCATCACTTACAGATAATATCTGGACCGATTGATTGCCCAAATGCAGCCAAAGCACAGACAAACTCAGGTATATGATTGCTCTTTTTAACCTTCTGTTGCCAAATTTATAATTAAAGGAGCAACAGGTAGCTACGGCGACTGCAAATAACCAAATGAATGAGGCTGGGAATAATGTAAATTCCGACAGAAAAAGCCCAAATTCAAAGAACAGGACGCCGCTGAAAAGACTCAGCAGAAAAATAAGCCATCTTGCTGTACTTGCGTTGGCAGCAGCCCAATATGAAATATTTTTAAGAGGGTAGTCCATAAATTGAGGAAAAAATACTTTTGTCAAATTATTTCTTCGTCTTCATATTCGGCCGAATCTCCAATAAAACGGCTAAGCAGTTTACCGGTCGATTGACGCATTTCTGAAAATCTATACATTACTTCATCTATAAATGGACGATCTATAAGATTTTGAATATCATTCAGGCCCTTTATTTTATCTGACTCTCTGAATTTAAATGCCTGTTCGTACAAACCGTCTTCAAATTTAACCATAAAACGAAGCCCCTGATGAAAAACTGTTACCTTGCAGGCGTCGTTCTCGATATAACCAACTATTCTCATTTTTGTAGAAATATTTTGACTGCTAAGTTAATCAGATTTTTGTTTTAATTTCATAATAAAGCTAATCTTTAATTAAAACAGCTGTTGCAAAAGGCTACAGCTGTTCGTTAAATACCTTACAAAAATTACCCTTCGTCGTGGGCGGGTGCGCAAAGCTCGACGCATAATGGTAGTCTGAAACGATTCTGACAACCTGCGGCTGCGTATCGGTTATACTTATAAGCCAAATAATTCCTACAATAGGTAGAATAGAAATTACGCTGATAATGATAATAATTCCTGTAGATATTGCTTGAAGTGGATGACTCTTTCGCATAACTTAGAGCTGCAGCAGATATAGCAATCAAACCTATAGTGAAAAGGGAAAGTAAAAATATTTTTTCCTAAATATTGAATTTTTAGATTGTTTCACTATTCGACGCCACAAATTTTCATTGCTTAATTAAACAAGATATTTTTTTATTCTTACAATTCTGACATAATAAAATCTTCCATACTTTTTATTTAGCTAAGAATGCTATTTTTGCCTCGCTTATAAAATTGAATGTACCTTAGCGACCTATACAAAAAGAGTTATTCCGGCGTTGACCGCGAAATTTGGATGCTTGCCCTTGTTTCCTTTGTGAATAGGGTAGGGTCGATGGTACTCCCTTTTTTGACAATTTATCTAAGCTCTGTCAAAAATTATAGCCTCAGTCTCACGGGCCTTGTGATGATGGGTTATGGCATTGGTTCCTTTTTTGGGAATTGGGCAGGAGGCATACTCAGCGATCGGATTGGGCCTTTCAGGCTGCAGCTAATGAGTTTGCTAAGCAGCGGACTTGCGCTTTATGGATTGCTTTGGCTGGATAGTCCACTGAGTATAGCAGTTGGTCTTTTTTGTTGCAGTTTTTTGGCAGATGCATTCAGGCCAGCCAATATGGCCTCTGTTGCTGCTTTGGCATCTGATCAGTCACGTACAAAGGCAGTAGGTGTTACACGCCTGGCATTCAATCTTGGTTTTTCGGCGGGCCCTGCACTTGGTGGACTTATAGCAGTAAGTCTTGGCTATAATTGGTTATTTATTATCGATGGCAGCAGTTGCATTTTGGCAGGCTTTATATTTTTTCTTTTTTTTAGAAAGCAGATTCTGTCTGAACATCGTTCAAAGAAAAAAGCAATTGATAAAAGTGAGGAACAGCCACATATGAGGCACCTGTTCCGAGATAGGCCCTTTCTTGTTTTTATGTTGCTCATGTTTGTTTACGGAGTCATTTTTATGCAGTTTTTTAGTTCCGTACCAGTTTTTTTTAAGAATAAGTTGCTGTATACCGAGGACTTTATTGGAATTTTAATGGCATTGAATGGGCTCCTGGTTGTAATGATTGAACTTCCTGTCCTACATTTAATCGAGAAAAAAGGCCAAATGCGTATGATGGCTCTAGGAACCCTTATGGTAGGTATAGCCTTTTTATTATTGCTGCCAGGGAAATTTATAATTTTTGCATTTTTAGCAACATTGATGTTTACTTTAGGCGAGGTATTCAGCCTACCCTTCGCAACAACCGTAGTATTGAACCGAAGTTCAGAAAAAATGCGCGCAAGGTATATGGCATTTTATGGTATGACCTTTAGCCTTTGTCATATCGCAGCTCCGGTTTTTGGGATGTTTATAGCGGATAATTTTAGTTTTACAGCGTTATGGATTATACTATCCATCTTAATGCTGTTATGCTCCTGGGCACTTTACTCCCTGAGAAAACTTACACAATAAAAAAAAACGGCAGATTGCTCCACCGTTTTATTTTAACCCAATTCCGTCATTAGAGTTCGTAATGAAGGCCAAAAGTGCGAAGGAAATAAGGGCTCATACAGTTTTTTCGGGTGAAGGAATAGTCACACCTATTTCAAGCTCGAAAAAACGAGTAAGTGCTTAGTTCCAAAGCAATTTTGGGTTGTAATAGAATTTCTAATGACGGATTTGGGTTTATTCACTTTTTATTCCTAATTCATGCCCATATCCAAACCAGCGGCCATATCTTTATTTACAAATCTGCCTTCAGCATTTATTGTGTAAACATCCTTTCCAATTTTGGCATAGCTGTTTTTGTTTTTTTCGATGTTTTCATCATACATTGAACGGACTTTTGTTTTTTCGACGGTAATTTCAAGATTCTCAGAAACACTAAATTCTTTAATGTTTTCGTAATTACAGTCTCCTATATCGATTTTCGAAATAAGTTTACCCTTTTTGTCGTATGTTGCAGCGAAAAAACTTTTGGAACCTCTGAAACTTCTTTGGCGAGAATAGATTACTGCGTCGAATTTATCCCCATTTTTGATGAGTGCTTCGGCAATAAAATCATCAGGACCCATTCGACTCATCATACCGTCTTTGATTTCAGGAAGGATATCGGAAAAATCACTACCAATGTATTTTGATTGATCATAATTGCCAACTTTTGTTCTTTCATTGTGTGAGCTAATAGCCGGCTTTTCAAATTTAATAGCATACGGAAAGGCTACCTGATCAAATTTTTCCAGGAATCTTTTATAGGTTGGGTCAACAGGCAGTTTTTTTTGAAGCTCTTTTTTGCTAAAAAAATCTTCATTATTATTGCTTGTTTTGGTTGTGATTTTTGAAACAGCAAATGAGCTTAATAAAGCTAAAGCGGTAAGAGGGAGCACAATTCTTAGAATTTTCATGGTAATGCGGATTTAATTGTATGAAACTTTTTACGATTTATTAGATGCAGTCAAAAACAAAATTGCTGTGTTGCATCAGATGTATTATTACTAATACGTAAAAGGTAAAAAAGTGACATCTTTTTAAGTGCATTAACAAAACATTAACTAAAAGTAGTTTTTTTTAAAATTTTAGAAAGTTCGTTCTGTAATTCATTACAATCATCTTCACCAGCATGTGGAAAATGTTGTTTCAATTGTTCCCCGCTTAGTCTTATTGCTTCTTTCAACCCGTTTAAAAATTCAGACTTTTTAAAGTGATCGGCAAGCATATTCTTCAGTTCTTCCCAAAAAGTTTCAGGTACAACATCATTGATACCTTTATCTGCAAGAATTGCAAATTTATGCGATTCGTAAGCAATGTAAAACAAAACAGCATTATGCAGTTGGGTGCGGTACATGCCCAACTCTTTAAACAGTTCAGTAGCGCGTTCAAAGCTGTCGCCCTTACAAACTGCTTCTACGTGAACTCTAATTTCGCCCGATGTCTGATACTCGGCGCTATCAATAGCCTTTACAATTTCTGACTCTTCTTCAGGGCTAAAAATAAATTTTTTGCGCTTATTGAATAATCCCATAGTTTTCGGTTTTGTAAATGAGTTGGCAATTTATCAATAATTGAAGCATTTTTAAAATAAAAAAGCAGCCTTTTGAGCTGCTGTTTTTATCGAATTAGTATTCTTCATCATTGAACATGAAGTCACCTTTGGTAGGATAGTCATCCCAAATATCTTCGATGCCTTCGTAGAGTTCGTCTTCATCATCGAGTCCCTGAAGATTTTCAATTACCTCAATCGGAGAACCCGAACGGATAGCAAAATCAATCAACTCGTCCCGAGTAGCGGGCCAGGGTGCATCCTGAAGGTATGATGCGAGTTCCAAAGTCCAGTACATAACCGTTCTTTTTTTATGGTTGAAAAATAATTTAATAATAAAGTCTGCTTACATTAAGCCTGCAAAAGTAATTTATTAATTCAGTTTTTACAATTTTAATTCAATTATGTAAAATATTTTTAAAGTTTGAGTTTTCTGAACAATTCCCAAATTACGATTCCCATACTTACGGAAATATTCAGCGAATGTTTAGTGCCGAACTGTGGGATTTCGATACAAGCATCTGATATTTTCATCACTTCGTCCGATACACCGTCAACCTCATTGCCGAAAATAATACAGATAGACTTTTCACCCCAAACAAAATTCTGCAGTGAAATACTACCTTCGGCTTGTTCTACCGCACAGATCTGGTAGCCATGCTCCCTGTAATGCTGAACAGCAGCTATCGTATCGGCAAAATAAATCCAATCGACGGTCTGATCTGCTCCAAGCGCTGTTTTAAGGATTTCTCGATGTGGTGGTTGTGCGCTGATGCCGCATAGCGCTATTGCATGTAGCGCAAAAGCATCGGCAGTACGGAATGCCGAGCCCACATTCAGTGCCGAACGTACATTGTCGAGCAAAAGTACCAGAGGTGTTTTTTTTATATGCTTAAACGCTTCGCTGTTCAACCGTTCAAGCTCATCCATTGATTTTTTTTGCATAATAATTTCAATTTAATGGCAAAAATAGTTTAGTATTATCTTTATTATACCAGAGCTTGGTTATTTTTTTGTTGCGCATATTTTATCAGGGCTCTTTCATAAGTTACATTATGCATCCATGTCCAGCGCTTTTCGATAAACCTGTTTTCTGTTTAGCGTACTTTCTACTTTTTTTACCAAATTGAGCTGTACTTCAATTTCCATCCGGTACTAAATATTTTTTCAAAGTTATAAAAAATAGCTAACTTTCGCGGTATTTTACAATTTGAACATCAAAATTATAAATCAAATGAAACAGAATATTCTTGAGCGTTTTTTACGCTATGTTAAGGTTGATACCATGTCTGAATTTGGCATTGATAAAATTCCAAGTACCGATAAACAATGGATTTTGGCCAATCAAATAGTTGAAGAACTGAATCGTATCGGTCTTTCTGATGTGACAATCGACGAACATTGTTATATAATGGCTACCCTGCCTTCTAATATCGACAAAAAGGTACCTGTCATCGGTTTTGTAGCACATATTGATACCTCGCCCGATTTTAAGGCAGATAAAGTAAACCCAAAAATTTGGGAAAATTATCATGGTGGAGAACTGCAGTTAAATGCTGAACATAATATAGTGCTTCGCCCGATTGAATTTCCCGAATTGGCCGACGTTAAAGGGCACACACTTATCACAACCGATGGCACAACTTTGCTTGGCGCCGACGATAAGGCTGGAGTCACTGAAATAGTTTCAGCCATGGAATACCTGCTTGCTCATTCGGAGATCAAACATGGCACCATTCGCATCTGCTTTACTCCAGATGAGGAAGTAGGCCGCGGTGCCGATTTGTTCGATGTTGCAAAATTCGGAGCAGAATGGGCCTACACCATGGATGGATCTTCACTCGGCGAACTTGAATATGAGAATTTCAATGCCGCCTATGCACTCGTAAAAGTTCAGGGTAAAAGTGTACACCCCGGCTATGCAAAAGATAAAATGATCAATGCCAATTCATTGGCTGCCGACTTTATACGCAATATGCCATTGGCTGAGGTTCCTGAAAAAACAGCGGGATACGAAGGATTTTATCACCTCAACAACATGAAAGCTACAGTAGATGCTGCCGAGCTTATGTATATCATTCGCGACCATGATAAAGAAAAATTCGAAGTACGAAAAAAGTTCTTTGTTGAACAGGTTGAACTCTTTAATCAAAAATACAAAGGTGCCTTTTCTGCCGATATAAAAGATCAATACTATAATATGCGTGAAAAAGTAGAACCTGTGATGCATATCGTAGAACTGGCAAATAAAGCTATGCTTGAGCTTGGTATAAAACCGATAGTAAAACCTATCAGAGGTGGCACCGACGGGTCGAGACTATCTTACATGGACCTTCCTTGTCCTAATATTTTTGCCGGAGGTATGAATTTTCACGGACGTTATGAATATGTCTCATTGGAGGTTATGGAATTGGCCACAAAAGTTATTGTGAAAATTGCCGAGAACCTGGCAAAGTTGTAAAAATAAACTGTTTTTAAATTCGATTTCTGCTTATTTTAACAAAAACGTAAAAATAAGCAGTTTTAAATCCTCTTATTTTGACATATTTGTCAAAATAAGAGGATTTTCTATTTTAGAGCGTCTTATTTTAGCTGTAAGAATAAGCAGAAAAAAATCTGCTTAAAATTACAAAAATGTAGGAATAAGAGATTTTATTCTAAAATAAACACTTATTTTTGTTGTAAGAATAAGCAGAAAAGAATCTGCTTAAAATTACAAAAATGTAGAAATAAGAGCTTTTATCATAAAATAAACGCTTATTTAATCAAATCAGTAAGAACTATGGCTGTATATAGCGGAATACCAATAGAAAAGCGCCTCGAAAGATTACGGTATGAAAACCCATGGTGGTTAAATGCTTCAATCGAACAATCGTATAAAATCATGAGGAAACGATTGTATTTCGAAATATTTTATCCATTTGTAGAAGATACATCAGTTAAAAGAGCAATAGTATTGATGGGCCCTAGACGAGTGGGAAAAACAGTATTAATGTTTCATGCAATAGACAGACTAATAGAAAAGGCCTATGACCCTAAAAAAATATGCTTTATAGGAATAGATAATCCAATATATATAAATCTTGGATTGGAAGATATGCTCGATTTAGCATTAACTGCAGTAAAAAAAGAGCATCTGAATGGTTTCTATGTTTTTTTTGATGAGATACAATACCTGAAAGATTGGGAACGTCAGTTAAAGTCATTGGTAGACAGGTATCCCAATACAAAATTTATAGTATCGGGTTCTGCTGCAGCAGCTCTGAAAATGCAGAGTGGCGAAAGTGGCGCGGGGCGTTTTACAAATTTTATGCTTCCTCCACTTACTTTTCATGAATACATACATTTGAAAGGACTTGATAATTTGGTGCAGAACGGAAAAGTAATTTATAATTCTACAGAAATACCTTTCTTTAATAGCCATGATATCAATGAGCTAAATAAAGAATTTTTTCAATACCTTAATTATGGAGGTTACCCTGAGGTTGTATTTTCAGAAAAGATTCAATCGGATATGGGTAGATACGTTAAAAGTGATATCGTCGATAAGGTATTACTTAGAGATTTGCCGAGTTTGTATGGTATCAGAGACATACAGGAACTAAATCGTTTTTTTAGCTACCTGGCTTATAATACTGGCAGAGAATTTTCTTTTGAAAAAATATGTAAGGAAAGTGCCGTACAAAAAGATACTATAAAAAAATACCTTGAATATCTCGAAGCAGCTTTTCTAATAAAGGTGATTCATAAAGTAGATGAAAATGCTAAAGGTTTCAAAAGAGTAACGGCTTTTAAAGTTTATCTCACCAATCCATCTTTGCGAACAGCAATGTTTTCACCTGTACAGCCAATCGATAATGATGCAGGAAATATGGTAGAAACTGCAATCTTCTCACAATGGATGCACCGCGAACAGCTTGATTTGAAATATGCCAGCTGGAAAATGGGCAGATCGGAAGGTGAAGTAGACATTGTGTTGATTGACCATAAATTCTTTAAACCTAAATGGTGCGTGGAAGTAAAATGGTCGAACCGTTACATTGAAAAGGTCAGTGAACTATCAAGCCTAACCTTTTTTTGTACACAGAATCAGCTAAAAGCTGCACTGGTAACTACTATCAGTGAATGGGGAAATAGAACACACAATGACGTGAATCTCAGTTTTGTTCCTGCTGCGCTTTATGCCTATAATATTGGGGATATAACCTTAAAACAAAAATCGGAGTGGTTGAATTTTTAAATCACTTTTTATTTTTTTTGCTCGATTTAGCATCCTCTTGTTCAAAGAGCTCCGGATGTCCGTAACGGCTGCAAATAGGGCAGGAGTATGGGTTGTGTTGCCTCGCCGAACAATATTCACGACCAAAAAAGATAATTTGCAAGTGCAGCTTATTCCATAGTTTTTTTGAAAACAGCGACTTAAGATCCCGCTCTGTCTGTTCCACATTTTTTGCTTCGCTTAGTTGCCAGCGCCAAGCCAGCCTGTGTATGTGTGTATCGACCGGGAATGCTGGATGCCCAAAAGCCTGTGACATAACTACCGAAGCCGTTTTATGCCCAACGCCAGGAAGTTCTTCAAGTGCTTCGAAAGATTCGGGAACCTGACCATTGTGTTTTTCGAGTAATATTTTCGACAATTCAGATATTGCCTGCGATTTTCGGGGCGAAAGGCCACAGGGTCGGATGATGGATTCAATCTCTTTGACATCCAATTTGATCATGTCCGTTGGGTTATTGGCTTTTGCAAAAAGCAGTGGTGTCACCTTGTTTACCCGTTCATCTGTACATTGTGCCGATAGTAAAACTGCAATCAGAAGTGTATAAGCATCTTCGTGTTGAAGCGGAATTGGTGTTTCAGGATACAAAGACTCCAAGGTTTTGACAACTTCTTTGGCTATAGTTTTGTTGGAAGGATATTTTTTAGGTCCGGGCATTGGTTCAGATTCAATTTAGCACGATGTGGTATAAATAAAAAACCCGGCGGACAGTTGAATGTTCACCGGGCATATATATAAGGTATAAATTATCTTCCCAGATATGCTTTGAGCAATTTACTCTTCGAAGTGGAGGTACGTAATTTATTAATAGCTTTATCTTTAATTTGTCGCACACGCTCGCGGGTGAGGCCAAATCTCTCGCCGATATCTTCCAATGACATTGGATGTTCGTGGCCGATACCAAAATAAAGCTTAATTACATCGCGCTGACGCTCGGTCAGAGAACAAAGAGAACGTTCGATTTCGTTACGAAGCGATTCCATGTACTCAAGACTTGCATCTGTTTTTGGTGTATTTTTATTTTCGAGTACGTCAAGTAGTGAGTTGTCTTCCCCCTCTACGAAAGGAGCATCCATAGATACGTGGCGAGAAGCAACACCTAGGGTGGTTTCAACTTCCTCAGAGGCAATATTCAGTACTTCAGCCAGTTCTTCAGCAGAAGGTTCACGTTCAAATTCCTGTTCAAGTTTAGAAAAAGCTTTGTTTATTTTATTAAGCGATCCGACTTTATTCAACGGCAGACGAACAATACGCGACTGTTCGGCCAATGCTTGTAGGATTGACTGACGAATCCACCATACAGCATAAGAAATGAATTTAAAGCCACGGGTTTCATCGAAACGTTGGGCAGCTTTTATAAGACCAAGATTACCTTCATTGATAAGGTCACTCAAAGAAAGGCCCTGATTTTGATATTGTTTGGCTACAGAAACCACAAAACGCAGATTGGCTTTTGTTAATCGCTCGAGTGCAATCTGATCGCCTGCTTTGATACGTTTTGCTAAATCAACCTCTTCTTCCGGAGTAAGCAAATCAACCTTACCGATTTCCTGGAGATATTTTTCCAGTGATTGGCTTTCCCGGTTTGTAATAGACTTTGTAATCTTTAGTTGTCTCATAAAAACTTTTTAAATTTTTAAATGTCAGTTATCGTCTTGTACGCCAAAAGCAGGTCAAAACTATGGCCAAATTATAATAGAGGCTCAAAGTTAGTTCTTTTTAAGGCAGTTTGCAAGTTAAACGTATTTTTTTGGGCTTTTTGTTCAAAAAAAATGTACTATTTTTCAATCAGCCGAATCTGATTTTTTCTTACTTTTTTCATGATGTTAAAAAATACAACATAAATCATTGAAATTCATTTTTTTGTAAATGCAAAATCGACTGATTTTATGGCCTCTGTGTAAGATATCCATCAACTTGAATGAAAAAAGATTTAAAAAATGTGAAATTTTATTCAGAAATATTTTTGTGTTGTGAAATTTTGTCTAATTTTGTGTTGTATTCTGTCCGAATTGGTGAAGATTTTGTTCAGATATCGATTTTACAATGCAGCAAATAGGTGAAAGAATAGAAGTGCTCTGTATGGCATTGGGTATATCCAGAAGGAAATTCGCCGAAGTAATCGGTGAAAATCCATCTACGATAGCATCAATAGTCAGAGGTACTAATCCTTCTGCCAATATTATCTGCTCCATTTTAGATCAATATCCCGAGTTGAATGAAAGGTGGTTGTTGATGGGGGAAGGGTCTATCTGGAAAAAAGACCAGGTTGTACCGGAACTCAAAGATGAAAGGTATCAGGAGGCGCTGAAGCAACAAATGGAAAGTAAGAACGATACAATTACTGCGCTGAAAGGACAGGTTAAAGCATTGGAGAGTATGAATGATATGTTTCAAAAGCAAATAGCAATGTTGCAACGTGATTTGGAAATAACTCAGAAAATAAATCGTAAAATATCTTGATTTTTTGCTTATCAAAGTTAAATAAATGGCAGGAAGAGAAAATGATATAGTCTGGGCGCTTGAACAAGCCTCGCGCTATGCCAAAAAGTACTCTGAAGCTGTTGAGGATACTGCCAGATTGGAAGAACAATTGAAAGCTTTGAAAGAATCACTAGATCAGGCTAAGAAGGAAATCGGATATCTATCAAAACTTTCAAGTATACAACAACAGTATATAGACAAGTTGGAAGAATTGACAGGTGCCGCAAATGAAGTAAAAAGTAAAGAAACAACTATATTGAAGATCCATCGTGGATCTATTCAGGAAGATGCGTGTTAATTGTGGTCTCTCTCTTAAACACAATTGTGACTCATCTATGGCGACAGGGCGGGAAAAGCTCGCCCTTCCTCGTCAAGCTTTAAATAAGCTTTTTATGGTCTCAAAACCACAATGAAAAAATTGGTCTCTCTCAAGGGCAGTATCTCGGTCAAGATACTGCCCTTTTTCTTTTTTTCTAAGACTTTGGTTGTCAAGAATTTGTCTAAATAAGTGCTCGAAATTTCTATTTCGATGCCGGGAAAATTATGTCGGATGAAAAAAAATTGAAAAAAAAGGAAAATTAGTGGGAAAAAGTGGGAGAAAGTGGGAAAAAGCTATAATTTAGCATTCAGTTTATGGCAAAATCTGTAAAATGCTGATAAATAAAAAAGTCGAACTTGATGTTAAGATATCGTAAAGTATTGATTTTTAATTTATTAACATAATAGTTTTTGGCAGGATGGTAAAATCTAAATTGTAAAATGATTCAGTTTCTCGGAGAATATAACTGCAAAATTGATGACAAAGGTCGCCTACGCATGCCGGCCCCCCTGTTGAAACAACTGGAGGGTATGGTTGAGGAGGGTTTTGTACTCAACCGAGGATTCGAAAAATGTCTGGTACTGTATCCAAAAAGAGCATGGACCAACATAACTGAGGAAATACAGAAATTGAATATTTATGTAAAACAGAACCGTGATTTTGTAAGGTACTTTTTTAGGGGTGCTACTGAGATGGAAATCGACAACAGTCAACGTCTGCTCTTACCTAAAAGTTTATCTGACTATGCAGCGGTAGATAAAGAAGTGATACTTTTTGCTTATTTCGATAGAATTGAAATTTGGTCGAAAGAACAATACGATGGTTTATTGGATGATGAACCCAATGACTTTGCGGCTTTGGCCGAAGAGGTAATGGGAAAAATACAAGGAGGCAATGGAAGAACTGACTTATCATAACCCAGTGCTGCTGAACGAATGCATCGAAGGCTTAAACATAAAGCCAGACGGTGTTTATACAGATGTTACCTTTGGTGGTGGCGGTCATTCGGCCGCAATGCTTAATAAAATAGGTGAGTTGGGTAAATTGTACGCTTTTGACCAGGATGAAGATGCCCTCAAAAATATTCCGGACGACAAGAGATTCAGACTTTTACCTTTTAATTTCCGATTTTTGAAACAGAGCCTGCGATTGGAAAGAGTGAAAGAATTGGATGGAGTTTTAGCAGATTTGGGAGTTTCTTCTCATCAGTTCGATACCGCTGACAGAGGCTTCTCTTTTAGGTTCGATGCAGATTTGGATATGAGGATGAATCAATCTGGCGATATTACGGCCAAAGATATTCTGAACAGTTATTCTGCCGAAAAATTGCAAAATGTACTTGGTTTTTATGGTGAAGTCAGAAATGCAAAAACTTTAGCAAATGTCATTGTACAGGCTAGGCAGCAAAAGAAAATAGAGCGAATTTCAGAACTGTTAAGAATAATAGAGCCATGTATAATAGGTAAGGAGAATAGATACCTTTCACAGGTTTTTCAGGCATTGCGCATGGAGGTGAATGATGAAATAGCTGCGCTGAAAGATTTATTGGTACAGGCAACCGATTTGCTAAAACCCGGAGGCCGTCTGGTGGTACTTACCTATCACTCGCTCGAAGACCGTTTGGTGAAAAATTGGATTAAAAATGGAAGTTTTGAAGATGAACCTCAAAAAGATGAATTTGGAAGATTTAAATGTCCTTTGAAAGCAATCAATAAAAAACCGATTCAACCTTCTGATGCTGAGATAAATGACAATAACAGATCAAGATCGGCAAAATTGAGAATAGCAGAAAAAGTATAAGATTTTTAAAATGGCACAAAACAGATTTAAACCCGCAGCTGAGGAAGAAAAGCCGTCTGAAATACAGACAAGGCGCCGCACAAAAAGTGCTGCTTCTCCTTTTTTCGGCAGTCTAAATATTAGTGCTTATTATGTGTTTAAAAATATTAACTTCATTTTTTTTATGGCCTTTTTGGGGGTGATTTATATTGCTAATTCTCATTACGCATTGAAGGTAATTAAAGAAATAAAATCGATTCAATCCGATTTGGAAAAAACAAGCTGGGAGAGCAATTCTATAAAATCGGACCTTATGTATGAAAGTATGCAGTCGAGAGTATTGGAAAAAGTCGGACACATGGGGTTAAAGACGCTATCCGGAAAGCCAAAAAAAATTGAAATTGAAAAACGTAAGAAAAATAAATAAAAAGTAATGGCAAGCAATAATCAAAATAAAACCGTCGAAAGCAGGAACGAAGTCCTCTGGCGGATTTATGTCGTGATGTTTGTCATGCTGCTGGGTTGTTTTGTTATCATTCTTCGAATAGGTACCCTTCAAATAATAGAAGGACCAAAATTGAGGGAGCAGGCCGATAGTATGAATATCAGGAAAAGACCTGTAAAAGCTGCCAGAGGTAATATTCTGGCCGATGACGGGAAAAGCCTGCTGGCAACTTCTTTGCCTTATTATCAACTCAATTGGGATTTGACAGTGCCAAACCAAGATAGCTTTGTCTATTATCTCGATTCTCTTTCTGTTTTACTTACATCTTTTCCTGACAGTGACTTAACAGCATCTGAGTTTAGGGAAAAACTTATAAGAGCAAGGGCTATAAAAGATAAGTATTTCCTCATCAGAAAAAATGTAAGCCAGGCCGAACTCGATAAAATTAAGAAATTCCCAATTTTTAGTCTTGGCAACAAAATGAAAAGTGGGCTTATTGTATCGCAAATGGCAAAAAGACAGTATCCTTTTAAAATGCTGGCAAACCGTACCATTGGTTACAATAGGGTAGTCGACGGATCTAAAAATGATAAAGACACACTGCAGGTTGGCTTGGAGGGACATTGGAATAGTACCTTATCGGGTGAAGAAGGTTTGATGTGGATGCAGCAATTGAGCAAGGATGTCTGGGTGCCGCTCAATGATATTGCCAATGTTGAACCCAGGGCAGGAAAAGATTTGATTACAACCATCAATATTGATATTCAGGATATAACCGAAAGGTCATTGCTTGAAACTTTGGAAAAATTTGAAGCAGAACATGGCTGTGCAATTGTAATGGAGGTAAAAACCGGCCAAATAAAATCTATTGCAAACATTGGTTTCAATGCCGATCGTACCCAATATTGGGAAGATTTTAACTATGCTGTTGCAGAAAATGTCGAACCAGGCTCGGTTTTTAAACTGGCCTCAATGATAGCTCTTTTGGAAGATGGACATGTAAAATTGGACGATACAGTGAACCTTAATGCGGGTAAATGGAAGTTTTACGATGTTGTGATGGAAGATGCTTATCCGCATGGTATACATTATACTACGCTGGGCGATGTATTCGAAATGTCATCCAATGTGGGTATTGCCAAAATGATTCACAAATATTATAACGGTAGTAAGGATAAACAAATGCACTTTGTACGCAAACTGAGCGATATGGTATTGGATAAGCCTACTGGTATAGATATTGGAGGTGAGCGTCCGCCATTTATAAAAGATCCTAATCGTTCTGACTGGTCGGGTATCTCAGCTTTATGGATGTCAATTGGTTATGAATTGGAAATGTCTCCACTGCAAATGCTAACTTTCTACAACGCTGTTGCCAATGATGGTCAGATGATGAAGCCTCATGTGGTAAAAGAAGTGAGGTCATACGGCGATTTAGTAGAAAAATATGAACCCCGAATCGTAAAGAAAAAAATTGCCTCAAAAAAAACACTTGATCTGGCAACTGAATTATTGACACGAGTTGTTGAGAGTGATCACGGAACGGCACACAGTATATATACGCCGCAATATAAAATTGCCGGCAAAACAGGAACGGCAATTATCAACTGGCAAAATTTCCAAAAAGGCAAGGAATCGAAAAAGTACAGAGCATCTTTTGTAGGCTTTTTTCCTGCCGATAATCCGGTTTATTCTTGCATAGTGGTGGTGACCAATCCTAAATGGGGAAATTTTGGCGGTATTGTGGCAGCGCCTGTCTTTAGAAAAATTGCCGATTACTGCTATGCTTCTTCTATTGAATCGCACAAGGCAATCAACAACGATAAATTTGTTTATACAGATGCTACTTTGCCAAAGTTGCAGGTAGGAAATAAAGATGACTTGAGAACTTTGCTCAATTATTTAAAAATGCCTTATGCAGATGATTCGAAAAGCGAATGGTCGGTCGGCTTTGTTGAAAACGATTCTATTACACTTCTTAACAGATCTGTACAGGACGATGTTGTGC
Organism: Saprospira grandis DSM 2844; assembly: GCA_945888475.1. GTDB lineage: Bacteria > Bacteroidota > Bacteroidia > Chitinophagales > Saprospiraceae > Saprospira > Saprospira grandis_C. The sequence goes on along the minus strand of CAMDAB010000018.1, from coordinate 14,122 downwards.
CAAATGTAGTAGGCATGGGGTTGAAAGACGCACTCTATTTGCTCGAAAATAGGAGATTAAAAGTTAAAGTGGTGGGAGTTGGTAAAGTAAAATCACAATCGGTGAAAGCCGGAAAAAGTATAAAAGCAGTTCAGGCAATAACTTTGGTTCTTGGATAATAAATTATTAGTAAAATGCAGTTAACCCATTTGTTGAAAGGATTGGAATATGAAAGCAAAGGCAGCTTAATACTGCTTAATGCCGAAGTGTCCGAGCTGGTTTTCGATTCGCGCAAAGCGAAGCCGGGAACAGTTTTCCTTGCACTGAAGGGGGTGAATGCTGATGGACATAATTTTATCGAAAAAGCGACAAAAGAGGGTGCGCAAATCGTTGTTTGTGAGCATATTGGTGTACAGGATGAAGGGGTGCTTTATGTTGTGGTTAAAAACAGCCATTATGCATTGGGTTTGATGGCCTGTAATTTTTATGAGCATCCGTCAAAACAGCTCAAATTGGTTGGTATTACGGGTACCAATGGAAAAACAACTGTTGCAACCCTGCTATACAAACTGTTCAGAGCAATGAATCAGCATGTCGGACTCATTTCAACTGTTGAAAACCGTATTGATGAAAGGGTTTTGGAATCGACGCATACAACACCCGATGCAGTTTCACTGAACAGATTGCTTGCCGAAATGCGCGACTCGGGCTGCGACTATGTTTTTATGGAAGTCAGTTCTCATGCTGCCGATCAGGAACGTATTGCAGGATTGGATTTTGATGCTGCTGTTTTTACAAACATAACCCATGATCATCTCGATTATCACGGTACTTTTCAGAATTATATCTATGCAAAAAAGAAATTTTTCGATCAGTTGCCTGCCCATGCATTTGCATTGGTAAACAGCGATGATAAAAGGGCTATGGTGATGCTACAAAATACCAATGCCCAAAAATATAGTTTCTCGTTGAAAAGCATGTCCGATTTTAAGGCAAAAATTCTCGAAAATAGTATGGATGGTCTCCTACTCGATATCGATGGCAAAGAACTGCATTCAAGACTTGTTGGAGATTTTAATGCCTATAACCTTTTGGCTGTATATGGAACTGCGCTGCTTTTGGGCGAAGAAAAGGAAGAGTTACTCAAATATGTCAGTAATCTTACTGCGGCAGAGGGTCGATTTGATTATGTAAGAAACAATTCAACTGAAATAACTGGTATTGTCGACTACGCACACACACCGGATGCGCTCGAAAAAGTACTGCTAACGCTCCAGAAACTGCGAGAAAACGGCCGTGTTATCACCGTAGTAGGTTGTGGTGGAGATCGAGATAAAACCAAAAGGCCTTTGATGGCGAAGATTGCATGCAATTATTCAGAGATGGCATTATTTACCTCAGATAACCCTAGAACAGAATCCGTAGATGCAATTTTAGCTGAAATGGAAAGTGGAATTCCTGCCAATGCCAAATCGAAGGTGCTGATAATACCCGACCGAAGGCAGGCAATAAAAGCTGCTTGCAGATTAGCACAAAGAGGTGATATTGTTTTGGTAGCAGGCAAAGGTCATGAAAAATATCAGGAAATAAACGGAGTTAAAAATCCTTTCGATGACAAAGAAGAACTTTTACAAGCTTTAGAAATCAGAAGTTAGTCTCGTCTTTAGGACGAGAAGAAATCAGAAACTTTCCTCTTCCAATCTTTTCTCTTCAATTCTTTCCTCTTCGTCTCTTTCCTATTCTTCTCTTCTTCTCTTTCCTCTTCAAATCTTTCAATCTTTCAATCTTTATATAAAAAATGCTTTTCCATCTTTTTGATTTCTTAGACAGACAATACGATATGCCCGGTGCGGGTCTCTTTAGGTACATTACCTTCAGAGCAGCATTGTCTGTGATGATTTCGCTGCTCATAACTTTGGTTTTGGGCGGACGGATTATTAGAATCATTAAAGTAAAACAAATGCTTGAAAAGCAGCGTGCACTGGGATTGCCGGGAGAGGAGCTTAAAGCAAAAACGCCCACAATGGGAGGTATTCTCATTCACATGGCAATACTAATTCCCTGCCTGCTGCTGGCCGATCTGACCAATGTTTATATTCAGCTCTTACTGCTTTCAACCGTTTGGATGGGTGTGATTGGATTTATTGATGATTATCTGAAACTGACAAGAAGTAAGGACGGTTTGAGCGGTAAATACAAGGTTTTGGGGCAAATCGTTTTGGGAATAATTGTAGGCGCAACAATGCTTTACCATAAAGATGTTGTTGTTCGTGTGGATAAGGCTCAGCTGGCTGCCGGAAACTATACAGTAGTAGATACAGTGTATGTGCCCGTAGCTAATTCAAACGAAAAGGTTGAGATGTATTATGTAAAAACAACGATGACCAACGTGCCATTTTTCAAAGGTAATGAGTTCGACTATAAAAATCTGCTTTGGTTCCTTGGTGAAAATGCACATAAATGGGTTTGGCTCATTTTTATACCCTTTGTAATTTTTATTGTGACAGCTGTTTCAAATGCTGCGAACCTAACCGACGGAATAGATGGACTTGCGGCTGGAACTTCAGCAATAATAGGTGCTGCATTGGGTTTATTGGCATACATATCAGGCAATAATCTTTTAGCAGAATATCTGGGTGTACTTTATGTGCCTTATGTAGGTGAATTAGCAATTTTTACCTCCTGTTTCCTGGGTGCTTGTATTGGGTTTTTGTGGTACAATGCTCACCCTGCACAAGTATTTATGGGCGATACAGGTAGTTTGGCTTTGGGAGGAATTATAGCAGCTTTGGCAATCGTTATCAGAAAAGAACTGCTTATTCCTGTACTTTGCGGAATATTTCTTGCTGAAAATATGTCAGTTGTACTTCAGGTCGGCTATTTTAAATATACCAAAAAAAGATTCGGAGAAGGACGTAGAATTTTCCTGATGTCTCCGCTTCATCACCATTTTCAGAAAAAAGGAATGCACGAATCGAAAATCGTTACACGCTTTTGGATTATTGGAATTATGTTGGCAGTTTTAACAATTATTACCTTAAAAATCAGATAATTGCATTAAATAAATGAACGTTTTTATTAAAGAAATATCCTCGGTAATTCAGCCCGATCCAAACAAACCCTTTCTCGTAGTACTTGGTGCAGGAGAAAGTGGGGTAGGTGCTGCACTTCTGGCAAAACAGAAGGGTTATCAGGTATTTGTGTCCGATATGGGACAGATAAAAGACGTTTACAAACGTGAATTGCTCGAATCAGGAATCGATTTTGAGGAAGGGAGCCACAATGAAAGCTTCATTTTGGAGCATGCAGCGTTGGTCATCAAAAGCCCGGGTATTCCCGATAAGGCGCCACTAGTCAAAGCGTTGAAAGAAAAAGGAATTAAAATCATTGATGAAATTGAATTTGCCGCGCAGTTTAGCAAAGCAAAAATCATTGCAGTAACTGGTAGCAACGGAAAAACAACAACAACTCGCCTCATTTTTCATATGCTGCAAACAGCAGGCTTTGATGTAGGGCTTGCCGGTAATGTAGGTTTCAGTCTGGCAAAACAGGTAGCCGAGGGTGATAGGGAATTCTATGCTTTGGAAATCAGCAGTTTTCAGTTAGATGGCTGCAAAAAATTCAGACCATTTATTAGTATCCTTACAAATATAACACCCGATCATCTCGATAGATACGAGTATAAACTAGAAAATTATATAGCTTCTAAATTCAGAATCGCTCAAAATAAATTGGATGCCGATTTATTTATATACAATGCTGAAGATGAAAATATAGCCAATGGATTTGGACAATTCTGGAAGCAAATCGGTACAGAGGGCTGTATTGCTATTTCTATGAAGGCATTGGCAAATGACTCAGATTATCTTGTAGTTGAACATACAGATTTTAGTATAAAAAAATCGGAGTTGACAATTCAAGGCTGGCACAACCGATTCAATATATCCTGTGCAGTGTTGGCCGCCAAAGAATTGGGCATTGGAAATAAAAAAATTGCCGAAGCACTCAAAACTTTTGTGAACGAAGCACATCGTTTGGAATCTGTGGCTGAAATTAATGGTGTTGAATATATCAACGATAGTAAGGCAACCAATGTCGATTCGGTATTTTATGCATTGGAAGCGATGACTAAACCAGTTGTGTGGATTGTTGGCGGAGTAGATAAAGGTAACGATTACAGCCCATTGTTTGAATTGGTAGCCCAAAAAGTAAAAGCTGTGATTTGTATGGGTAAAGACAATAGCAAAATTCTGGAAGCTTTCAAAAACAGTGTCGATATAATTGTCGAAACAGGAAGCATGCAGGAAGCACTGAAAGCAGCCAGTCTGTATGCAAATGAGGGAGATGTAGTATTGTTATCGCCTGCCTGTGCAAGTTTCGATCTTTTTAACAATTATCAGCACAGAGGAAATGTATTTAAAGAAATTGTAAGTTCGGCAATTGTCGAATCGGAAAAATAAATAGAGATTTTAATGATGAACAACAGAGCAGAAATATTAAGAAACAGAGTGGCGGCACTGATGCAGGGTGATAGAATCATCTGGTTGGTCATTGCCATGCTTGCTATTTTTTCTGTGCTTACTGTTTACAGCTCGGCCGATGTATTGGCACAACGAAATAATACATATACTGAGTCCTTTCTGGTAAGACATGTTGTGCTGATGATGGGTGCAGTTGTTGTTATGTACATAGCTCATATGGTGAATTATATGCAGTATGCACGTTGGTCAACTGTGCTTATTGCAATTGCGATTCCTATGCTGATATACACCATGTTCTTTGGTGTGAACATCAATGGCGCTTCTAGGTGGATAAGGCTGCCTTTTGTAGGAATTACCTTTCAGACTTCTGATTTTGCAAAATTGGCCATTATACTGTATGTATCAAGAACAGTAGCCATTATGCAAACAAAAAAACTTTCACAGTTGGAATTGTTGGGCCCTGTTTTAGCTACTGTTATACTCATTGCTCCATTCGACCTTTCAAATGCTCTTGTACTTTTTCTCACCTGTGTGATGCAGATGTTCATAGGTAAAGTTGAATTGAGAAACGTATTTTCTTTGATAATGCTTGGAGCTGGATTATTTGCCATGCTTATTATCATGTCGGAGATTTTTCCTGCTATTAGGATCGATACCTGGATAAGTCGTCTGAAAGTCTTCTTCGAAGGAGGTAGTCCCGAAGATACCTTTCAGCTCCTTCAGGCAAAAATGGCGGTTGCAAAAGGCGGTTTCTTTGGTGTTGGTCCTGGAAATGGAGTGCAATCCTACTTTTTGCCACATGCTTATTCCGATTATATTTATTGTATCATCATCGAAGAATATGGAATGATTGGCGGTGCTACTGTATTGATGCTTTATATGATGTTGGTGATCAGAACCATCCGAATGGTGAATAAATCACCCAAGGCTTTTGGCTCGATGCTGGCGATGGGATTGACCCTGAGTATTACTATACAGGCTTTTGCCCATATGGCTGTAAATGTGAATCTGATGCCGGTTACTGGTCTGACTTTGCCCTTTGTGAGTCTCGGCGGAACATCGCTCATGTTTACAGGAATATCATTGGGAATCATTCTATCTGTCAGCAGACAAATTGAAAATTCCAGCGAAAAAGAAAAAAGGGTAGAGGCTAATGAAGATAAAAAAGAGAATAAACCCAAAACCGAAGAAAAGAAAATTGATCAGGTATAAATTATAGTTATGAAATTTATCATCAGTGGAGGAGGAACAGGCGGTCATATTTATCCCGCTATTGCAATTGCCGAGGCTATCAAAAAAGAGATGCCCGAGGCTGAGTTCCTGTTTATTGGTGCCAAGGGTAAAATGGAAATGGAAAAAGTTCCTAAAGCTGGCTATAAGATTGAAGGGCTTTGGATCAGCGGTTTTCAACGTAAAGAACTTTGGAAAAATATCAGTCTGCCCTTTAAAATTTTGTTTTCGATGATTAAGGTATGGGGACTGATTTCTAAATTCAAACCTGATGCTGTAATTGGAGTGGGTGGTTATGCAAGCGGAGTAGCCCTGAAAGTAGCAGGATGGAGAAAAATTCCAACACTCATTCACGAACAAAACTCTTTTGCTGGAAAGACCAATCAGCTTTTGGCAAAATCTGCGAAAAAAATCTGTGTTGCCTACGATAATATGGAACGTTTCTTTCCTAAAGAAAAAATGATTCTCACTGGTAACCCTGTTCGACAGGATATTCTCGATACCAGCAGCAAGAAAGCAGAAGGACTTAAACATTATGGATTAGACAACGATAAAAAGGTTATTTTAGTAACTGGAGGTAGCTTGGGAGCCAAAACTATCAACGAAAGTATAGGAAATAATTTGAAGGAACTGACTGAAGCAAACGTTCAGATAATCTGGCAGGTAGGTAAATTTTATTTCGAAACCTTTTCGCCTATGGCTGCTGCAATGGCATCTGTGAAAGTGTTGGGATTTATCGATCGGATGGACTTGGCTTATGCTGCAGCCGATCTGGTGATTGCAAGGGCAGGAGCGCTTACCATTTCTGAACTCTGTGTTTGCGGAAAAGCTGCGATTCTGATTCCTTCGCCAAATGTTGCCGAGGACCATCAGACCTCCAATGCGATGTCTTTGGTGAAAAAAGATGCAGCCGTTTTGGTAAAAGATGCTGAGGCCAGAAAAACTCTGGTAAAAACTGCGCTCGATTTGCTCAATGATGAAAAACGTATTAATGAATTGGAAATAAATATTAAAAAACTCACAATGCCCGATGCATCGGAAAGGATAGCTAAGGAATGTCTGGCATTGAAAAAATAAATTTGAATTAAATTATATGGATTTCTCCAGCATCAAAAAGATTTACTTCGTCGGAATTGGCGGTATAGGCATGAGTGCCCTTGCCCGTTATTTCAATGGTCTTGGAATGAAAATCTGGGGCTATGACAGAGTACGTACCGATTTGACTGCCGAATTGGAACAGGAGGGTATGCAAATACATTATCACGAAGATATTGCACTCATTCCCGAGGGTATCGATCTGGTAATTTATACACCGGCTATTCCAAAAGAACATGCTGAGCTGATTTATTTCCGCGAAAATGGATTTAGCATCATGAAAAGAGCGGAAGTCCTTGGCCTGATTTCCAGAAACCGTAAAACCATTGCAGTAGCAGGTACACATGGTAAAACCAGTACCAGTTCAATTTTAACCTATATTCTTCGGACTGCCGGTATCGACTGTACCGCTTTTCTGGGTGGCATAGCCAATAATTTCAATTCAAATTTCATTAATGGAAATTCTGAATGGGTGGTAATGGAAGCCGATGAATTTGACCGTTCCTTCCTGCAGCTGAATCCCGAAATTGCCATCGTAACCTCTATGGATGCCGATCATTTGGATATTTATGGCAATCATGATGAAATGAAATCGACCTATGTGAAATTTATGGGTCAGGCAAAAGGGCATCTTTTACTACGCAAAGGCTTGGAAGAAAATGTAGATAAAGAAGGAATAAAAGCAAAAATACACAGTTATGGAACCGATAACAGTGCCGATTATCATAGTTTCAGAATCCGTTCCGAAGCGCCTAACTTTGTTTTTGACTGGAAAGACAGTGCAGCTGCTTTAACTTTGGATGACCTTTTGTTTACCCTGCCAGGCCGACACAATGTTGAAAATGCTACAGCGGCTATTGCTGTTGCACGTTTGCTGGGTTGCGATGAACAAAAAATCAGACAGGCACTTAGAACTTTTCGAGGAATCTGGCGCAGGTTCGAATGGGTTTATGTGAGTCCCGAAGCAGTTTTTATCGATGATTATGCACATCATCCCGAAGAGTTGAGGGCAGCAATCAGAGCGGCACGCAGTCTTTATCCCGATCGTAAGATTACCGGAGTTTTTCAGCCGCATCTTTATTCCAGAACCCGCGATTTTGTTGATGGTTTTGCCGCTGCGCTCGATGAATTGGACGAAGTATTGTTGATGGATATTTACCCTGCAAGAGAATTGCCGATTGAGGGAGTTAGTTCCAATATCATTTTCGAAAAAATGAAATCTAAAAGCAAAGAACTAGTTTCGAAAAATAATTTGATTGATACACTTAAAAATAGGAAATTTGAAGTTTTAATGACATTGGGAGCCGGCGATATTGGTGCCATGACAAAAGACATCGCCAAAGCAGTTTTTAATGCCTGAAAAATAATAATTAAATAAAATTTTATAACGGAACATGAAAATACATCCAAAAAGAATGCGCTGGATCGTCAAGAGACTCATTTGGGTCCTTGTTGCTCTTGTACTGCTGCTGATTGTGATGGGCGCGCTCCGTTACAAAAGAAAAAGTTTGGTAAAAGAGTTGAAAATTCAGATTATCGAAGATTCTAATAAAATCCGTTTTGTAAACGAGGATGATGTTAAAAGCATAATTTTCAATAAGTTCGGACATTATGTAGAGGGGCAGACTATCGAAAAAATCAATGCAAAAGCTACCGAACTTGCACTTGAACAGGATTTGTTTATTAAAGATGCCGATGTGTATATCGATGCTTTGAATAATGTAAATATAAAAGTGAGTCAGAGGGAACCTATATTGAGGATAATGGATCTCGAAGACGAAACTTATTATCTCGATGAAAAAGGAACCAGAATACCGCATTCGTCAAAATATACGGCTCGAAATCTAGTTGTCACTGGAGATATCGGAATTTATAATGAAGCATTCCTCGAATTGCCCGAAAATCGACTGAATCAAGTCTTTCAACTGGCAAAAAAAATATTGGCAAATCCATTATTGAAAGTGCAAATTGAACAGATACATATTGACCATAATGGTGAGGCAATTCTGGTACCTAAATTGGGAAATCACAAGATTTATTTCGGTTTACCTGCCGACAATAGCGATGATAAGCTTATCCGTCTGCAGAATTTCTATGAGAAAGCTTTGCCCTACGAAGGTTGGGAAAAATATAAATACATCAGTCTGGCATATGATAATCAGATAGTAGCAAAAATGAAAGAACAGCCAACTGAGAAAAATAGCAAAAAAAACGACTAATATAATTTTTACTGAAAACACTTTTTATTTAATTGGGCTTTGCCCGCACTAAACTCTAATAGGATGGAGAATAATAATGAAATCGTAGTAGCCCTCGACATTGGTACAACCAAAATAGTCGCAATGGCTGGCCGTAAAGACGTAAACGGCAAATTGGAAATACTCGGAACCGGCAAGGTAGAATCTGTCGGTGTTATCAGAGGTGTAGTTTCCAATATCGAAAAAACGGTAAAGGCAATCAGCGATGCCATTGCTGAAGCTGAACACCGCTCAGGTCTCGAAATCGGGGTCATCAATGTTGGTATTGCAGGTCAGCACATCAAAAGTTTGCAACATCGCGGAATTCATACCCGCAGCAGCATTCACGATGAGATTGCGCATAGCGATATCGACAGTCTTATCAACGATATGTACAAATTGGCCTTGCCCCCGGGCGACAAGATTATTCATGTTATTCCGCAGGAGTATATCGTCGATTCCGAACAAGGAATTGTTGACCCTGTTGGTATGTCGGGTGTTCGGCTCGAAGCGAATTTCCACATCATCACAGGGCAGATTACAGCCATAAAAAATCTGCAGAAATGTGTTGAGAAATCAAAACTTGAAATGGCAGGCCTTACGCTTGAACCAATTGCATCTTCAGCCGCAGTACTCAGCAAAGAGGAGACTGAAGCAGGTATTGCATTGGTTGATATCGGAGGTGGTACAACCGATATTGCTATCTTCCACGAGGGTATTATCCGCCATACTGCAGTTATCCCTTTTGGTGGCAATGTTATTACTAAGGACATCAAGGAAGGATGCAGTGTAATGCAGCAGCAGGCCGAAAAACTCAAAGTAAAATTCGGTTCAGCAATGGCATCTGAAATAGAAGAGAACCGTATCATTACAATTGCAGGGCTGAAAGGTCATCCGCACAAGGAAATTTCTGAACGTAATCTGGCCCATATCATACAGGCCCGTATGGAAGAAATCATCGATCAGGTTTATTGGGAAATCCGCAAATCGGGTTTCGATCGTAAATTGAGTGGTGGCATTGTTCTCACGGGTGGTGGTGCCTTGTTGAAAAATCTTGCAAAATTGGTTGAGCTTCGTACCGGGTTGAATGCAAGAACTGGCATTCCGGTTGAACACCTTGCGCATGGTTATGAGAAAGAAGTTGCAAGCCCAGTTTTTTCAACTGCAATTGGTTTGGTACTTAAAGGATTTGAAGATATCGAAAACGGTAAAGTACGTCAGTTTACTGGTTCGTATTCTGGAAATCAAATCAGCAAGACAACAACAGTTAGCACTGCTAAGCAGACACAAGGGGTGAATAAAAAAGATCCTCAGAAATCGAATTGGCTTGATAAAATTTATCAGCGTACCAGACAGTGGTTTGAGTCGGAACCGGATGCAGATTTGAAATAAGTTGCCCTGATTTTTATCAATCTTTAACTTTTTTCAGATAAAGAATTGGTAATAATTTATAAAAATGTTAATTTGGCGAGATATATCGGCAAACTAATGTTTTATGTCCGATATTGACTAATTTCATTTTTGTCTTTTAATCTGTCTTAAATATGCTGTTCAACATACCAGAAAACGAATCTTCCATCATCAAGGTAATTGGTGTAGGTGGTGGAGGAAGCAATGCTGTTTCCTACATGTACAAACAGGGAATTGTAGGTGTCGATTTTGCTATCTGCAATACCGACAATCAGGCTATGGCACAAAGTGCTGTTCCTGTAAAAATTCAGCTGGGCATGAGTCTTACCGAGGGAAGAGGTGCCGGTTCAAAGCCAAATGTTGGTCGCGAATGCTGCCTCGAATCGATCGACGAAGTAAGATCTTTTTTTGCAGATAGTACCAAAATGCTCTTTGTTACTGCAGGTATGGGAGGTGGTACCGGCACCGGTGCAGCACCTGTCATTGCCAAAGCAGCAAGAGAAATGGACATTCTAACAGTTGCAATTGTCACGATGCCTTTTACCTTTGAAGGTAGACGACGTTCGCAGCAGGCGCTCGAAGGTTTGGCCGAGTTGAAGAAAAATGTAGATACCCTCATTGTAATTTCCAACGATAAGCTGCGTAAAATCTTTGGTAACCTCACAATAACCAATGCATTTGCACAGGCCGATGAGATTCTGACAACAGCAGCCAAAGGTATTGCCGAAATTATCACCGTTCCCGGTTATGTCAATGTCGACTTCGAAGATGTTAATACCGTTATGCGCGATTCGGGCGTAGCAGTGATGGGTACAGCAGCCATTGAAGGGGAAGACCGCGCAATTCGTGCTGTTGAAGCCGCCTTGCAGTCGCCACTCCTCGAAGACAGTGATATCAAAGGCGCCAAACATATTCTGCTAAATATCTCTTCAGGTGCCCGCGAGGTTACGATGGATGAGATTTTTGAAATTACCGAATATGTTCAGGAAGAAGCTGGTCAAGGTACCGACCTTATCTGGGGTAACTGTTTCGATGAGTCTTTGGGAGAGAAACTTTCTGTAACTGTTATAGCCACTGGTTTTAGCAGTGCCAAAAAAGAGAGTCAGAACCGTAGCGCATCGAATGAGCTTGGCAATAGTGGCAATGATAAAAAAGTAGGTCCGCCTACCGAAAAACAGCAGGTTAAGGTAGATCTCGATGATGACGATGATTACAGTGGCTATGGTAAAAACAGTCAATCGAAAATGGATTATAACTCAGGTTTAAAAAAGGAGCATAATTCAAAAACTTTCAATGACAAGCTTGAGCCCTATGCCAAAGAGGAGTCTCACAAAGAAAACGATGACCGCAACAGGCAACAAAAAACTGCTTCTTACAAACTCGACAGTCCAGAACTGATCAGTGAGCTAGAGAATCAGCCTGCTTACCTGCGTAAAGGTCTTAAATTGGATAACGTAGAGCATTCTTCCGAAAAGAATCTTTCCCGATGGGTAATCAGCGATGATAACGCACCTGAAATTAAAGATTCCAATTCTTATTTACACGATAATGTCGATTAGTGTTTAATCAGTAAAATATTTTCCATCCTGAAAGCTGCCATTGGCAGCTTTTTTTATTGCTGGAGCAGTGCTTATATGAATTCAATTGATGATTGCTTATTAGAATAGGCTTTAGCAATAATGCGTTTTTAATGCGCAAAAAATTCCCAGTTTCCTTGAGTATCGAAGAGTAAAAAACCATCATTTTCGTCAGAAATCATAAAGCCCAACCATTCGTGACGAGTATTAAATAAGTTAAATCCTTTATTTTTGTTATTAACGGCAATTTTTGAGAATTCAAAATTAGTATTGTAAATCAACATTATATCATTTGAAAATTTACAGGCAAATGCATTGACTTTCTGTTCTTTATCAAAAATGTATATGCCTTCAAATTCTATTGAGTTAGGATTAAATTTAACTGCATAAGATGGATTTATTTGTTTTGTAAAAAGTGGATTCATTGCTTTGTTGTCCATATAACTCCATTCTTTGTGTATTCCGGGGTGGATTTTTTCGTTAATCATCGGATTTACAGCTGTATTTTCATTTGGATTAATCGAGGAATTAGATTTTGGATTTAACAGGTTGTTTTTATCCGGATTAATGGCCTGATTTACAAATGGATTAATTGATTTATTTATGAGGGGATTGCGACCAGAATCGGGGATTCCGACAAATACTTGATTTTCTTCATTAGTATTCGTTTCTACCAAATAAGGCTCTTGTTTTGATTTTGGATTCTTGCAACCATGTAGCATAAACAGGGCTATACTTGTTATTATAAAAAAGGAAAAGGCTTTATACTGAAAATATTTCATGAATATTTGTTTTAATTATAGGGCAAATAGATTTCAACAATAAAAATAATGATAAATTGTAATAAATAGCATTTATTTCCAGTGTGGCTTTTACAAAAACATTAAGAACCTCGATTTATACTTTGCTCATCTAATATAGGCCATCCCGAATACTACTATTCAGCTTTTTTTAGTTTAGAAAACCAACCCACTTATTGTTAAGGTCAAAGTATAAATAGCCTTTTTTGCCGTCTGATTGAAGATGTCCTATCCATTGATGATTTAAATCAAATAAATTGTATCCATTATTGTTGTTGTGAATGCCATACTCAATAAATTCAAAAGAGGTATCAAAAATCAATAAGACTTTATTCTTATTTGTTGTAATAACTATTTTATTAGAATTTAGGCTTAAATCAAAAAAATAAAAGCCTTCAAAATTAGCGTTTAGTGTAGGATTAATATTAGCGTTTAGTGTAGGGTTAATATTAGCATTTAGTGTAGGGTTAATATTAGCGTTTAGTGTAGGGTTAATATTAGCGTTTAGTATAGGGTTAATATTAGCGTTTAGTGTAGGGTTAATAGTAGCATTTAGTGTAGGGTTAATATTAGCGTTTAGCGTAGGGTTAATATTAGCGTTTAGTGTAGGGTTTCTATTGGCGTTTGGAATAAATTTATTATTTGTAATATTATTTTGAGTAGTTTGTGTACTAAATTTAGTGGGCGTATTATTAGATGTGCAAGATAATAAGGTAAGTATAATGGTAATAATCGAAATTGTGGAATTCATAAATTATATTTTTTACAAACTTATTAAATTGAACCGCTTCAAATTCGTTAAAGGAATTTTTTATTTTTCTTCCTTAAAAAAAGGCGAATTTTGGCAATTTTCTACTCCGCCACCACAACACTATGCCCCTTAAACAGACTTCTAGGCTGCTACTCCTCTTTAGGATTCAAACTATCAAAAACCAATTGTATATTTATCTTAGAACGATCTTTTGAGCGCTGTTAAGTATTTTTTGCAATAAAACGGAGCAAATATAAGATAATTTAACGTAAAAAACAAGCACTGTTTATTTATTTAAAATATAGTTCATTTTGTTTAAAAACTCCTTGTTTATAATGAGTTGTATCATTAAATTTGGTCCGCAAGTTTTTCAATATTTTCTAACAAAATAATTAAATCGAAATCTAATGGCAGAAGAATTAAGTCTAGACAGTATCAAGGAAATGAAAAAAGCTGAATTTATTAAGGCTTTTAAAAACAAGGCAGCCTGGAAAAAAGCAAAAGCTGTAATTTTTCTGGTTGACTATAAACTGGAGGGCAAAAAAGCGGTGATTGCCATCCC
>CAMDAB010000017.1 GCA_945888475.1 Saprospira grandis DSM 2844 | reverse complement strand
GATTTTGAGGGCAGTTTTTAACTTTCTTAGTAAAAAGAAGCCAGCAATTAGTGCAGTTATGACAAAGGAGATGCTTTGGGCGTATATAAAATGTTGAATTTGAAAAGATTTTGAAAATGGCCCCCAAAGCAAAAAGCTCATGATAATGATGAGGATTAGCTTGTCTGTAGCCGATAGAAGGCTATCTATCCTGTAATGTTGCAGGGCACTGAGATTCGACCTCAAATAAAAAATAAGCGTAATAAGTATTTGGTTGAGGAGCAAAGGTAAGAGCAAGGGTAGATGCGTACTGTCGGCATAGCCCATAATTGCAGCAAAAGCGACAGAAATTAGAAGAAAAATCATCGAAAGCATAGCTTTCAGTGATAAAAAATGTGGAAGGTATTTGCTCGCAAGTGCGGGGTTTTGTGCAATAAAACGACTGTTATACTGCTGGATACCCAAATCTGTTATGATCTGAAAGAGAAAGGAAAAATTAAAAAGTGCAAAATAGAGTCCATACTCCGACAGACCAACCCTATTTTGCACTTGAAGGTCTATTCCAAAGGCATAAAAAGGTTTAACCAGCAGGTTTATACCCACCAATAAAATAAGATTGAACAAAAATTCTTTTTTCATTTTTTCTACATGCCGAAGAGGCTGCCCAAATTCCCGAAGCCGGGAGGCAGCATCTCACTAATCATTTTTTGTGACTCGGCTGCTTCAATCTCGGCAGCTTTGCCTATAGCTCGGTTTACTGCTGTGAGTAGCAGGTCTTCCAATTCTTCGTAATCGTTAAATTTAAAATCAGGACTGATTTTAATGTCAATAATTTGCCTTGCAGCATTTGCTGTTACTTTTATGGCTCCATCGCCTGCCTCGGCCTCAACGTTAATTGTCGATAGCTTTTTTTGCATTTCGGCCTGTTTTTCCTGAATATTTCCGAACATATCTTTTTAATTTGAAAATGAGGTCTTTTATAAAAATAAATTATTTGAAATTTGATATGAATTTTGTATATTGAATTTTAGAATTACAGAAACTATGTTTTCAAAATTAAATCATTGTAAATAAGTTAGTTATCAGAGCGCATTGATTTGTTTCTCCGATAGTCCTGTTATTTCGGCAATCAGCCTGATATCCAAGCTTTTCTTTTTTATTTCTGAAGCGGCTTCAATTTTCCCTTCAATTTTCCCTTCTTCCTTAGCTGTATACATAACATTTTTTAGATCTCTGAAATGTTTAAGGCTTTCCTCGTAAATCTCTTGATCTTGTTTGGAGTATTTAGCAATCTCAGCAGCGGCAAGAAGTTTGGTGTATAATTTCTGAATATAGTCTTGCGTATTCACAATTTGAGGATGAGGTATAATTCTAAAATTTTTTAAATTGCAATAATTTCTTTTTCAGATAATCCTGTAATCTCGGCAATGAATTTAATATCTAGGCCTTTCTTTTTCATTTCTGAAGCGACTTCAATTTTCCCTTCAATTTTCCCTTCAATTTTCCCTTCAATTTTCCCTTCGATTTTCCCTTCGATTCTACCTTCTTCCTTAACTGTATCCATTACGTTTTTTAAATCTCTGAAATGTTTAAGGCTTTCCTCGTAAATCTCTTGATCTTGTTTGGAGTATTTAGCAATCTCTGCAGCGGCAAGAAGTTTGGTGTATAATTTCTGAATATAGTCCTGCGTATTCACAATTTGAGGATGAGGTATAATTCTAAAATTTTTTAAATTGCAATAATTTCTTTTTCAGATAATCCTGTAATCTCGGCAATGAATTTAATATCTAGGCCTTTCTTTTTCATTTCTGAAGCGACTTCAATTTTCCCTTCGATTTTCCCTTCGATTCTACCTTCTATTTTTCCTTCTTCCTTAACTGTATCCATTACGTTTTTTAGATCTCTGAAATGTTTAAGGCTTTCCTCGTAAATCTCTTGATCTTGTTTGGAGTATTTAGCAATTTCAGCAGCAGTAAAAAGCTTGGTGAAAATTTTCTCTTGAAGTGCTTTAGGCCTGCCTTGTAGTCTTGCCAAATGTTTAAAAACATAGAGCCATTTTTCAATTTTGCTTTCTAATTTTTCAACATTTTTCTCAAACTTAGGTAGTTCAATGTATATAAAAGTTAGTTTATCGTAGAAAACCTGATTTTTTTGGTTTTTAAGCTGTACAGTGTGTTTGTAATTACTGTTATTTTTGTCCTCTTCGAAAATAAAGTCCAAAATTCCAATTGTGTAAACGGCAGCTAGTTTAAAATCCCAATCACCTCTTTTACCTTGTGATTGAATAGGAAAAGAGGCATAAAAAACGCTTCTGTCTTTAAAATAATTTTGCTTTGCTCTTTGGATTTCAACTATGAATTTTTCACCGCTTGCACTTTCACAAAAAAGATCAAATATTGCTTTTCTATCATATTCTGTGCTGGGCAGATGCTCATTCTGTTGGTATTTTAAATCTTTTACAGTGTGTTTTTTGGGAAGCAATGAATTGAGGAAATCGATTAGTAAATCCTTATTCACTTCCTCTCCAAAAAGTTTTTTAAAGCCAAAATCGGTTAAAGGGTTAATGTATTTGTCTTCTAAAAACATTTTTTAAAATTTGCATTAGGTAAAAATTGGGTTTGCAATGATGATAAGAAGGAAAGTGTTTTTTCTTCCCTTCTGAAAAATTGTAAAATGATTTAACATGTTTTTTATGACACGAAAATTATTGTTTCCGTAAAAATAAATGTTTTTTATCGGAATTGCAAGTCAAAATTAAGTAAGGTCTTTAAAAGCTTTACTTTACCTTAGAATTTTCGCCGGATTTCATCTCATGAATTTCATCTGCCGAAAGCTCATTCAGCTCAGGCAACCACAGTTTCATATATGCTGCCTGCGGGTCGTAGCGGCGGCTTTGGGTCTGGGGGTTGAAGTAGCGGTCTTCGCGGGGGTCGTTGCCAAGTCCTGCAATATATAGCCAGTTTACCCAATTGCTGGTAGGGTCATAGTCGATAAGTTGCGACTCGAAATATTCCGCACCGAGTTGCCAGTTCAATTTCAGATCATTTACGAGGTAAGAAGCAACATTTTGTCGACCTCTGTTCGACATAAATCCACTGATTTTCAACTCTGTCATATTGGCATCAATGAACGGCTGCCCGCATTTGCCATCTGCCCAGGCATTGAATAAGGCTTTATTTTGCTTGTTTGTCTTTGGTTTTTTATCAAAAATACCGCTTTTTGAAAATATCTTTTTGCCAAATTTCTTACCGATCAGCCTGAAATAGTCACGCCAAAGTAATTCAAAATACAGCCAATAAGTAGATTTATTGGCGCCATGAACTTTTTCATATTTTTGAATCTCGGCATAGATTGATTTTGGCGAGATACAGCCCTGGGCAAGCCATGCCGATAGTTTTGTAGAAAAATCGCCACCTATGAGACCATTTCTCGTCTCTTCGTAGCTGCTTAATAACTTGCTGTCCCAAAGGTAATAATTCAATCTTTTCATTGCTTCGCTTTCACCACCTTTGAAAATCAATGCACTGCGACTATCAAATTCAGGCAGTTCCAAACTGAAATCAGAAAGCGAAGGAAGTTGACCGCAGTCAATATCGGTTGACCAGGGCTTAAAACTGTCTGGACTTGGCAGTGGGAATCTGATGGGGGTGATTTTCTCGACTTCTTTACGAAAAGCTGTAAAAGTATCGGGAGTATGCGCTACAGGAAAGGGCAAATCCTGCGTGTAATAAAGCATTTTGCCACGGAATAGTCTAAGCTCCTGACCAATTGCCCATAAATTTTTTTCCAGTAAGTTCTGTACCTCAGCCTCCTCGGGCAAGCGTTCCATCAGGCCAAATACCCAGGAGCTTTTTAGCTGACGTGCTATTTCCGGGATCTCAATTTCAGGTTTACCAATTTTTACAATCAGGTCGATGCCTTTTTCTTTGAGGCTATTTTTTAAATCAAAAACAGATTCTATTATGAATTGAGCGCGAAAAGCACTGGTTTTTCTGAATCCAAGTCTGCTGGTACCCCTAAAAATACGCTCATCGAAAATATAGACCGGATAAATCTCATCGGCCGTTTTCAGCGCTTCAGTCAAAGCTTCATTATCGAGTAGTCTTAAATCAGTTTTAAACCACACAATTGCAAATTTTACTTTCTTCATTTAGCCTTTTTTTTGTTATTAGTTAAAACAAACAAAGAGGCGCGGTGTTGTTGATTTCTAAATTTTTTGAAAAAAATTAATTGCTTTTTAATTCCTCCGGGATTTTTACATCCTGTAAAGCTTCGGCTATTTCCTGTAAATATTTTTGGACGAGTTCATACTCGGTTTTACTAATCTTGAGTTTCGTCATCTTTTCATCCATTACTTTTTTATTGTCTTTTTCTAGCTGCAGCAAACTACAAATTATTGATATTTTGATGTTTACAGCTTTAAATTGACTGGTATTCACAAAGCCGTTTTTTAAAATAATTCTATCTAAAGCTTCTGTTTGGGGTTTATTGAAATCCTCATTTAAATTAAGCCGATTGATTAATCCCCGCTGCTCATTTTCAAGCATGGTCACCGTTTTAATATAATTGAGCAATATTGTTTCGTTCAAAATTTCTGTCTTACTTTCTTTGGTATCAATCTTTTTAATAGGTTCTTTGCAGGAAAAACAGATAACAGTACAGATCAGGAACAGTTGAATGTATTTTAACATAGTAATTGTTTTTTTTGCAAAATTATCAAAGGAGTATAAATTTAGGTCATTTTTAAATATTTATTGACATTGTTTCCTTTTTTTTAACTTTGTCAAAAATAAACTTGAAACAGAATGCAAGGCAAACTCAATATTATCATAGGCCCAATGTTTTCGGGCAAAAGTACGCTGTTGCTTACCAGGTACCGTCGTTACAGAATAGCAGGAAAAAATTGTCTGCTCATCAAATATGCAAACGATGACCGATACGAAAGTACAGAATCGATGATCGTTACGCATGACAAATTAAGTTATAGGGCAGTTGCTTGTATACGACTTGCCGATCTTGACCAATATGTGAATAATTTTGATGTAATTTGCATAGATGAAATACAGTTTTATCCCGATGCAGCGGAATATTGCGATAAATGGGCAAACCGTGGCAAAATTGTTGAAGCCAGTGGTTTGAGCGGAGATTACCGACGCAAACCATTTGAACAGATTTCATTGCTCGTACCTATTGCCGATGATATCGAACATGTAAAGGCTGTATGCCGCGAAAGCGGATTGGATGCCCCTTTTAGCAAACGAATTAGCGCCGAAGAAGAACAAGAGGTAATCGGTGGCGAGGACAAATATATGGCAGTGTCGAGAGAATTTTTTTTTGGAAAACACGATGCTGACGCAAAATAGGATTGTCAACTTGCCCTAATTCAGTGTCTACCCAAATTATTTTAATATTAATTATTTTTTCAAGCCTAAATGTACTATCTTCGCAGCACTTTTCGCTAAAAATAGCCTAAAGTGACTGAAAAT
The DNA here is from genome assembly GCA_945888475.1 of Saprospira grandis DSM 2844. Taxonomy (GTDB): domain Bacteria; phylum Bacteroidota; class Bacteroidia; order Chitinophagales; family Saprospiraceae; genus Saprospira; species Saprospira grandis_C. The sequence continues at coordinate 35,941 of CAMDAB010000017.1, read as the reverse complement.
CTATTATTTAACCAAAAACCGTCCCGGATGGGAAATTCCATAAAATGGAAAATGAAAACAACGCAGTAATTATAACTGCACACGATGAATTTAATTGGAGTTTGGGTAAAAGTGGCCAAAACACCTATAGCAACGAAGAGTCAAACGCTCTGTTGAATGAGTATGAGCAAACGCTTAGCTCTATCAAGGAATTTGAAATCGTAGCCGGCAAAGTTGTGGCCTTGCTTGACAGCGACGTGCTGATTGACCTGAGTTACAAATCAGACGGATTGGTTCCGCTTTCTGAGTTCCGCGATATGCCCGGTCTAAAAATAGGCGATTTTGTAGAGGTTTATGTTGAAAATCCCGAAGACAAAAATGGACGTTTGGTACTTTCGCGCCGCAAAGCCAAATTGCTCCGTGCTTGGGATAACATTGTAAAAGCTTTTGAAGAAGGACATATCGTTACTGGTCATGTCATCAGCAAAACTAAAGGTGGTCTTATCGTTGATGTCAATGGATTAGAGACCTTCCTTCCCGGCTCACAGATCGATATCAAGCCAATCACAGACTACGATGTATACGTTGGCAAAACTATGGATTTCAGAGTTGTTAAAATCAACGAAGCCATCAAAAATGCTGTCGTTTCTCACAAAGCACTTATCGAAAGCGATCTCGAAGCTCAGCGCAGCGAAATTATTTCAAGACTCGAAAAAGGTCAGGTTTTGGAAGGTACTGTCAAGAATATCACCGATTTTGGAGCATTCCTCGATTTGGGTGGCGTAGATGGTCTTCTTTACATTACCGACATTTCTTGGGGCCGTATCAAACATCCAAGCGATGTATTGCACAATGGTCAGAAACTGAATGTTGTTGTATTGGATTTCAATGATGACAAAAAACGTATTTCGCTCAGTCTCAAGGCGCTTACACCGCATCCATGGGAAGTGCTTGCCGACGATGTACAACCAGGTTCAGTTGTTGAAGGTAAAATTGTTAACATCGAAGACTACGGTGCATTCCTCGAAATTACACCTGGTGTTGAAGGTCTTATCCACGTTTCAGAAATCTCATGGAGCAGCCAGCCTGTCAACTCTCGCGATTTCTTCAAAGAGGGAGACATTTACAAAGCAAAGGTTGTTACAATCGATCGCGAAGAGCGTAAAATGTCGCTTTCACTCAAGCAGCTTAGCGATGATCCATGGTCAATCATCGAAGAAAAATATGCCAAAGGAACACGCCACAGCGGCGAGGTTAAAAACCTTACTCCCTATGGTGTTTTCATCGAACTTGAAGAAGGCATCGGCGGCATGATACACATCTCAGATCTTTCATGGACAAAACGTTTTGCTCATCCAGCAGAGTTTACCAAAGTTGGTGAAAAACTTGACGTTATCGTACTTGAAGTAGATAAAGATAACCGTAAACTGTCCCTGGGTCACAAACAACTCGAAGAAAATCCTTGGGATACGTTCGAAAATCTTTTCCCTGTAGGTTCAATTCACGATGCAACAGTTCTTCGTCGCGATGACCGTGGTGCTATTGTGCTGCTTCCTTACGGACTTGAGGCTTTTGCCCCAATCCGTCATGTAAAGAAAGAAGACGGTAACCTTGCTGATGTAGATGAAACATTGCCTTTCAAAGTTATTGAATTCAACCGCGATGACAAACGTATTCTTGTTTCTCACACCCGCTTTTTCAGCGATGTAAAAAAAGAAAGTGATGACAAAGAAAAGACTGACAAGAAAAAATATGAAAAAGATGCTAAAGATGATCTGAAAAAAGCTCAAGGTAAAGTTGAGCGCAGCACACTTGGCGATTTGGATGTTTTCTCTGAATTGAAAGAGCAAATGAAAGAAGACGAAAATCAGGATAAATAAATCTTGTTTTAAAATAGATTTGTTCCTTTTACAAAATTCCCTATCTTGTCACTGATAAGATAGGGTTTTTTTATAATAGCTATTAGCTTGCGCTACGAAAGAAAATATAGAATTGAAGCTGTTGCAGCTCATTTAATCCGGCAGGGAATCAGATTGCATCCGGCAGGATTCAGACCTGTCTACGCTGTAAGGCAGATAAATAACATCTATTTCGACACGCCTTCCTTCAATACTTATAAAGACAATGTTTTAGGATTGGCCGAAAGGAAAAAGTATAGAGTGAGATGGTACGGAAAAGACCTGCTCAATATCGAAAGTGCTGTGCTGGAGCTTAAAATCAGACAGCAGGAATTGGGTAATAAATTTAGTTTTGAAATAGGTAATTTTTCGTTTTTAGACATCAATAGTCTGATAAATAAAGTGAACGACTTTTGTCCGGAAAATCTGGGACTTCTTCGACCAACGCTATTCAACGCTTATCAGCGCGAATATTGGGAGACAAGCGATCGGTCATTCAGGTTAACCCTTGATAATAATTTGCAATTTGCCCCGCTCATTCCTGAACCTTTTGTCGGCAGGCAGGTTCTCAATGAATACAATGTAAGCATTCTCGAATTGAAATATGAGGAAGACTTTGATTTGCAAGCGGACCGAATTACCCAATATATTCCTTACAGAAGAACCAAAAATTCAAAATATGTAAGTGGAATTGAACTTTGCTATCGATAAATTCCAAACAGAATATTGTTTTAAAATAAAAATTATTGAGTTTCAGAATTTAATTTGTAATTTCTTGTTATTTTAATAAAATATTCTTTAATTTTGCAACCGTTTTTGAAAATACTCCATATTTCACCAAAATTAGATAAGAAAAAGCAATTATGAACAGCGATTGCGACATGTGGCTTCACAAATATTTAAAATATCTGACAGCAAGTTTTATATTATTTATTGCTTGCGGCACCTTGACTGCACAAAAATCCCAAAAAATATATTGGGAAACAGGCGCACTTAGGGCAGAGGGTCAGGTGAGCGACCTTGGTGCAAGGCTCGGGCAGTGGAAATATTATTATTCGAGCGGTGAAATTGAGGCAGTTGGCAGTTATAATGGGCTGAAAGTAAGTGTGGTAAACGAGCCTTTCAAAAGACCCAAAACTTCTGCAATTGAGGATCAGCCAACAAAGTCGTCAAGAAATGGGGAGTGGAATTTTTATTATAAAAATGGGGTCGTATCGGCCAAAATATTTTATCAGAGTGGCTGCCCTTACGATAGGGTCTACCGTTACCATCCCAATGGCACAAAAGCAGAAGAAGCAACGATTATAAGTTGTAAAATCAATGCACGTACGATGTGGGATCAAAAGGGCGTCAAGTATTTTGAAACCAAAGTAGAAAGCCCCGGCAAAACTGTTGACTACGAATACTATCCAAACGGTCAGACAAAATCTATTGTACCTTACAAAGACGGCGAACAATATGGCGTGGTAAAAAGGTATTTTGAAAACGGAAACAAAGAGGAGGATGTGATGATGAAAAACAATAAGGTGCATGGTAGCTACAGATCCTGGTATTCGAACGGAAAAAAGCAGCGGGAGTTCTTCTCCATCAATAATGTAATGTCAGGTGAATTCAGAGAGTGGAATGAAAGTGGTGTGCTCCTGAGAGAAACAATTGAAGATTCTGAAACGCAAAGAATCATTGTAAAAACCTATTGGGAAAATGGTCAGCTGAAGATGAAGGGAACTTCCAAAACACCTCCTTCGCTAAGTATACACAATTGGGCACAAAGCCGTCACGGTGCATGGACTTATTGGGATAAAAATGGGAATGTGCAGAAGACTGAAAATTATATTGAGGGTAAACTTGTGAGTACCGATCTCCCTTAAAAATCTGAACAACAAATAAAAGTAAAGCATATTTGCCGATGGCAGGTATGCTTTTTCTGTAAAAAATGGAACATAACAAAATTGAAAATCTCGACAGGCTGAAGAAATGGCGCCTGATTTTGGGTGAGGACCCGGACGAAGAAAATGATGCTTCGTACCCGCTCGATCCTGTTGCAGCTTCCGTAGATAAAGCTTTAGATGCCTTATACGGAGAATCGGCCAAAGCCGGACTGGGAAGTTCTGCACCCAAGGTGAGCCGTTGGCTAGGAGATATCAGGAAATATTTCAGCAAGGAAACGGTGCAAATCATGCAAAAAGATGCCTTTGAACGATTAGGCATAGAGCGTATGCTGCTCGAACCGGAACTGCTGCAGTCGGTCGAAGCTGATATTAACCTGGTATCAACGCTTATTTCGCTCAATAAAGTCATTCCGGTAAAGACCAGGGAAACAGCCCGAATGGTTGTTAAAAAAGTACTCGACCGATTGATTGAGAAAATGCAGCACCGCATGCGGGAGGCAGTAATGGGCGCTTTGAGCAGTGCCGTAAAAAACCGCAGACCTAAATTGAAAGAAATCGATTGGAACAGGACCATAAAACTAAACTTAAAACATTATCAGCCGGAATTTAAGAGTATCATCCCGCAAAATCTAGTAGGGCAGGGCAAAAAAGGGCAGGCCTTGCGCAATGTGATTTTGTGTGTAGATCAGAGTGGTTCTATGGCATCTTCGGTTGTTTATAGTTCGGTTTTTGCAGCTGTTTTGGCCTCTATACCAGCATTAAAAACACAAATGGTTGTTTTTGATACAGCAGTGGCCGATTTAACAAAAGACATGCAAGATCCGGTCGATTTACTATTTGGGGCTCAGTTGGGAGGAGGGACCGATATCAACAAAGCTTTGACCTATGTAAGTCAGCAGATTGAAAATCCGACGGATACCATTCTCATTCTTATTTCCGATTTATACGAAGGTGGTAATGCCGCTGATATGATCAGAAGAGCAGCTCGGCTCAAAGCATCTGGAATTCAATTTATTTGTCTGCTGGCTCTAGATGATGAGGGTATACCAGCTTATGATAAAACGATGGCTGAAAAGTTATCGGCATTACAGATTCCTGTATTCGGTTGTAGTCCCGATATTTTTCCTGAGCTTATGGCTGCGGCAATTCGTAAGGAAGATATTTCCAAGTTTTTAACAAAACACAATATTGCCTTAAAATGAATAATTTGGCGAGGTTGAAAAAAGAGCCCTTTGTGGGGTGATTTCAAAAAAATCTTTGGGGTAACAGTTTTTTTTCAATATTATCGATACAATTTGTATTGATTTCGAAAAATTATCTACCTTAGGCAAATGTAACTGTATTTGCTGTTCATCAGGTAAAAAATTTAAAAACTAAAAACTAAGACTAAACGGGATTATGAAAATTCGCGAAATTAATGCGATGCGTGGACCTAACTATTGGTCGGTACGTCGTCACAAACTTATTGTAATGGTACTCGATTTGCAGGAGCTTGAACAAAAACCTACCAATGAAATTCCGGGTTTTAGGGAAAGACTTCAGGCAATGTTTCCTGGCATGTATGAGCATCGCTGTTCTGTTGGCTGTCCAGGTGGCTTTTTTCAGAGAGTCGACGAGGGAACCTGGATGGGGCACGTTATTGAGCATATTGCACTTGAAATTCAGTCACTCGCAGGCATGGAAGTTGGTTTTGGTCGTACCAGAACTTATGGTGAAGAGGGTGTTTACTTTGTAGTATTCGACTACATCGAAGAAAAAGTGGGTCGTTATGCAGCAGAAGCTTCTGTTAGAATTGCCCAGTCGTTGATTGACAGCACTGATTATAATCTATCTGCCGATATTAGAGAAATGCGCGAAATGAGAGAGCGAGAGGCCCTGGGTCCCAGCACTTCATCATTGGTTATGGAAGCTGAAGCAAGAGGAATTCCATGGATCCGTCTCAACAAATATTCACTCTGTCAACTGGGCTATGGTGCCAATCAAAAACGCATTCAGGCTACGGTAACTAGTATGACCAGCAGCATTGGCGTTGAAATTGCCTGCGATAAAGAGGATACAAAATTTTTATTGGAACAATATGAAGTTCCTGTTCCGCGAGGCGCAGTAATCAAGACAGAAGCCGGTTTGGAAGATGCTATGCATAAACTTGGTTTTCCGTTAGTTATCAAACCAATCAATGGAAATCATGGACGTGGTATTACTACGAACATTCAAGATAAAGAAACTGCCCTGCTTGCCTTTGCTCAGGCTAAAAAAGTTTCAAATTCTGTTATTGTTGAACGTTTTATCACCGGTTTCGATTATCGAATTCTGGTGGTGAATTATAAATTGGTTGCAGCTGCAAAACGCACCCCTGCGCATGTAGTTGGCGATGGCATATCGACAATTCAGCAACTGATTGACGAAGTGAATAAAGATCCGAGGCGTGGATATGGACATGAAAAAATCCTCACTCAAATCGATGTAGATGCCATTACCCAAAAAATTCTGGGTGAAAAAGGACTGACTTTGGAATCGGTTCTTGAAAAAGGCCAGATGCTTTATGTTAAGGATACGGCAAATTTGTCAACCGGAGGAACTGCTGAAGATGTGACCGATATTGTGCATCCTTATAATGTTTTCATGGCCGAGCGTATAGCAAAAATTGTCGGTCTGGATATTTGCGGTATTGATATCATGACAACCGACATTACGCAGCCACTGCCCGATACGCGCGGTGCTGTACTAGAGGTGAATGCTGCGCCGGGTTTTCGTATGCACTTGGCACCAACCAGCGGTTTACCCCGAAATGTTGCAGCCCATGTAATTGATATGTTGTATCCCGCAAGAGAAACCGCTCGAATTCCAATAATAGCGATAACGGGTACAAACGGTAAAACTACTACCACCCGTCTTATTTCACACATTGCCAGAATGAAGGGCTATAAAGTAGGATACACCACAACTGATGGCGTTTACATACAGAACCGTCTGCTTATGACCGGTGACTGTACAGGACCTTCTTCTGCCGAGTTTGTACTCAAAGATCCTACTGTAGATTTTGCTGTCTTGGAATGTGCCAGAGGTGGTTTATTGCGCGCTGGTTTGGGTTTCAAAAAATGTAATGTTGGTATTGTGACCAATGTTGCTGCCGATCATTTGGGATTGAAAGGGATACACACCTTAGATCAACTTTCAAAAGTGAAAGGTGTTATTCCGGAAACGGTAATGCCTGGTGGCTATGCTATTTTGAATGCCGATGATGACAGAGTTTATGAAATGAAAAACGGTTTGCAGGAGGGTGTCAATCTGGCGCTGTTCTCGATGGATGAGCACAATGAACGTATACAGAAACATATGCGCAACGGTGGTTTATCTGCAATTTATGAAAATGGATTTATCAGCATTGCCAAAGGTGAGTGGAAAATAAGAGTAGCCAAAGCCATCAACGTTCCTTTAACATATGGAGGTAAAGCTGCATTTATGATTCAAAATGTATTGCCTGCAGTACTGGCAGCCTACACCCAGGGAATTTCGATTGAGGATATAAGAGTGGCGATCGAGTCATTTATTCCTTCTCCTTCGCAGACTCCGGGTCGTTTAAATATGTTCGAATTCAAAAACTTCAATATTCTATTGGATTATGCACATAATTCTGCAGGTTTCAGAGCATTGCAAAAATTTGTCGAAAAGATGGATGGGGCTCCTAAAGTTGGTATCATTGCCGGCATTGGTGACCGACGCGAAGAAGATAATAATGACATTGGGCGTATTGCTGCCGAAATGTTTGATGAAATTATCATACGCCAGGATAAAAATCTAAGAGGCAAAACAGAAGAAGAGATAATTTCTATGATTCTTTCGGGCGTAAGAGAGGTTTCGGCCGATAAAAAGGTCACCGTCATCCCTTCAGAAAAAGAAGCAATTACTTATGCTATCAATAATGCCCAAAAAGGTTCATTAATCATTGTTAGCTCTGATGTAGTACCCGATGCATTGAATTTAGTAATGAAATTCAAAGAGGAAGAAGCCAACAGGTTGTACGAAATTACAAAATCGGATATTCCAAATTTGGGTTAATCCAAGTAGATAAAAAATAAAAAATCGTCGGCCAACCAAAATTGACCGACGATTTTTAATTTGATAAAACTGCAAGACTCTTTATTCCGATTTTTTCTTGGCAGCAGGAAAGCCGAAGGCCCAGGAAGTGAAAATTGGAACAAAGAAAACCAACATAGTGCCTATTGAGACCCAAAGATCAGCATGTTCACTCTCGAGCATCTTTGCAAACTCGTGCGTGTCTTTGTAGAAGTGCGTATATAGTGCAAGGCTCAGTTTTAAGCCCAAAATGCCAATCACAATAAAAGCTGCGGTTTCAAGAAAAGGGAAGCGCTGCATCAGGTTCACAAAACTTTGAGCCACAAAACGCATTGCCAATATACCAATAAAAACCCCAGTACAAATGAGAAACATATTATTGGTGAGTGCAGCAGCTGCGAATACATTATCGATAGAAAAAGCAAGGTCCATGATTTCGACCATGGCTACAGTAGCCCAAAATGGCCCCATTAGCCCAAAGGTTTTTTTGTAGAAAAAGTTCTCTTTTTTATTGATAAGGTCATCTTTTTCATCGGGAGTCGATTCTTTATAAAAGTAATTGAAACAAAGATAAAGCAGATAAAAACCACCCAATACCTTTAACCACCAGATTTTAATTAAAAGACTGGCAAATAGCAAAGCTAAACCTCTGAAAAGATAAGCTCCAATAATGCCCCACTTCAACGCTCTTGGTCTTTGATGTTCGGGCAAGTCCATAACCATCGTTGCCAAAACCGCTGCATTGTCAACCGATAAAAGACTTTCGATGAGTATAAGATTCAAAATGACGAAGCCTGCAGCTGCAAGATCATCGCCTAATAAGTAGTGTATAAATTCCATTATTTATTCGCTTTTGTGCAAAATTAGTATAAATAAATAAATTAGTCTTTTTTTGGACAGCTTTTGCAACGCTTACCTTTTTTGTACTTCTTGCAGCATTTTTTCTTTGAGCTCGATTGAATGACCTTTAGAGGTAGCAGCATAGCAGTTTCTTTAATTTTCAATTTGTTTAAAGCTAAAGGATACATGACATTCTGGTTGTATTTTTAATTCTTGTGCAAATTTATGTTTATTTAGATTTATTACAAATAACTTTGTCGTTATTTTTTTATAGTCTTTCAGACTATTTAATTTAGACTCACCCGCCTTTGTTTTTTTTGACTTGATTTTGCAGCTTAAGATTGGTATATTTGCAGACTGACAAAAAAATCTTTCACAAAAATTACCCTACTGAAATTAAAAATGAAACAGACAAAGGCACTTTCAATCATGAAAGCTGGGAAAAATATTTTCCTAACAGGTTCGGCTGGAGCGGGCAAAACTTATACCCTTAATCAGTACATTCGCTACCTAAGAGCAAGGAAAATTCCGGTTGCTGTAACAGCGTCAACAGGCATTGCATCTACACATATAAATGGAATGACCATTCACGCCTGGTCGGGGCTCGGCTTAAAAAAATCATTGACTAAGAATGACCTTAATGCGATCATCGAAAAAAAACACATCAAAGAACATCTGGAGAAAACCAAGGTACTTATCATAGATGAAATTTCGATGTTACACCGCAATCAGCTCGATGCTATCAATGATATTCTTCAATTTGTAAGAAATAACAAAGCTCCATTTGGCGGATTGCAGGTGATTTTCTGCGGTGATTTTTTTCAGTTACCGCCTGTTGGAGAAGCCGAAGAGAGCAATCGCGATAAATTTGCTTTTATGTCAGATGCCTGGGTGAAAGCGGCTCCTGTTATCTGTTATTTGACTGAACAGCATAGGCAAAAAGGTGATAATCTCGATAAGATTTTGAATGAAATAAGGCGAGGCACAGTGGATGAAAATTCGATGCAGCTGCTAAGGTTGGCCTCGAAAAATATTTTAGCAGATGTACCAAAGCTATATACGCATAACATGGATGTGGAACGTATAAATGCCAGAGAAATGGAAAAACTGGAGGGGAGAGCCATGTTTTTTCGCGCGGAGAAAAAAGGAAACCCCAAACTACTCGAAATGTTGATGTCGAATGTCAGAACTGATGAGCAATTGCAATTGAAAATAGGGGCTAAGGTTATGTTCATCAAAAACAATTTCGATAAGGGTTATATAAACGGTAGTCTTGGAACTGTTGTGGAATTTACCCCGGAGGCTACACCTGTTGTAGAACTAAAAGACGGCAAACGTATTTTTTGCGAAAAGGAAAAATGGGCCATCGAAGATGAAAAAGGCAGTGCCCTTGCATCTTTCGAGCAGTATCCGCTACGGGCGGCCTGGGCCATTACCATTCACAAAAGTCAGGGCATGACACTAGATGCGGCAGAGATTGAGCTCAGCAGTACCTTTGAAAAAGGGCAGGGCTATGTAGCGATTTCCAGGGTCAGAAGTTTGGAAGGGCTATTTCTGAAAGGTTTTAATACATTAGCTTTGGAATTGGATGCGCTGGCTATGAAAGCCGATCAGAGATTCAGAGAACTGTCGGATGATGCCGAACAAAACCTCAGTGATGAAGTCCTTTGTGCTGAAAATCTGATTTTTATAAAAGCAAGTGGCGGTATAGTTGATGAAAAAGAAATCAATTCAAATATCGAAAAACTTGAAAAGGGCATAAAGATTGATGTAAAGAAAGATAGCAAAAAATCAACTTACCTCATTACAAAAGAACTTATGGAACAAGGTATGGATTTAGAAGAGCTTTCGGTTGAACGTGGAATTGCAATGAGCACAGTCATTCAACATCTCGAAAAAATTAAAGAACTTTACCCCGATGCCAATATTCACCGCTTCAGACCCAAAGGCAGCATGATAAAAAAAGTTGAAAAAGCATGGTTTGAAGTCGAACTGGAACAGCGGGAGGGTACTTTGAATTCGGCAGGAAAACCAATGTTAAAAGCTGTTTTTGAACAACTTAAAGGCGCTGTAGACTACAATGATATCAGACTCTGCTCTTTATTTTTCTAAACCCTGATTTTAAGATAACAGAAATTTAGAAATGCTTAACTTTGTAGATTGCGACATTTTACTAAAAACAGGCATCTGTTAAGGAAAAATAAACCACCATAAAATAAAACTTATGAAACTGCTAAAACTATTATTCCTCCTGGCTTTATGCTTTTATTATCCCCAACTTATGGCACAGAATTATGAAAAAGAATGGAAAATAATCGATTCCCTGGAAGCAAAAGGGCTCCCCGAATCAGCGCTGAAAGAAACAGAATCCTTGCTCGCAAAAATTAGAAAAGATAGCGGAAATAAAAATCAAGCAGTGCTATTGATTAAGGTGCTGGTTTATGCAAATAAATTTCAGATTCAATCGGAGGAGAACGGTCTTGAAAAAGCGATTTACAGATTTCAGACCGAGACTGAAAAAATGAGCGAAGGTCCTACCAAGGCCATTATGCAATCGATGTTGGCAGAAATGTATAGCAATTATCTTGAAAATCATATTTACAAAATTAAAGACAGGACAACGCTTGCCGACAATAAATCTGATGATATAAGCACTTGGGACATTAGTAGCATAACCGAAAAAGTGTTTGAACTTTATTCAAAATCCATCAAAAATCCTGGTATAAAATCCGTTAAACTTGCAGACTACAAAGATCTGCTGCTGGGCTACTATGATGAAATACTGGAACCTACTTTATTTGATTTTTTGATCAATAGGGCTATTGGGTTTTATTCAAACGAAAACAGTTATCTGTCAAAACCTGCATATCGCTTTTATATAGACCAGGCTGAGGCATTGGCCGATGAAAAGACTTTCACAGCATTTCGTTTTACAGCAAAAGACAGCCTCTCGGAAAAATTCAGATGTTTGCTTATGTTTCAGGAGCTGATTGCCTTTCATGCAAAAGATGAATCACCTGACGCATTGGTCGATGCCAACTTGAGAAGGTTGAAATGGGTGTATCAGCATGCTATCATTGCAAACAAAGATGAACTTTATATCAAATCATTGAATGAAATTGCCGCAAAGTTTGAAAAAAATAATGCAGCTGCCGAAGCCCTTTATTACATAGCAGCCTGGCACGAAGCTGAGGGCCTTAAATATAATCCTTCTCCAGAGCAGACCTATCGTTGGGATTACAAAAAAGCAGTAACACTCGCTTCAGAGATTATTAAAAAATACCCTGATTCTTACGGAGCTAGACATGCCCAGTCTTTGATGATGAGATTGAAGGAGCGTTCTTTGGATCTTTCTGTTGAAAATGTTTATCCAATTGACAAAGCAATGCTTGTTAATTTGAGATATCGAAATCTAAAAAAAGGAAATTTTAGATTAGTAAAATTATCTGATGCTCAAATAAGAGAACTTTCTGAGCTGTATCAACAAGATAAAATTGTCAGTTATCTAAATAAACTGAAGGTAGAAAAACAATGGTCGGTCGATTTGATTGATGAGGGAGATTTTCAAACTCATAGTGTAGACATTTCGGTGCCTGCTTGTAAAAATGGAATATGGATGCTTATGGTGTCGGAAAAAGAAGATTTTTCTTACAATAAAAATGGCATTTCATACAGTATTTTCAATGTGTCGGACCTTTCATATTTTTACAGACAAATGGATGGCAAATATGAATTCACGCTTACTGACAGAAATAGTGGAGCTCCATTAGAAAATGTTAAAGCTGAATTTTTCATAAACAAGTACAATTCGCTATTGAGGAGATATGAAGACAGAAAAATACATGAAGCATTTTCCAACAAGAATGGCAATATTGTAACGACGGAATTTAACAGGGAAAATCATTACAGCTATTATGTAAAATTCAGCCGGAATGGCGATGAGCTTTATCTGAAAAACAGTTACTACAATTACAGCAATAATAAAACAGAAGTCGAAAAAACAGAAGTGCATTTTTTTACCGACCGTGCTATTTACAGACCCGGACAGACTGTTTATTTCAAAGGAATTGTAATCAGTTCGGTAAATGGCAAAAATCCAAAGATTGAGAGCGGATATGCCACCGATGTGGTTTTTAATGATGCCAATTATCAGCAGCTGGCGAAAAAATCTTTGGTCAGCAATGAATTTGGCTCTTTTGAAGGCAGTTTCACTGCACCTTCATCCGGAATGACAGGACAAATGCAAATCGTGGAAACTGTCAATTATAGCAGTCATTCCATCATAGTTGAAGAATATAAAAGGCCTAAATTTGAAGTTGGTTTTGAGCCGATGAAAGAGGCTTTTAAACTCGATGAGACCGTTACTGTAAAAGGTTTTGGTAAGGCTTATGCCGGCAGTAATATAGACGGTGCAAAGGTACAATACCGGGTAGTACGCAAAGTAAACTTTCCTTTCTGGCGCTGGTACTGGGGCTGGAATCCCTGGGAAAGAGGGGAACAGGAAATTGCCTTTGGCGAAACTACAAGCAACGAAAAAGGTGAATTTACGGTGAGCTTTAAAGCAATTCCCGATAAATCTGTTCCAGCTGCCCAAAAACCTCAATTTACTTACACTGTTTATGCCGATGTGACAGACATAAGTGGCGAAACGCACAGTACAGAAACGATCGTCAAGGTGGGTTATGTTGCGCTCAATGCAAATGTTATCATTGCCGAATCGATAAATCGCGAGAAAACAAAAGATTTAGAACTGAGCACCCTGAATCTGAATGGAGAATTTGAAGCTGCAAAAGGTACTGTCAAAATAGAACTTTTAGAAACGCCTAACATGATTTATAAGGGCCGTTTATTTGGCAGAGCAGACTATTATATTATCCCGGAAGCTGATTTCAGACGCGATTTTCCAAATATGGCTTATAAATCAGAAGATGAGTATTACAATTGGAAATCAACAAAAATAGTTTTTGAGACTGCATTCGACAGCAAATCAGATAAAAAGCTTTTGCTCAAAGATATTGAAAAATGGGCTCAGGGTAAATACAAAATAACCCTTAATACAGCCGATAAATATGGCGAAAAAATTGAAGTAGTTAAATTCTTTAGCCTTTATTCTGAGAAAGAAACTGAGGTGCCAGACAATGAGGTGATTTTTGTTGCTAATCTTTTCCCTAAGGCAGAGCCCGGAGAAAAAGTTATACTCGACTTAGGCAGCTTTGATACAAATGCCAATCTGCTTTTTGAAATTGAATTTGATGGTCAGATTATTCAATCAGAATGGCTAAAAGCCCCTAAACGTATCAAAAAGGAAATTCTGATTGAAGAAAAATATCGCGGTGGAATTTCTTTCCATATTACAGCGGTATTGAACAACCGCTTCTATAAAAAACAAGGCACTATTGCTGTTCCCTGGACGAATAAAGAACTTCAAATAGAATACAGTACCTTCAGAGATAAACTTTTACCGGGTCAGGAAGAGGAATGGAAAATTAAAATAAGCGGTGCTAAAAAAGATAAAGTTGCCGCCGAAGTCTTGGCTGCCATGTACGATGCCTCTTTGGATGTTTTTGCCGAGAACAACTGGTATTTTTCACTTTACCAAAATAATTGGGCAAGGCATTCATGGTTGAGCAATAGTTTCAATGCTGTTAATGCTAAACTCATTATTGGGTCGGCATGGAATGAAAGTTTTAACCATGGTAGTCACAACTATGCCACACTCAATTGGTTTGATATGCCTTTTTATGATTGGGGATACAGAACAGTGTTGCATGCAATGAAAGGTGGCGTTCTAAGAGATGCGGATTACTCGATTTCTGGTGTTCCAATGGCTGAATCAACTGAAGAGGAATTTAAAAAAGAAGAAAATCCATCTGAAGGAATAAAACTAATATTAACCGACAGCACAAAAATTGAAAAAGTTAAAAAAGCAGAAGAAAATTTCGCTGATGTGAAAGTGAGAACAAATCTGAACGAAACGGTCTTTTTCTTTCCAAAGCTAATGACCGATGAAAATGGCGATGTCATCATTAGATTTACGATGAATGAGGCATTGACCAAATGGAAATTCCTTTGGCTGGCGCATAGCAAGGATTTGAAAATAGGAACTGGCCAGAAAGAAATTATTACGCAGAAAGATCTGATGGTGATGCCCAATGCGCCTCGCTTCTTTAGACAGAATGATGAAATTTACTTTACTGCTAAAGTCAGTAATATGACTAAGGAGACAATGAAAGGGGAGGCCGTATTGCAACTGTTCGATGCGTTGAGTATGAAACCTGTAGACAGCGAATTTGCAAATATTTCAGCAACTCAAAGTTTTGAAGCATTGGGTACCCAGTCGGCTCCTTTGGTTTGGAAACTGAAAGTTCCTGATAACTGGACCAACGCAATCACTTATAGGGTTATCGCAAAATCGGGAACTTTCTCCGATGGTGAGGAAAATAGTCTGCCTGTTTTAAGCAACAGAATGCTGCTGACCGAAACAATGCCTTTGCCAATCAGAGGAGGGCAGACAAAAACCTTTGAGTTTAAAAGAATGTCGGAACTGAGTAAATCAACCACATTGCGTCACCATAGATACACGCTGGAGTTTACGCCAAATCCGGCCTGGTATGCAGTTCAGGCCTTACCCTACATTATGGAATATCCCTATGAATGTTCCGAACAGATTTTTTCGAGATTTTATGCCAACAGTATTGCAAGTTCGGTTGCCAATTCGCATCCGAAAATCAAAAAGGTTTTTGATGCTTGGAAGAATTATCAGCCTGAGGCATTACAATCGAATCTTTCAAAAAATCAAGAACTAAAATATGCGCTTCTAGAGGAAACGCCCTGGGTTTTTGCCGCTCAAAATGAAGAACAACAGAAAAAAGAGCTGGGACTATTGTTCGACCTGAACAGAATGGGTAATGAAATGAAGGCCGCGAGAGACAAGCTTGCTGACCGACAGCTGCCGAACGGTGGCTTTGCCTGGTTTCCAGGTGGAGTCGACTCTTGGTACATCACACAATATATTGCTGAGGGATTTGGGCATTTGGATGTGCTTGGCGTAAAAGCAATCAGTACGGATGAAAAAGTAGCCGATATGGTATCTAAAGCCGTGAGTTACACAGATGAGCGCCTTGCTGAGCAATATGAGGAATTATTAAAAATTGCCAAAAAAGCAACGGAGGGAGAGAAGGCTTATCTGGAAAAAGATCATTTGGATTACATGGCCATCCATTATCTTTATACCAGGAGCTTTTACCCCAACATATTGGTGGAAAACAAAACAGCCAAAAAAGCCATCGAATATTATGAGGCGCAGGCAGCTAAATACTGGCTTTCAAAGTCAGATTATATGCAAGGCATGCTTGCATTGGCACTGCACCGAAAGGGTATTGACAAAACAACCCCACAGAATATTGTAAAATCGCTCAAAGAGCGCGCTTTGAAAAGCGAAGAAATGGGTATGTACTGGAAATATCCAAGCGGTTATTTTTGGTATGAAATGCCCATCGAAACACATTGCCTGCTCATTGAGGTATTCAATGTGGTGGCCAAAGACGCTGAGGCTGTTGACAATCTGAAAACTTATCTGCTGAAAGCCAAACAGACAACACATTGGAAAACTACAAAAGCTACTGCATCGGCCTGCTATGCATTGCTGAGTAGCGGTGATAACTGGCTGATGGAGGATCAGGAAGTGAAAATCAGCATAGGTAATCAGCCGCTCGATCAGTCGAAAATCAGTAAAGAAGCGGGAACCGGCTATTTCAAAACCTCTTGGGATGCTTCGCAAATCAAAAATGAAATGGCGACTATTAAAGTTGAAAACCCTAATAAGAATGTTGCCTGGGGGGCCATTTACTGGCAGTATTTCGAACAGTTGGATAAGGTGACTGATTTTAAAGACACCCCTTTAAAAATCACCAAAAAATTATTCAAAGAAGTGCGTACCGACCGCGGCCCGGTTTTGCAGCCAATCAACGAACAAACAAAACTGCTGCCTGGCGATCTGGTTAAAGTCCGCATCGAGCTGAAAGTAGACAGAGATATGGAGTACGTACACATGAAAGACATGCGTGCATCCGGTTTTGAGCCCGTGAATGTGCTTAGTCAGTACAAATATCAGGGAGGTTTGGGCTACTATGAAAGCACGCGCGATGCAGCTACCAATTTCTTTTTCGATTATCTGAGCAAAGGCAATTATGTTTTTGAATATGGCTTGCGTGTCAGCCACAAAGGAAACTTCAGCAATGGTGTTACCACAATTCAGTGTATGTATGCACCCGAGTTTACCAGCCATTCGGAGGGTGTAAGGGTGAAGGTGGAGTAGAAAAATTATGATAGTAATTCTTGTTTTTATTCGGTTCGTAAAGTTTTGTATGGTTGATTTTTAATGAATTATATGGGGATTATAGAAATATAGCCCCTGTGAAAAGTTATTGGAATTATAGCAAAAACCATCAAAATCCAAATGGCATACCATGATTGGATTTTCTTCAAAAATTTGACATTGAATACAATGAAAAATATTTGTTGGAATGGATAGATTAGCTAAGACACCCCTTCTGTTTTTAAACACTTGTTTTGTATTGAGTTACAATTCGGGATTATAGAAAAGTATTAAAGCGATAAATCGAAAAAATATACTTCTCAAATAAACTTTGTGTATTAATTTGAAAAAGAATCCATAGTGTATTTAGAAAAATTTTATTAAGTTTATTTTGAATTAGCCTTCATCTTGGTATTTTGCTTTACAAAGACTTTGGTTTTGAATGCAATAGAATATAATCAAATTTTATTACGAAAAACACTTAAATATTTAAATACTTATTAGTTTTAAGTTAATTAGGTTTTTCTTATCTTCGTATTTGAAAAATTTAAGTGAATCTAAAAATCAAAAAATGCGGTCGTATGAAATATTTATTTCTTTTAGTAACTATGTTTATTTTTGGATATGCAAATGCGCAATCATCCAGTTAGAAATTATTACTCATTTCTTTTGAAGAATTTTCGATTTTAAATATCAATGCACATAATCCTAAAGTGATCTGTTTATAAGTTAGTCAATTTTAAAATAATGCTTACGGTGTTGTTTCGGTCAAGTTTATTCGCACCTACACTACTATTATTCAAAAAATTCGACTTCTATAAACAAATTTAAACCAAAGTAAGGTTGATGAATTCAGGAAATTAAGAATTAACAATGAACGAAAAAGATATAAATATGGAAGTTTTTAAAATACCTTATGATATTTTTCAAAAATCAAATTTGAAAAAGTTGAATTTGACAATAGATGAATTCGATCTGGGAAACAGTGAAATACTCGAACCAAATTTTCTTATAAAATTAACAGCATTAGAAGAATTGGATTTGACTGGTGTCAAAATTTCTCCTGATATTTTTACCAATGAAATATGTAAGTTAACAAATCTTACAAAGTTGACACTTATGTACGCCAACCTATCAGTTATTCCTGTTGAGATTATAAATCTGGTAAATTTAGAAGAGCTATGCTTGCGCGGAAACAAAATTGATGCACTACCGGAAAATTTTAATAAACTTAACAAACTCAAAAGATTAAATTTGATTGGAAATGAGTTTAAGGATATTCCTGATAAGCTATTGAAAATGGATCAACTGACAGATATAAATTTTGGGGGTAATCCACTTAATTCAGAAAGTAAAAAATTATTGGGTGAGTTTGGAGATATCATAAAACCTCAATAAACCAGAGAGCGTTCTAGGTTTCACTATTTTAAAAAAAACTAAATACAATCCAAATCCTTTTATTTACTTCACCTTTGTGCCACAGATCACAGAAAACAAGTTTTTAAAACCTTAGCTTTGTGGCATGAACATAGCGAAAGACTACAAAGGCATCATACTCTCTGCAATCATCGGGCTTATTGCTTATTTTGGTGCCGATTTTCTGCCATCTGCCATAGGCAGCATTCTCGTAGCACTTTTACTTGGAATTTTGATTGGGAATCTGATAAAAATCCCCGATAATTTCCAATCGGGGATAAGCTATACCAGCAGTAAATTGTTGGAATTATCCATTCTTTTTCTGGCATTCAGCATCAATTATAACTCCATTGCTAAATTGGGTGTCAATAGCTTCAGTATTGTTATCATTACTGTTTTTATAATGCTGCTCCTTACTTTTTTTCTGTCTAAAAAACTTAGCTGTCCCGGTACAACGGGGTGGCTAACAGGTTTTGGCACTACGATATGTGGATCTTCGGCAATTGCTGCGCTGGCGCCATCTGTAAGCAAAAATAAAGAAGATGTGGGTATGGCGATGGCAGCTGTAAATCTCTATGGCAGCCTGGGTATGATTTTATTGCCAATAATACTTAAATATTTTGAATTTGAACCTACTTCTTCAGGTATTCTCATTGGTGCAAGCCTTCATTCGGTGGGTAACGTGGCTGGAGCAGGCTTTGGTATCAGCGATGAAGTGGGAGAGGTTTCCATTACCATAAAATTAGCCAGAGTAGCCTTGCTTTCACCCGCCTTGATTTTTTTTAATTATCTGGTAAACAGAGATAATGTCAAGAATTGGCGTGAGCATTTCAATTTGCCCTGGTATTTATGGGCATTTATCGGAATAACAATTTTTACTTCATTTGTTTCAGTTCCAAAGGAAGTGCTGCATTTTATGAAAATCAGTGGAAATCTGGTGCTTACAATAGCCATGGCTGCTATCGGGCTTAAAATCAGTTTTGCAAAACTCTTTACGACTGGTCGACAGGGACTTGTTTTTGGTGCAATGATTTTTGCCTTGGAATTACTGATTATCGGCTTGCTTATGCTGGTTTTTATTTGAATTTCAATGCAAGTTCAATAGGGTCTCAGCACTCATTGCCGCCCCACCACAAACAATAAATACAACAGTTTTTGCATCAGCAATCAGATCGCTATTCAAAACTGACAGGGCTGCACCGCAGGCAGCTTCAGTTACAATTCGGTATTCGTCAAGAAAATCTCGACAGGCAAGCATAGCCGCTTCATCACTACACAAATAAGGTATTACATTTTCTGATTGGGCCAATTCCCAGGCCTTATCCGCAATGCGTTTTGCACCCAAAGAGCCTGCAATGCTGTCGATGCTTTCTAAGGTAATCTGATGTCCTGCCGCCAGAGATTTTGCCAGAGAAGCTGCCCCTTCAGTTTCGGCACATATGACCTTTGTATTGTTCCATCCGACTTTTTCCAAGCCTTGCATAATGCCACAAAAAAGTCCGCCACCACCTACCGAAAGTACAATGTAATCGGGTGCTTCGATGGTTTTAGCAAGCTCCTCAACGATGGTCGAGTGCCCTTCCCAAAGAAGCGGATGATCGAATGGATGGACATAAGCACAATCAGTTTCTTCTGAGATCAAAAGGGCATATTCATGGGCCTCGGCCCAGCTTTTGCCTTTTACCGTAAGTTCAGCGCCCAATTCTTTGATTTTAAGTTTCATAGCATCGCTCGAAGACTCGGGCACAATTACATGCGACTGAAGTCCAAGGGCAAAAGCACTGTAAGCGACTGCCAATCCTGCATTTCCACCAGATGCAATGACAAATTTACGGGCACCTTTTTCTGCCAGATTTTGGCAAAGTAAGCCTACTCCACGCAATTTGAAAGATGCCGAAGGCTGTAAGGCCTCCATTTTGTAGTAGATTTTTTTTGTGCCGCTGCTATGTCTGAACGATTGGTAAAGCGGTGTTTCGTAATGCAAATGCTTCGTCATTTGGTTCTGTTTCTTTGGCTTGTCGACGGATTAGCTTCCCACTTTGTTGATTTTTCATTGCGGTCGGGGTGCACAAATCTTTCTTTTGGCGTGGTTGTCATATTCCGACTGCCCCTGACCCATTGCATGTTTATATTGAGCCTTGCTGTTAGCTGTTGCACCAATTTAAATTCACTGAGAAAGATAGAGGCAATTACCCTGATGGCCGTGTAAAAGGGAATTGCGGCAACCATCCCCACCATTCCGGCCAGTTTTGAGCCAATTACAATTACCACAAATATTTCAATGGGATGTGCCTGCACGCTCTTTGAAAAAATCATGGGTTGTAAGAGCAGATTATCGAGTGCCTGCATACTGAAAAAGATAATGATAACACTGATAAGCAGGGGAACAGTCTGGGCATAAAAATCAAGATCCAGCGAGGAACAAATTGTGACAATGAGTCCAAAAGCCATTCCGATGAAGGGGCCGATGTATGGAATTACATTCACAATTGCTCCGAAAAATGCAATGAGCAGCGCATTTGGGGCGCCAACTATTGTGAGCAGCAGCCAAAGAAAAAGGGTAAGAATTGAGATTTGCCCTAAAATGCCTTCAAAATACCTGATAAGCATTTTTTTGATCATAAAAAGTGCCCGATCGATCTTGTCGCCCTGTTTGTCGGGAAAGGGTGCTTTAACAACCCTTGCAAACATTCCTTCCTCTTGCAAAAAGAAAAAGGCGATAAAAAGAACCGAGGTGATGAGCACAAATAAATTTCCAACAATAGAAATCAGTGTAGAAAAGGTACTTTTTAGGAAAGACGAGGGATTGAAATAGCTGAAAATCTGTTTTTGAAGACGTTCCATCGGACTGTCGAAAGGCATGACAATTGCCGATGAATCGCTGATTGGAGCAACGCTTGGTCTGTCTTTTTCAGGTTTCTCAATACTGATGCTCAGTTGAATATTGGTTTTGGTAATTGTATCGCCTTTTTTTCGAAGTATGGAATCGATTTGGATGGTTTTAACTGTCACCGCTGTTTCCTCATTTGGAAGCTTGATATTGATACTGTCGAGCGGGTTTTTCAGGCTGTCTTTTTTGTTTTTTAGCCTGTCGTCAGCAGTTGGAATGTGTTCTACAAGACCGGCATCGTCGAGCTTTTTATACAAATGATTGATTGGTTCTTCCAGGCCTTCCATTACCTGAGTGTAATTTACTTTTGCAAGGTTATTACCCTGTTGTATAATAACCGGTACAAAGAGCGCCAGAAAAAGGGCAAAAATGAGTATAAAAAACAGCAGTGTTATCGATGCCCTTAGAGCTGCCGATAGCCTTTTTTTGCCAAGTTTTATTTTCGACAAAAAATTCATAACCGGCGAACCCAAAAGCGATATAACCCATGCCAACAGCATCCAAACTAGGATGTCACTGAAATAGTAAACAATTGCCCCGATTGCCCCAAAACCAAGAGCCCAGTAAATATATTGTCGGTATTGACTCATTGTTTCTTAAAATTTTTTATTTCGATTGGTTTATAATTGAACTGAAATAAGCTGATTCGTCATTAAAATTAAGATGTGAAGCCTTATTTTTTAAAGCTTCAATTAATTTAATTTGTGCTGCTGCAAATTTACGACTTTTTTCTGATGTAGGATTGAATAATCGGTGATTCACGGCCTGTACCAGTTGGCCAATTTCTTTTCTAAGTTGGCTTTCATTAAAATTAAGACAACTTTCTTCAAATTTTTCCCAGATATAATCAATTGCCTGTGTGCTGGGATGCGTCATATCGGAAGCATAAAAACGATAGTCGCGCAGATCGTCGAGTAATAGTTCATAGGCAGGGAAATAATACATGTTTTTGAATTCGGCACAGAGTTTTTCGGCTGCCAGCAATAATGTTGCCTTGCTGAGTTGGTTTTCGTGCAGGCCATCCTTCAAATGTCTGATTGGACTCACGCTTAGGATAATTTGTAAATCAGAATTAATAGATTTTAAGTCCTCTAATGGTTTTTTTAACAATGAGAAAATATCCTCAACACTTAGTCTTTTTCTGATAAATTTTTCGGCCGCTAATTTATGGCAATTGCTGACAATTGTTGAATTTTCCTTTAAGATAAAAACCCAGGCTGTACCCAACGTGAGCATCAGAAAATTCGTTTCCCTAATGGTATTGGCAGTTCTTTCAAGTCTGTTATTCATTTTTTCGAGCGCATTTTCGGGATTTGCGTCCGAAAAATCGCTGTGATGAGCAAAGCTATGCCATTCGTCGTTATGCTTAAAAAGATCCTTCATTTCAAAAGCCTTTCCCGAAATAATCCGTTGAAGACCTTCTGCAATCGTTGCCGGGTTGTACTGAATTCCAAAGGGGTTGATATCTGTCCGGTATTTTAGTGCAGCTAATCTTCCACCAATGTTTTCAGCAAAACAGGATCCCAAAGCAAGGATTTGATGGTCGAAAGCAATGGGACTCGAAATTTTTTGAGGAATTAGTTCTGTCCGGAATTTCATTCAGAAATCAGTTTAGTTAAGAATAAAAACAGCCTCATAAATGCCTTTTTCAATTTTAATGCTGTTCAATTTCTACAATAAGTTTTTCTATCTTTGCAGCAAATTATTAAAGCCTAAAATTACAATTCGGAATCATGAAATTCAGCAATAAACTCCTTTTTATTTTAACTGTTTTTACAATTTTTAAAGTACAGGCACAGATAGATTATAAATTTGGCTTCAGAGCTGGGGCAACCTTGTCGCAAATGTTTGGGCCAAAAGAAACTGATGCAGCAGGCAATAATCTGGAATCGTACAAAACGACCGCTCGTATTTGTGTAGGGGGCACTTTTTCTATGCCTTTCAATGACTATATCGGACTGGGAGCTGAGGTGCTTTTTAGTCAAAAAGGTGCGCTTCACCGCTTCGAAGCTGATAACTCATATCTGAGACTTGACGGTACGGTATCAAATATGAATTTAACCCAGATTTTTACTGGTCAAAAAAGGATTCGCAGCGTAAACATTACCAACGGCTATGTTGAGATTCCAATTACGTTTTATGCCTTTGCCATCAAAGACAGGTTGATGTTTGATTTTGGCCCGAGTATTTCTTTTTTGGTGTCTTCTCGATCTTTAGGCATATTGAAATATGGAGCAATCGATCCTGTAAATCCAGATCCTGCAGATTTTCTTGAGATAGAACTTGACCTCAGAGGTACTGATGATGCCGGGGCATTGGCAGATAGGGCTGTAGATAAAACCGGAAGGCTAGACCAGACTACAATTAATTATCCGTCAAGAATAGGCTCATACTATAACTTTAATGAAAAAAGAGGCACACTTTTTAATACAGTTGACTACGGTTTGAATTTTGGTGCTTCTCTGTTCTTTACAAAAGGTTTGCGCGTTGGAACCCGTGTATATTATGGTCTAGCAGATGTAACAAACAATAATTATGATGTTCAACAAAGTTCTTTGGACGCTAACAAGGAATTTATTTTCCGTAAAGACCGAGACAGCAATTTTGGTGTACAACTTTTTATAGCCCTTCAGTTTTAATTCCCCCTAAAACTTAAAACCATGTTTGACAAAATTAAAAAAGTAATTCAAGATGATCTTCAGCGCCGCTACGAGCAGCTTGAGGAACGTTTTCTCGTTTTTGAACAAAGGCTTTATGGCCGCCTCGCCGACAGACTTGATGGCCTCGAAAACCAACTGGACCAACTGAGTGAGATACTTAGGCAAAAAGCATCGCGCCACAAATCGGAAGATGCCGAAAATGAGGATGCAGAAGAAACTCCAAAAACAAAAAAAGAGCCCAAATCTGCCAAAAAAACTGCACCTAAAGCAGAAAAAATTATTCCGGATGATTTGATGAAATTACCAGGCCTTGGTAACAGTATGGAGAAAAAGCTCAATGCTGAAGGGATTTTTACTTTCAAACAACTGGCTTCGTTCAGCGAATCGGATCTTGAAAACTTAAATGTCAAAATTCCGGGTTTGAAAATCAGGTACGAAAGGTATGAATGGAGAAAGGAAGCGGGAAAGATTTAGAGAGGAAAGAAGTTGAGATTGAAAGAGAAAAGAAGTTTCGTAAAACGAATTTTTCCAAACGGTTTTAACCTTTGAGAAAAAACAGAGCCAAAAGAGTGCGGTATTTTAATGCCGCAGATTGAGGAAAGATGTTGAGATTTAAAGAGGAACCGATCTCGTCCCAGACTAGAGAGTTCCACGCAGTGAAAGAAGTGAAGAAGAAAGAATTTGACATTTTTTGACCTCTTTCAAAAATTTCTCCATGCGCAGCTTTTCTTAATCTGAAGTCTAATAAAAAGTTCTCCAAGTCCAGTGTCTGATAGACAAAAGTCTTAAAAAAGGCCAATGTCTGATGTCTGAAAACTGATCTCGTTCCAAGACGAGAGAGCTCCGCGAAGCGAATCTGAAGTCTAATAAAAAAGTCCTCCAAGTATTAAGCGTCTAATAGTCAAAAGTCTAAAAAATGAAAATAGTCATCATCGGCACAGCTCACCCATTGCGTGGGGGATTGGCTGCATACAACGAGCGACTCGCCTATGCTTTTCAGGAAGCGGGCGATGAGGTGGAGATTTACAGTTTTAGTTTGCAGTATCCGGGTTTTCTATTTCCTGGAAAGACACAGTATACAACAGAGCCTGCGCCCAAGGGCCTGAAAATTCATTCAAAAATAAACTCTGTCAATCCATTAAACTGGTGGTCTGTCGGCAATGAAATTTCAAAACTTAAACCCGATATCGTAATTGTAAAATTCTGGCTTCCCTTTATGGGCCCTTGTTTCGGAACGATATTAAGAAGAATTAGAAAAAACAGACATAGCCGCATTATTTCAATAATCGACAACATTATACCCCATGAAAAAAGGTTTGGAGACAGGCCCTTTGCCAAATACTTTGTAAAGCCGGTCGATGCTTTTATAGTAATGTCAAGATCGGTGGAGGAGGATATGAAAAAATTTGTCGGCGATCAGCCGGTGCGTTTTATCCCTCATCCCATTTATGATAATTATGGTTTGCCCTTGGAAATGTCCGAGTCGAGAAAAAAACTTAAGTTGGATCCCGAAGGAAAATATTTGCTTTTTTTTGGCTTCATCCGCGACTATAAAGGACTTGATCTGCTTTTGGATGCAATGGCCGATGAAAGAATTCGCAAAATGGGCATAAAAGCAATAGTTGCCGGAGAATATTACAGCGATTCGAAACCTTATGATGAGCAGATTGAGCGCCTTGGCATTAAGGACCTGCTCGTTTTACATACCGATTTTATACCCGATTCTGAAGTTGCTCCTTATTTTGGCGCTGCCGACATGGTGGTTCAACCATACAAAACAGCTACACAAAGTGGCATTTCTCAGATGGCCTATCATTTCGAAAAACCGATGCTGGTCACCAATGTTGGCGGTCTGCCCGAGATTGTACCCAATGGCAAAGCTGGTTATGTAACTGAACCCAATGCCAATGAAATAGCTGATTCAATTATCGATTTTTACCAAAACAGCAAAAAAGAAACTTTTGAAGCCTTTGTAAAGGAAGAGAAAAAGAAATTTGCCTGGGAAACTATGGTAAATGGTATTAAAGAGCTCGCCAAAATTTAAGACCATGAAAAAGCTAACAAAGCTTGTGGTGAATTGCAAATACGATGATGAGCATGTGATTTATGATCAAGAACGTCAGTATTTTGATTAAAATGCCAAGCAAAACCAAATAAATGCACGAATTTGTTGTAAAATAATTGGCAATTCTCTTTTTTCTGTCCTATATTTGCAGCAGACCAAAAATTTTACTTTAGATTCAGCATATGATCCGTTCATTATCCATAAGAAATTATGCCATCATAGAATCGGTCGACATAGATTTTTCCGATAATCTGACCATCATAACCGGTGAAACTGGCGCAGGTAAATCCATTATGATGGGTGCCCTTGGCCTGATTATGGGAAAACGTGCCGATACCAAGGTGCTTTACGATTTGAATAATAAATGTGTGGTTGAAGCAGTTTTCGACCTCAGTACCTACGATTTGGAATCTTTTTTCAAAACAGAGGATATCGATTATGCCAGAGAGACACTCGTGCGTCGCGAAATCACTCCGGCTGGTAAAAGTCGTGCTTTTATC
Source organism: Saprospira grandis DSM 2844 (assembly GCA_945888475.1). Lineage (GTDB taxonomy): Bacteria > Bacteroidota > Bacteroidia > Chitinophagales > Saprospiraceae > Saprospira > Saprospira grandis_C. Next base: position 9,410 of record CAMDAB010000017.1, on the reverse strand, counting down.
AACGACACCCCCGTAAAGGCAGAAACGCTGCGCGATCTGACAGAAAAACTGGTCGACCTACATCAGCAATTCGATACACTGAATATTCAGGATCCGGATTTTCAGCTCAAAGTGGTAGATGCCCTCGCTGATAATAAATCCTTATCCGATCCATATCTTGAAGCTTTTACTGCCTGGGAAACTGACCGAAAAAAACTGGAAAGGCTGAAAAATAGAAGCGTAAATGCCAATAAGGAAAATGATTTTATGCTCTTTCAGCTCAATGAACTGAAAGAAGCGGACTTGAGGGAAGGGGAGCAGGAAGAACTAGAAAGCGAGCAAAAACAACTTTCAAATGCCGAAGATATCAAAAGAGCACTGCTGATGGCAACTGCAGGTTTAACCGATGAAGAAGTTTCTGCGGTTAATATCATCGCAGATCTGATTCACGAACTCTCCGATATTGCCGAATTTCATCCCAAATTGCCCAAACTGATGGAACGATTCGAAGGGTTGAAATATGAATTGGAAGAAATTTCATCAGAATTTTCCGATATTGCGGATGATACCGAATACGACGGCGCAAGGCTTCAGGAGGTGAATGAGCGGCTCGATCAGCTCTTTCGTTTGCAAAAAAAGCATTATGTCAGCTCCGAAGCTGAATTACTCAGTCTCAAAACAGAATTGGAGGAAAAACTTCAGGGTTTTGAAGATTTAGATGAAGAAATCCTGAAACTGGGGCGTCGAATTTCCGCCCAGGAAAAAATATTGTTCGAATTAGGTGCTAAAATTTCAGAAAAAAGAAAAAAAGCTGTGCTGCCTTTCGAAAAAGAAATTGCCCAGTTATTGGAGCAGTTGTCGATGAAACATGCGCAGCTGAAGGTTGATATTCAACCATGTGGACAGTTGTTGCCCAGCGGAACCGATCAACTTCGTTTTCTTTTTGCAGCCAATAAGGGCAGCCGTTTAGAGGAAATAAAGGGCATTGCATCTGGTGGTGAAATGTCGCGTTTGGCACTTTGTATCAAATCATTGGTTGCCAATGCAATCACCTTGCCTACTTTGATTTTCGATGAAATCGATTCCGGCGTTTCTGGAGAGGTTGCGCTTCAGATGGGAATCATCCTGCAAAAACTAGCTGCAAATCATCAGGTAATTTCTATCACCCATTCACCCCAGATTGCAGCTAAAGCCAATTTGCATTATTTTGCCCATAAGACTGTACTTGAAGACAGAACAATTACGGCAGTGAAACAACTGAATGAGGAAGAGCGTATCATCGAAATTGCGAAGATGCTAAGCGGTGACCCACCTTCAGAATCGGCAAAGCTGAACGCAAGAGAGTTGCTGCAGTATTGATTTAGTGCGTTTTGTAAATTCTTTCTTTTGCTTCCGCAAGAATTTCGGAATCTCTGTATCCCTTTCTTTCTATGCTAATTTCGTCTTTGCCAATGTAAAAGGAAGGATAGGAACCTAAGTTTTGGATGAGCAGGCCACTGTGTACAAAAAGTTCAACTCCACGGGCCTCACCAAAATCAAGCGCATGTTGCAAATTGGTAATAGCGCCAGCGGCATGACCACTTATATTTGCGCTGGTGCAAAGCAGGCCCTGATAATTTTCAATAAAAAAATCGGAAGCCTGAAGTTGATCTATCATCCGCAGTTCAACTTTTTCTATTTGTTTTCTAAAATTAGGATTTTCAATCAAAACCTGATGGCGTCCATCTTTTACAACTTTATTGTTAGGATTTCTGCAGGCAACATCAAATCTAATAAAGGCTCTTTCAAAAATATTGACAATGTCCTCTATGTTGGTTTCAATATGAGCAGGCAAAATTTTTCGAAATGCATCGCAATTTCCTAGTATGCTTCCGTAGTATTTGCCTCCCAGCCTTTCTTTTGTTCGATCCAGTGCTTGAGCGCCTTTTATGGTATTTGGTGCTACTAAACCATAAGTTCCGGTAAATTCCAACATAATAACCGGATTATCAGAACAGAAAATTCTGAAAACACTTTCTGCAAAGTCCGGATCGGTTAAATTAATTTCTTTCATCGCTGAGATAGGGTTTTACAATTTGCAAAAGCCTTTCATATTCAGCATCGATTTCATCGGGATTGATTTCCGTTGAATTTTCAATTTTTGAACAAATTTGCATGGCCTCGGTTATTTCGAAAGCCATAAAAGATGATTTGAGCTTGTGCGCAAGATTTTTTAAGTCTGTCCAAGATCCATGAGCAATCATATTTCTCATACTTTGCAGGTCCTGGCTTGTCGTATGTATAAATAATTTGTATAATTTGTCTGCGTCTTCTTTTTTATGGGCATATTTCATAGCCAGTTTCTGTAAACTCATTGTCTTTTGATTAATTGCATTTGAATGTCTGAGAAAGAGGCTGAGTTTGTCAATCAACTGCTCGAGGCTAAAAGGCTTGGCGATGTAGGCATTCATACCAGCAAGATAACAAGCATCAATATCTTTTTGAACAGTATTAGCCGACTGAGCCAGAATAGGCGTATCGACTTTAAGTTCATTTCTGATAATTTTCGATGCACTTATACCATCAAGTTTGGGCATTTGCACATCCATGAGAATAAGATCATAACTGTTTTCGCGGCATTTCTGAACTGCTTCCAGCCCATCAATTGCTTTGTCAATTTCAAAACCAAAATCACTGAGAATCGTCTCGAGATAGAGCATATTTACGGGATTATCTTCAACGACCAGCAGTTTGGAGTGATCGAAAATGACAGTTGTTTCAACGCCCTCTTCCTTATTGATTTCCTCATTGATGCGGAACGGTATTTCAAAAGTAAATTCACTGCCCTTGCCTGGTATACTAAGTACAGAGATATTACCGTTCATTTTTTGAATGAGTTCCTTCACAATATAAAGTCCCAAACCGCTTCCACCATGTGTACGCGAGATAGAGTCATCGGCCTGCGTAAATTTTTCAAAAATTGCATTCAACTTGCTTTCTTCGATACCAATTCCACTGTCTTTTACAGAGAAAGAAAGTAGCTGTTGGTCTTTGTCGCGGTTTATAAGCGAAAGACTCAATCTTACTTCCCCATTCGAGGTGAATTTTATCGCATTACTGATGAGATTGGTAAGGATTTGAGCAAAACGAAGTGAGTCGCCCGAAACAAAGCTAACTACCTCGGAATCTTTGAGGTACTTTAATTTTATACCCTTTAGATCGGCCTGAAATTTTTGTGATTTTAAGACAGAATTGATGCTGTCTTCCAGATTAAATGGAAAATCGACAATGTTAAAATCTTCTGTCTGTATTTTTGATATATCGAGAATGTCATTGATAAGATTGAGCAATACCTGCGATTGATCGGAGATGATATCAAGATAATTGCGCTGTTTTTCCTCCATGGCAGATTTCGACATCAGTTTTGCCATTCCAATGATACCATTGAGCGGAGTACGCATCTCATGGCTCATTTTTGCAATGAAATTCTGCTGAGCATTGCTGGCACTTTGCAACTGTTTCATCGAAAACTCAATTTCTTCGACGTATTTTTTCTCAGAATCAACAAAAATTATGTTAGAATAAATATTTCCAGCGAGCCTACAGCAGAGTTTCAGAATGCTTTGATATTCTTCTGTAAAAAAATTGGGTTCCTCACTCGCAAAACCAAAAGCTCCCAGCGATTTGTCTTCGGTCGAAATAGGCATCCAAAGCCTGGATCTAACAACAAATTCACGTTTTCCGGATTTAACGTAGTTGGGGACAGTTTCGGTTTGCATGTCATTGATAACCAATGCTTCTCTATTGGTAAAAACCCAACCTGGATGTCGTTCCATCGCAGTATTTTCACTATAAATTTTATCCTCTTCCGAAAAGCCCTTATTGGCATATAGCCTAAGCCGGTTTTCTTTGAAATCCCACAAGAAAATAGAAGAGTATGGCACATTAATAAACTCATCCACAACCTTAAACAAAGCATCCGCAAGCGACTGGGCGTCACTTGCTGTAGCAATAGCTTCGGTAATGGTGCTAAGAAAATTAAGCGATTCCCTTTTTGTAGGATTCATTGCAAAAGGCTTGTTTTAACGGCGAAGGTATAAAATTATTACAATAAATGTAGTTACATGTATATAAACATTTTTTAATATGTTGAGGAAATAGAAACAAAGAAACTAAGTATCTTGTTTAAAAATAGTTGATCTTGGTCAGTAAAGAACATGATTTCTGTCTCGCATGAAACAGATCCCATCATATTTTAAAAGGAAATTTTGAATATCAAATCATCCTTTTTGCTTTCAGTTCCAGATATTTATTGACTGTATTGATGGAGAGATCTTCAGGCCGGGTGAGAATAACCTGAATGCCATATTGGCGAAGTTCCTGAACTATGCGTTCCTTTTCCTCCACAAATTTCATGGCAATTGTTTTGTTGTAAATATCCTCTGTATTATTGGCATCTTTATCTGCAAAGTCTTTGATTTGGGTATTTTCAAAAAATATTACAACCAACAGGTGCAGGTGATTGATCATGCGAAGGATGGGCAAAACGCGCATCATTGCCGAATGACTTTCGAAATTGGTATATAAAAACATAAGGCAACGACGACGTATAAACTGCCTTGATGCCTGATAGAGCAACTCGAAATTGGCTTCAAGGTTTCGCTCTTTTTCTTTGTAAAGGGTTTCAATGATTACCCTCAGCTGTTTGGGGCCGCTTTCAGGTTTTACGGTAGCCCCAATTTTGTCGGAGAAAGTGAGCAGGCCCACCTTGTCATGTTTTTGCAGTGCTACATTCGAGATGACGAGCGAGGTATTGATGGCATAATCCATCAGACTAAGTCCTTCGAAAGGCATTTTCATCGATCGGCCCTTGTCGATTACTGTAAAAATCTGTTGGGAGCGCTCATCCTCATATTGGTTTACCATCAGCGCATTCTTTCGGCTTGTGGCTTTCCAGTTGATGGAGCGAAAATCGTCACCTTTCACATATTCTCTGATCTGTTCAAACTCATAGCTGCTGCCTAGCTTACGCATTTTTTTTACACCCGGAAAGATGGAAATTCTAGCCAGTGCCAGCAATTCATATTTTTTCATTTGAATGACAGAAGGATACACCGCTATACTGGCGTCCGAATTTATGACAATTCTGCGTTCAACAAGGCCTAAGGGAGATTTAAGAAAGAGGTTAATTTTTCTGAACAAATATTCACCTCTGCTCAGCGGTTTCAATTCATAAACAATAGTTTCCTCGCCGAAGCCTTTTAAAATGGTGTTAATAACAAAATCTCTTTTTTGAAACTGAACGGGCAATTCATCAATAATATTAACTTTGAGTTTAAGACCGTTATTGTTTTTTAATTTCAGCTTAATTGGATTGTCATCTCCCAGGGAAAATAACCTCGGCAGCATTCTTTGGCAATCGACCAGGTTTTTTTTATTGAAAAGTAGTAGCATATCGAGTGCGCAGACAGCGATAAAGACCAATAATGCTGACTGAGCGGCATAATACAAAAGAGGAATAAAAAATCCGGAAACCGTGAGTGCCGATATGGAGCTCATTACCCAAAAGAATCTTGATGGCAGATAAATATCTTTTAAATAAAGGATTACGAGCGCAATAGACAATACCGTGCGCCAGGTCCATAGCAGCGGAATATTGATTGGATTTGGGATGAAACTGGCGGCAATAAGCAGAATCATTACTGCCGCAAATAGCCATTTTGTGACTTTATTCATATATTTTGGTTAGGCACAACAAGATATAAATATATACAGAGTACAACAAAATATTTGATAAAAATTTTGATTCACGTACGTTCCAGGTAAAAATAACTGACCCCCGCTTTTTCATCATCGAAAGTATATAAAGCCTGCTTTCCCTGTAGTTCAAAAAAAGCAATCATCGCAAAATCGCCAACACAACCCAAGCTATGTGTAAGAAAAAGTCCCCAAAAGTAAAAATGCCAAAAAGGATTTCCGAAACTAAAAAGAATTAAGCTTATGAGTGCTGTGCTGATAACGGCAAAAGGGGCTGCAGCCAACACAATAAATTGTTTTTTATGGACCACAAAATTTGGCGCAATAGCATAAAAAGCCAGTTTTGACCATATGACGCCATATTTTACGCGCTTGGCTCCAAAATATTTATACATCAGCCCATGTATGATTTCATGTGGTGCAACCAGTAGAAAAAAACTGATTAAGCCTAACAAAAATCCGCTCAGATATGTCAGACATTTGTTTGAATAGATAAAAAGCAGATAAGCTGTTGTGCAGGTAAAGAGAAGCAAGGAAACTAATAAAAAATTTCTGTAAGCGCTTGCCAATAAGGTTTTTGAATAGAGATAGCTGCCAACAAATTTAGCAATATCGCTGTGTTTCAAAGTAAGAAGCAATTTGTAACGATCCTTGTCGTTTTGAAGTTCGGAATAGTTTGGGTTCATCCCTGAAGCTTTTGAAAGCAAAGTTAACAGCTTAAAATAGTTAAGTGTATATTTGCCACTCTAAAAAATTAAAGTTTACTGCTTCATATGGTTTTTCTGCTCCTGAGTGTCCTAAGTTCTACAATATTGGTCATGGTATTTAAGTTTTTTCCCAAATATGGGATTGATACTTTTCAGGCTATTGTGGCGAATTATTTTGTCTGCATCATTTGCGGTACAGTGGTTTTGGGACGATTTCCTTTCGGTGTCGAAACTTTGGCTGCGCCATGGTTACCATTTGCACTTGGTTTAGGTATTTTGTTTATATCCGGATTTTATGCGGTAGGCATGACCGTATTGTTCTTTGGGCTCACAGTTGCCTCAGTATTACAAAAAATGTCAATTGTTATCTCGGTGCCCTTTGCTATAATTGCTTTTTCCGAGCCGGCAACAGCTATGAAGATTTTCGGAGTACTTTTGGCATTGGGTGCAGTGGTGCTGAGCAATTGGCCATCGAAAAAAGTTCCAACAATTGAGCAAAAAAAAGACAGTGTAACAGCAAATGCAGGATTCTTAGTCTGGTTTTTTCCGCTTTATGCTTTTTTGGTAAGTGGTGCTATTGAATGTGGACTTCAATATGTTCAAAACTCAGTGATTGACAGCTCGGGCAACGATTCTGCCGAGTTCAGCACAGGTATTTTTGCCTCGGCGGCGATTATTGGTTCTGCTGTCATATTGTTTCAGTCGATTCGTTCAAAACAGAAATTCGCTTTTAAAAATTTGCTGGCCGGAATATTTTTGGGCGTACCCAATTATTTCTCCATTTATTTTCTGTTGAAAGCTTTCGATGCACTTGGGGATAAGTCGGTCGTACTTCCTGTGAACAATATTACCATTGTTGCTATTTCCGCTCTGTTGGGTGTTTTAATATTTAGTGAAAAATTATCGAGACTTAATTGGCTTGGAGTAGCACTTTCGGCCATTGCCATTGCAGCTATCAGTATCAGATTTTAAAAAACTTATCCTAGGATGAAATATTTTTACTTGACACTTTTACTTGTATATTCTACTGTTTCCTTCTCACAGTTTTATGCCGAGGGAGGCTATGAATTATCATTTCTAAATCAAAAAGAGACCAATCGAATTATTTCGGAATTCAACGACAGGGAAGGACACAATCTGGCCGATTTCAAAACACTGTCTGGATATCGCTTCGGTTTTGGCAAGTACGGTCGTTTTACCAATATGGCAATCAGTTTTGGCAATATTTCCAAAAAACAGCTGAGTAAAAATCCGGCTATCCTCAGAGAAACTGCCGAGGTAATCGTAAACTGTTTTTCATTCGACGCATCTGTTGCTTACAGGCCTTTGAAATCTGAGTTTTTTAGTGTTGGAGGGGCCTTACATTTTGGCCAGGTACGTTACCGTTATTCCTTTGGGGGAGATTATAGGGTACCAATTGCTCAATACGGAATTTGGGCTGAAATCTTTGCAGATCTTGCATTCAAATTCAGATTTTTGCTCAAAAAAGAATCGAGAGATGAGCAGTTTTACATATTCAAAATAAGACTCTTCTACCGGCTACACAGCAGTTACGACCTTCAGAAATTTCAACAGGATTTCAACAACGACAATCTGGTAATCTCTGGAGCGCGCATGCAGTCCCTCAATAATTTTGGATTGAGAATTAGTCTTGTTGTACCATTTTTAAATCAAATCGAAAAAGATTATTACAAAAAAGGTGGTAAGCTCGATCAAGAAAAATTGAAAAAGAAAATGGAGCGCATGGAAAAACAGGCTCCCAAATTCTAAATTTATGCCCAATCCTTTTGTGGAAATCATCTCAGGTTTTCGTAAAGTTGAAAAACATATTGTATCGCTCATTATTGCGGTATTTTTTATTCAGTTGGTCGATGCGGCATTTTTTATGCTCTTCAATTACTATTTGAGGGATTTAGGCTATAGTGACAGTGAAATTGCCAACATAACAGCTTTTCGTTATGTTGCAATTATGGTATTGGCCTTACCGCTGGGTGTTTATATCAAAGGGCGTAGACTGATTCCATTTTTTCGAATTTCATCCATTGCACTGCCAATTGTTTCTTTTTTGGTAATTTTTGCTGTTGAATACAAATTTCAGCCAGGTATTATGGTCGGTATGATTTTGTATGGCGTACTTAGACTGATGTTGCAGGTTTGTGCTATGCCATTTATTATTTTAAATGCTAAAAAGGAAACACATTCAGAAGCAATTTCCCTCTACTTTCAGACTTTTAGTATCTCGGTTTTTGCATCCGGGCTTATCAATTACCTTTTGGCCGGGTTTGCGCCTGAAATATTCACTGAAAAACTCATGTTGCAAATATTTGCCCTAACTGCATTAATAGGTTCTATTTTTGTTTTCCGCATCAATATTGAAGAGCCGCTCAGTGAACAGGTCAAAATTAAAAATATTTTTAAATCCTACGATTGGAGGCTGATATTGAATGCACTTATTCCGACAATTCTCATAGCTGTGGGTGCAGGTTTTACCATTCCCTTCATCAATCTTTTCTTTCAATCGGTACACGGAGTCGATTCCAGGGATTTTTCAATTATCGGATCGCTCAGTTTTATATTGGTTGCAGCAATGCTGCTGTTTATTCCTTTTATACAACGCCATTACGGGTACAGAACCTCCATTGTAACTTTTCAGGGACTGGCAATATTGGCACTTTTTGTCATGGCAAGCACCGAATGGTTTCGAAATTACAGCTTTGCCCTGCCCATTGCCATAACGGCTTATTTATTGAGACAGCCACTTATGAATGTTGCTGGCCCTTCCACCTCCGAGCTCAGCCTGAATTATGTAGGGGAGCGCAATCAGGAGATTTTAAGTGCATTGCAGGCGGCTGTATGGTCGGGCAGTTGGTTTATTAGTTCTCTGCTATTTGGTTGGATGCGCAATCTCGACATTAGCTACGTTAATATCTTCATGATAACGGTAATTCTTTACATCATTGCTACGGTCTGGTATATAAAGCTGATTTC